>DASPTH010000412.1:0-2406 GCA_035623515.1 Acidimicrobiia bacterium
CCCTGGGTGCCGCCGAGCCCCGGACGTGGGGGACCCTGTGCGACGCGCTCGGCCGGCCCGACCTGGTCGACCGACTGTACGAACCCGACCAGGACGCGCTCACGGCGGAACTCGCCGGCATCTTCGCGGCGCGACCCGCGAGCGAGTGGGTGGCGTCACTCGGGCCGACCGAAGCGTGCCTCGGCCCGGTGAACCGCCCCGAAGACCTCCTCGACGACCCGCACGTCGCGGCGCGTCGCGACCTGGTACAGCTGGACGGCGGCGGCGAGACGGTCTTCGCCAACCCGCTCCGGTTCATCGGCGGCGACGCACCCAGCGCGTACACCGCGACGCGACCACCGGCCGAGGCGGGCGCGGACACCGACGACGCGCTGACCGCGGCGGGCTTCTCCGCCGACGAGATCGCGGCCCTCCGCGCGTCGGGCGCGGTGTAGGCGCGAGAGGAGGCTGGCGCCATGCCGGTGACCATCGACCTGAGCGGACACCGTGCGCTCGTGACCGGCGCCGGCCAGAACGTCGGGCGAGGCATCGCCCGCACGCTGGCCGAGGCCGGCGCCGAGGTGCTCGTCAACGACCTCGTGCCCGACCGCGCGCACGACGTCGCCGGTGAGATCGAAGCGGCGGGCGGGCGCGCGCTCCCCGCGCCGTTCGACGTCACGGAGTACGGCGCGGTGCACGAGGCGCTGCACGCGCTCGGAGCGATCGACATCCTTGTGAACAACGCGGGCAATGCGGGCGCGCCCGACCTCGCCGGCAGCTTCGATCTCGCCAACTTCGTCGACACCGACCCGGACACTTGGGACCGGTACGTGCGCATCAACTTCTACGGTGTCCTCAACTGCGTGCACGTCGCGCTTCCTGGCATGATCGACGGCGGCTGGGGACGCGTGATCACCCTGATCTCGGACTCCGCGCGTGCCGGCGACGCGCACACCGCGGTGTACGGCGGCAGCAAGGCCGCGGCCGCCGGTTTCATGCGCGCCATCGCCCGCGAGGTCGGGCGGCACCAGATCACCGCGAACTGCGTCTCGCTCGCAACGATGAACACCCGCGGCAAGGACGCGCCCGCACCGTCGGGAGAGGAGGCCGAGTACATGGCTCGGATCCTGAAGCAGTACATCGTGCGGCGGCGCGGCGAGCCCGACGACGTCGCCGCGATGGTGTGCTTCCTCGCCAGCGACCTGTCGTCGTGGATCACCGGGCAGACGTATCCCGTGAACGGCGGGTACACGCTGTCGCTCTGACGCGCCCCGACCTCGAACCGGCGTCACCAACCGACGTCAGAGGACGGCTGCCGACGCAAGTTCGTCGGGGAGTGGGCCGGTACGATCGGTGGTGCATGGAGACTGTCGACGACGTCCGCGACGCGCTCGCCGAGCACCAGTACCTGGCCGACGAAGGGCTCGCCACCGCCATCTTCCTCGCGATGCGCCTGAAGCGCCCGTTGCTGCTCGAGGGGGAAGCGGGCGTGGGCAAGACCGAGGTCGCCAAGGTGCTCTCGCGCTGGACGGGCGGCGAGCTCGTCCGGCTGCAGTGCTACGAGGGCATCGACGCCTCCCAGGCCGTCTACGAATGGGACTACTCGCGGCAGCTCCTCCATCTCCGCGCCGTCGAGGCGAAGGGCGAGGAGGTCGTCGAGGACGAGCTCTACTCGGAGCGGTTCCTCGTGAAGCGCCCGCTCCTGCGGGCGATCGGCTACGAGTCGGAGGCACTCGGCGCCACCACGCCCCCGGTGCTCCTCGTGGACGAGGTCGACCGCGCCGACGACGAGTTCGAGGCGTTCCTCCTCGAGATCCTCTCCGACTTCACCATCACGGTTCCCGAGCTCGGCACGTTCCGGGCGCAGGAGCCGCCGCTCGTCGTCGTCACGTCGAACCGCACGCGCGACGTGCACGACGCGCTCAAGCGGCGCTGCCTGTACCACTGGATCTCGCACCCCGACTTCGAACGGGAGCTCGCGATCCTGCGCGTGCGCGCCCCCGACGTCCCTGAGACGCTCGCTCGCCAGGTCGCCGCCGCGGTCGAGACGCTCCGCGGGCTCGAGCTCTACAAGCCGCCTGGAGTGGCCGAGACCATCGACTGGGCCAACGCGCTCGCGGCACTCGGGAACGTCACGGTCGACGAGCGCGCGGTCGACGTCACCCTCGGCACCATCCTCAAGTATCGAGAGGACCAGGAACGCACCCGCGCGCACGGACTCCGCGAGCTCGTGCACGCGGCGATGGAACGCAGTGCCTGAGCTCCAACTCGATCGACACGCCGTGGGGTTCGCGCGCTTGTTGCGCGCGGCAGGGCTCGACGTACCCGTCGGCGCGACGATCGCGTTCGGCGAAGCGCTCGTGGCGGTGGGCGTCGACCGACGGGACGCGGTCTACTGGGCGGGGCGCGCGACGCTCGTCCGCCGAC
>DASPTH010000018.1:0-3842 GCA_035623515.1 Acidimicrobiia bacterium
GCCACCGCCTGCCAGGTGAGCAGCACCAGAGTCCCGCCAGGTCGCAGGGCGCGTCGGAGGTTCGCGAACGCGGCCACCGGATCACCGAAGAACATCGCACCCGTGCGGCTGATCACCACGTCGAAGGACGCAGCATCGAACGGATAGATCTGCGCGTCGCCCTGCACGAACGTCGCGTTCGTCAGCGCCTCCGCCGCGGCCAACCGCCGCGCGTTCTCGATCAGCGCCGACGAGAGGTCGATGCCGACGGCTTCGCCTCCCACCGCGAGCCGTGCCGCGGCGCGCGTGTTCTGACCGTTCCCGCACCCGACGTCGAGCACGCGTGTGCCGGCGCCGATGCGAGCGGCGGCCATGAACCGTTCGTCGTAGCGTGCGAGCGAACGGTCGTAGCGGTCGGCGTGCTCGACCCAGTGCGCGCCGTCCTCGCCGTCCCACGCGCGGGCGGCGTCGGCGTTCGACGGGTCGACGGGAATCGTGTGGGCGTCGGTCATCGTGCCTCCCTGATGGTCCCAACGGTACAGTCCCATTGTGACGATTCCACTATCCTCCCAAGGGGAGGAACATGTCAAGGGGTGAGCGGCTCACCACGACCTCGTACGCCATCCTCGGGCTCCTGGCGGTGAGGCCGTGGACCACGTACGAGCTCACCCAGCAGATGGACCGGAGCCTGCGCCGGGTCTGGCCGCGGGCCAAGAGCAAGCTCTACGAGGAGCCCAAGAAGCTCGTGGCGCTCGGGCTGGCCGGCGCGACCGAGGAGCCGCTCGGCCGGCGCCCGCGGACCGTGTACGCCATCACGGCGAAGGGGCGCCGGGCGCTGGCGGAGTGGCTCGGCCGGCCGGGCGAGGGCCCGGTGCTCGAGTTCGAGCAGCTGCTGCAAATCAGCTTCGCGGAGAACGGCACGAAGCAGGACGCGCTCGCGACGCTCGCAGCCACGCGCGCGTGGGCCGTCGAGCAGAACGAGGAGAACCTCGCGGTCGCGCACGCCTACCTGGCCGGCGAGGGATTCTTCCAACAACGGGTCGCGCAGAACTCGCTCGGCGGCCGCTTCCTCACCGACTACTACGCGATGGTGAAGGAGTGGGCGGAGTGGGCGACCGGCCTCGTCGAGCAGTGGCCCGACGACCCGCGCCGGGCGACGGTCGATCTGCCGTCGATGCGCGAGACGGTGCGGCGTGCCGAACGGACGGCGCGCCCCTGAGCTACCCGACGGCGAACTCTCGGAACAACACCGCGAACTCGCAGCCGGCGGCCATCCCGCCGAAGCCGGCCATGTTGGTGAGGAAGTCCTCGGGGTCGAACTCGCGCCCGAGGCCCTCGATGTACACGCGGTGCTCCTCCAGCGACGCGACGCCGCGTGCGAGCGTCGCACCGACGTCCACGTAGTGCGTCGGCGGATTGCTGGCGGCGACGTACGCGGTGCGGATCCCCTGCCAGGGCTCACCGAGCTCCGGGAACAACCATCGGTTGGCGGCGTCGCGGCACGCGTCGAGCACCGCGAGCCCGATAGCGCGGTGGTCCGCGTGGTTGACCGCGCCACCCTCGCCCCAGGTGAGGTCGAAGTTGGTGGTCACCACGATGTCGGGCCGGAGACGGCGGAACGCGCCCGCGAGGTCGCGCCGGAGCGCGACGCCGTACTCGACCGCGCCGTCGGGATGACCGAGGAATTCGACCTGGGACACGCCGACCACCGCGGCACTGCGCCGTTCCTCCTCCTCACGGATCCGCCCGGCCTCGGCCGGCGCCATGCCGTCGATCCCCGCCTCGCCGCTGGTGGCGAGGACGTACGCGACCTCCTTGCCTTCGGCCGTCCAGCGCGCGACGGCGCCGGCGACGCCGTACTCCAGGTCGTCGGGATGCGCGACGACCGCCACCGCGCGTTCCCAATCGTCGGGGATCGGCTTCACGAGTCCTCCTCCTCGCCGGGTTCATGGCTCGACCGGATCACGGCTCTCGTCACAGCGGTTGGCGTTCCACCGCGAAGCCGGCGGCACCGAGCGCGTCGACGACGTCCGCAGCATGGTCGACGTCGACCGTCTCGATCACGAAGCTCACCCTCGCGCGCCGCGGGGCGACCTCGCTCGCGAGCCTGCCGTGCTCGACCTCGACGATGTTGGCGCCCGCGTCACCCAGCACCGCCGCGATCCGCGCGAGCTGGCCGGGGAGGTCGTCCGTCTCGACGTAGAGCCGGGTCAGCCGCCCCTGGCGGCCGAGCCCGCGCAGAATCACCGACGACAGCACCCGCGGGTCGACGTTGCCGCCCGAGACCACGAGCACCACGCGCCGTCCCGTGAAGCGGTCGGGCTGCTCGAGCAACAAGGCGAGCGGGGCCGCGCCGGCGCCCTCGGCGACGGTCTTCTCGAGCTCGAGGTAGTGCGTCATCGCCTCCTCGATCGACGCCTCGCGCACGGTGGTCACGTCGTCGACGAGGGCGCGGAGCATCGGCAGCGTGACCCGACCCGGTTCGGTGACCGCGATGCCGTCCGCGATGCTGATCGACCTCGAACGCGGGACGTCGGCGACGTCGTGGTACGCGGCGCTCACCGCGGGGAACAGCTCCGACTGGACACCCACCAGCTCGATGTGAGGCGCGGCAGCGCGCGCGGCCACGGCGACCCCGGCCAGCAAGCCCCCACCTCCGACGGGCGCCACGATCACGTCGGCGTCGCGCACGGCTTCCACGATCTCGAGGCCGACGGTCCCTTGCCCGGCGACGACCAGCGGGTCGTCGTAGGGATGGACGAACACCGAGCCCTCGTCGGACGCGAGCTCCCGCGCCACCGTCTCCGCCTCCGCCACTGACGCGCCGGCGACCACGACGCGCGCGCCCAACTGCGCCGTGCGCGCCACCTTGGTGAACGGCGTCCCCTGAGGGAGGACGATCGTCGCCGGGATCCCGAGCGCTGCCGCCTGGTGCGCGACGCCCTGACCGTGGTTGCCGGCCGACATGGCGACGACGCCTCGCGCCCGCTGCGCGGCGTCGAGCGAGAGGAGCTTGCGCAGCGCGCCACGGTCCTTGAACGAGCCGGTTCGTTGCAGGTTCTCGAGCTTCACGAACACCGTCGTACCGGTGAGCGCCGATAGGGCGGGCGACGACGTGCACGGCGTCGCCACCACGCGACCGGCGACCGCGGCCGCCGCTTCCGTCACCATCAGCGCCGTGACCGGGAGCGCGCGGGGGGTCGTCAAGCGGCGGTGATCTCCAGGGCCGCTCCGGTGCGCGCGGGGAGATCCACCGACGCGTTGTCCTCTGCGTAGCGCGCGCCCTGCACGTTGAGGAGCTGCACGGCGTCGACGCCGAGCGGGAACGGGCCCCAGTGCCAGGTGCCGGCGAACAGCACGAAGCAGTCGAGCGGTACGAGGGAGAAGGCGCGGACCCGATCGAGGTGATCGGGCGACGAGAAGTCGAGATCCGCCGGTGCGACCGCGACGACGGACCGGACGTTCAGGGGCATCAGCGCCTGGGTGTGCGTGTCGTGCCGGTACATGACCTCGCACACGGGGCCGCGGTCGGTGTGCTGCACCTCGCCGTACTCGTGGGCGATCACGTTGAGGTTCGGATCGGCCCATTCGAAGTGGAGCCGGTTCAGGGCATCGCGGGGGTCGGTGTCGGGCACCGGCAACCAGCCGAACGGCTCCCACGCGGCCTCGGTGAGCGGTGACGACGGCAGCGTGACGAGGCGCACCGGCGTATGGTGGTCGAGCGGCGTGACACGCGCCAGTGCGACAGCGGCCCGGCGGCGACCGCCGCCGAGAGCGGAGGACAAGAGCGAGCGTCGCGAGCCGGGTATCCCGGCGAGCAGCGAGCGAGGCCCGAGCGGCCCGGCGGCGAACGCCGCCGAGAG
>DASPTH010000026.1:0-3388 GCA_035623515.1 Acidimicrobiia bacterium
CTCGTGATCATCTTCGGCATCGACAACCTCGGCAACGACACCTCGGTGACTCGCTCGAGCGGCGTGTCCACGCTCGGTGTCGTCGCCGTCGCGCTCATCGTGGTGGTCGGCGCCCCGTTCTTCGAAGAGCTGTTCTTCCGCGGACTGGTCCAGGGTGTGCTCACGCGGCGCTACGGCGGACGCGCCGCGATCTGCCTGCAGGCGATCGCATTCGGCCTCGTCCACTACCAGATCGGCATGAGCGCCGGTCAGGCCTTCCTCACCTTCGCGATGATCATGCCGACCGGTTTCCTGCTCGGAGTCCTCCGCTGGCGTTACGAACGCCTCGGACCGGGGATGCTCACACACGCGTTCTTCAACGCGATGGCCGTCGCCGTCCTGATCGCGACGAGGTAGGAGTCAGGGCGGCGGACGACCGCCGAGCCTGGCTTGCAGCTCCCGCAGCTCGCGGGGCGGCGGGAAGTACTCGTCCTCGTCGGTCACGTGCACCAACTCGACGCCCTCGGTCGGCGCCAGGCGCTCGATGACTGCCTGCACGAGATCCTCGGGCGCGCTCGCACCCGCCGTGACCCCGACGACGCGCGCGTCACCCAGCGCGTCGGGGTCGAGCTCACCGGGCCCGTCGACGCGCAAGACGCACGCGCAACCGGCCGCGCGCGCGACCTTCGCGAGCGCGATCGTGTTGGACGAGTTGGCGCTGCCGATCACCACGATGGCGTCGGCGCGACCGGCCAGCTCTCTCAGGGCCCGCTGCCGGTTCGTCGTGGCGAAACAGAGGTCGTTGCGCGCCGCCGTCCACAGGTCGGGGAATTGCTCTCTCGCGCGCGCCATCACGCCCTGCCAGTCGTCCATCGACAGCGTCGTCTGCGCGAGCAGCGCGACCTTGCGGGGGTCGCCGACGGTCTCGACCACCGTGTCGAGGTCCTCCTCGTGCTCGACGAGGCGCATGGCGCCGGGTGCCACCGCGAGCGCGCCCGTCGCCTCGTCGTGTCCCTCGTGACCCACGTACAGGATCGTGTAGCCCTTCTTGGCCCGCACCTTTGCCTCGTGGTGCACCTTCGTGACGAGCGGGCACACCGCGTCGACGACGATCCGGTTCTCCTGCCGGGCGGCCGCCACGACCCCGGGCGCCGAGCCGTGCGCCGACAGCATCAGCGGAGCGCCGGCGGGAACATCCTGCACGTCGTCGACGAAGACCACGCCCTGCGCGCGGAAGCGGTCGACGACGAGTTGGTTGTGCACGATCTCGTGGTAGCAGTAGACGGGCGGGTCGAACGCTTCCACCATCCACTGCAGCGCCTTGATGGCCATCTCCACGCCCGCGCAGAACCCGCGCGGCTCGGCGAGCAACACGCGTTCGACGGCCATCGACCCCGAGGGTACCGGGACCCCGGTTCTAAGATGGCACGATGCCGACCGCCCGCGTGGTGGCGGTCGCGCCCGGCTCGCCGGCCCACGCTGCGGGGCTCCTCCCCGGCGACGAGCTCCTCACGCTCAACGGCGAGGCGGTCCGCGACGTCATCCGGTACCAGATCCAGGCCGACGAGCCCCACGTGGAGCTCGAGCTGCGGCGGGGCGGGCTCGAGCACTTGGTCGTCGTCGACAAGGTCGCGGGCACGCCGCTCGGCCTCGACCTCGAGAGCGCGGTGTTCGACCGCGTGCGCACGTGCGACAACCACTGCCCGTTCTGCTTCATCTACCAGCTCCCGAAGGGCATGCGCCGCAGCCTGTACCTGAAGGACGACGACTACCGGCTCTCCTTCCTCTACGGGAACTTCACCACGCTCACTCGCTTCACCGAGGCCGACCTCGAACGGGTGCTCACCGAACAGCTCGGCCCGCTGTACGTGAGCATCCACAGCACCGATCGCGAGCTCCGAGCCCGGTTGCTGCGCAACCCCCGTGGCGCCACGAGCCTGCGCTGGCTCGCCGCGCTCCTCGACGGTGGCGTCGAAGTGCACGGCCAGGTCGTGGTGTGCCCCGGCGTCAACGACGGCGCCGCGCTCGACGACACGATGCTCGGAGTGCTAGACCGCTTTCCGCGTCTCGCGTCCGTCGGCGTCGTGCCCCTCGGGGTGAGCGACTACACGCGCGAGCCCGAGATGCGCGCCCACACGCCCGACGAAGCGGCCCGCGTGGTCGACGCCGTGGCCGAGTGGCAGCGACGCTTCGCCGACGCGCTGGGCCGCCGGATGGTCTACGCGGCCGACGAGTACTACGTGCTCGCCGAACGAGAGTTCCCACCGCTCGATGCCTACGACGACCTCTGCCAGCACGAGAACGGCGTGGGCATGGCGCGCGCGTTCGAAGCCGAGGTGCGCGCCGCGCTCGCCGGCAGGCCGGTCGACGCCGTCGGCTCCCGCGCCGGGTTCTTCGCCTGGGTCGACGGCGCGCCGGCCGCCGGATACCGCGCGCCGCGCGCAGCGGCCACCGCGGTGCGTATCCGGGGCTCGTCGCCGCTCCCCGTCACCATCCTCACCGGCGAGTACGGCGCCCGCGTGCTCGAGCCACTCCTCGTCGACCTCGCCGCCGCGGCGAGTGCTCCGGTGTCCGTGCTCCCCGTCGAGAACCGGTTCTTCGGTGGCAACATCGCCGTCACCGGCCTCCTCACCGGCGCCGACGTGGCGCGGGCCCTGGCGCACACCGACACGGGCACGCGCTACCTGCTTCCCGACGTCGTGCTCTCGAACGGGAGGTTCCTCGACGGCGCAACCGTCGACGACCTCCCGCTCCGCGTCGAAGTGGTACCCACCGACGGCGCGTCGCTCGTCGCCGCCGTCTCCGCACCGTGAGCGCGCTGCCGGTGGTCGCGGTCGTCGGCCGCCCCAACGTCGGCAAGTCGACGCTCGTCAACCGCTTCGTCGGGCGCCGCGACGCGATCGTCGAGGAGAAGGCCGGTGTCACGCGCGATCGCAAGGAGCTCGTCGCCGAATGGAACGGGCGACGGTTCGTGGTGGTCGACACCGGCGGCTGGCTCGCGCCCACGACCGGTGAGGGTGGCGAGCCGCTGGCCCGGCAGGTGAGCGGGCAGGCCGAGCGCGCCCTCGCGGGCGCCGACGTGGTGCTGCTCGTCGTCGACGGCACCGTGGGGCTCACGGAGGAGGACGCACGCGTCGGCCGCGTCCTGCGCCGGGGCGACACGCCCGTCCTCGTCGTCGTGAACAAGATCGACGACGAACGGCGCGAGGCGGATGTGTGGGCGTTCGCCGGGCTCGGTCTGGGCGAGCCGCTGCCGGTCTCGGCCATGCACGGCCGCGGAAGCGGTGACGTGCTCGACGCCGTGGTTGCCGCGTTGCCCGAGCACGAGCCCGAAGCGGATGACGAGCATCCCGTCTTCTCGGTGGCGATCGTCGGCCGCCCGAACGTCGGCAAGTCGACGCTCTTCAAC
>DASPTH010000071.1:0-5902 GCA_035623515.1 Acidimicrobiia bacterium
CTCGCGTCGATGTGCGTACCGCGCCCCGTGCGCTCCCGGTCCTGCAAGGCGACGAGCACGCCGACGGTCGCCATCAGCGCCCCGATCGGAACCCCGATGATGAACTGCGGCGCCGCGGGCACGGTGTCGCCGGCCATGAGCGAGAGCAAGCCCGAGTAGCCGAGGAAGGTGACGTCGTGCGCGGGGCGATCGGCGTACGGGCTGCCGTACCCGAAGCCGGTGATCGAGCACCACACCAGCGTCGGGTTCTCGGGCTCGAGCTGCTCGTACCCGATGCCGCGCCGCTCCATCGACCCCGGCCGCGCCGACTCGACGAGCACGTCGACGCCGCGGACGAGGCGGTGCAGCACTTCGCCGGCGCGCTCGTGCCGCAGGTCGAGCGTCATCGACCGCTTCCCGCGGTTGTAGGCGACGTCCATCGCGCGGTCGAAGCGCAGCGGGTCGCCGCCCCCGGGCGGTTCGATGCGCAGGACGTCGGCACCGAAGTCGGCGAGGAGCGACGTCAGGAACGCCCCGGGATGCAGGCGCGACAGGTCGAGGACGTGGAGGTGCGAGAGGGGGCGCGGCTCGGCGGAGGTCGTCATCGGCGCGCATCATTGCACTTCGGGTGCGATGATCACCGCCCGTGGCGGAGTTCATCGTCGTGATGGGCGTGACCGGCGTCGGCAAGTCGACGATCGGCCGGCGCCTCGCGGCGGCGCTCGACCTGCCGTTCCTCGACGCCGACGACTTCCACAGCGACGAGGCGAAGGCGAAGATGCACGCGGGCATCCCGCTCACCGACGCCGATCGCGCCCCGTGGCTCGATCGCATGAACCAGGCGATGCACGCGCATGCCTCCACCGGCGCGGTGCTCGCGTGCTCCGCGCTCACGGACGGCTACCGCGAGCGGCTGACCGCCGGGCTCGATGACGTCCGGTTCGTCCTCTTGACGGGTGATCCCGCGCTCATCCTCGGCCGCGTCGAGACACGCCGGGGGCACTTCGCGGGCGCCGACCTCCTCCCGTCGCAGTTCGCCACTCTGGTGCCTCCCCGGGATGCGCTCACGATCGACGTGAGCGGAACACCCGACGAGATCACGGCGCGGACGCTCGTCGCGCTGCGCGGGCCCGGCAGTTGACCCGCACGGTCAGGTCCAGGGCGCCGCGCCTCCCCAGCGGTTCAGGAACGTGGTCTCCGACGTGGGCCGGCGCACGGTCGGACCGAAGTTGCCCCTCGGGTACCCGAGAGGAACACAGAAGTGGAACTCGACGTCGTCCGGGATGTCGAACATCTGCCGGAAGCGCGGGATCACCGACGGGTGCAGGGTCGTCGGCACCGAGCCGACCCCCAGCGCGCGTGCCGCGAGCATCAGGTTCTGCACGGCAGGGATCACCGAGTTCGCGGGGCCGTGGTGGACCGCCATCGCGAACACCACGCACGGCACGTCCACCATCACCTCCGCCAGCCCGGCCGCGGCGTGGTACCGAGACGGCAGGTCCTCGTACCGCGCGAAGCCCTCGTCGTTGCGCTTCGCCCACCACGCTTCCCGGTACAACGCTCCGAACTCGCGGATCCGAGCCGCGTCGTTCACGACGAGCAACCGCGCCACCTGCGCGTTGCCTCCGTTCGGTGCCTTCACGGCCGCTTCGACCATCAGCCGGATGTCGGCCAGCGGGATCGGATCGGGCCGGAAGCGCCGGATCGAGCGCTGCGTGAAGATGGCCTCCCCGAGGGGCATGGACAACCGCGAGGGGTCGACGGCGTCGGGGGCGTCGGCCATCAGCCCGAGCGCGTGCGGGCGAGGAAGTAGCGCACCGCGACGACGAAGTCGTCGTACGCGTCTCGCTGCACGTTGTGCCCGGCACCCTCGAAGCACACGACCTCGAGCGACGGTGACAGGGCGCGGGCCCGAGCGGCCACCTCGGGCGTGACGATCCGACCCTTGCTCTCGTCTCCTCCCGTGACGAGGAGCACCGGTACCCGGAACGCGGCGACGGTGACCTTCCAGTCGTCGGCGAGGTTCCCCGCGACCGAAGCCATCGCGTCGAACCCGCGGAACCGCACCTTCGACTCGGCCCACGGCTCGAGCTCGCTCGCCTGCCACGTCGGGTTCATCTCCCGCCCGAGCGCGGCGACCTCGTCGACGCTCTTCCCGCCGATCATCTCGCGGAACAACCCGACGACACCGCCGAGCTCGCCGGGCTGGAGCAGCGGCTCTCGCCACGGCGGGTCGGCGAGCACGGCCGCGCCGAGCAGGTCGGGACGCCCGGCGAGCGCGCCCGCGATCGTGGCGGCGCCGAGCGAGTGCCCGATCGCGGACGGACGATCGAGCCCGAGTGCGTCGACCACGCCGATGAAGTCGGCGACGCCGCGCCACTGCCCGTCCTCGGGCGCGTCCGACTGCCCGTGGAACCGCGCGTCGTAGGCGACGAGGTCGTAGTCGGGCTCGAGCGCCTCGGCGATCCTCGTCCAGCAGCGCCCGTCGTCGAGCACGCCGTGCGCGAGCACGACCGGCGGTCCGCTGCCGCGCCGGTGGTAGTGGATGGTCGCGCCGTCGAGGCGGACGTCTCCTTCGGTCCAGCTCACAGCAGGCCGCTCACTCCGACCGGAGCACTTCGACCTGCCCGTCCCTCGGTCCGGGATACGCGAACCACCGCGTCGGCTCGTCCTCGATGAGGCACACCATCGCGTCCATCCCGAGGAACTTCTCGTCGACGCGCGCCACGGTGAACTCGTGGTCGCGGTACCGCACGCGGTCACCGGGTGCGATGTCGCTCATCCCGACGGTCTCCCACCTGTCAGTCATGCTTCTCCCATCTCGTCGCGGGCCGCGCCCGCGGCACCTGTGACATCAGAGACGCACGGGCCCGAGTTGGGGCATCGCCTTGTCGCGGCCCTTGGCGTCGCCGGCCACGATCCCGAGGTCGAGGTAGAGCGCGGTCATCACGTCGTCGAGCCGCTGGTAGTGCTCGTCGCTCGCGCACATGCCGTTCGTCTGCACCGCGACCGCGAGGTCGTGCTCGGGGTCGGCGAAGGCGTACGAGGACAGCGCGCCCCCGTGCCCGAACGCGCGCGGCGACGCGTGACGGCCCATGGCGAAGTTGTCGACGGCGAACCCGAGGCCCCAGTCGCACTCGCAGTGGAACGTCTCGTCGTAGAGGCCGACCCGGTGGCGCGCCGAGATCGCCGCCACCGTTTGCGGCGACAGGATGCGCACGCCGTCGAGCTCGCCGCCGCCGAGCAGGGCGCGGTAGAGCCGGCCCAGCTCGCGCATGGGGCCGCGACCGCCGCCGCCGGGCACGCACCGCGCCATCACGTCGGCAGCGTCGAGCCCGTCGAGGGGCACCGGCTCGTCGCCCTGGGTGTTGTGCATGGTGCCGATGCGATCGCCGTAGGCGGCATGGCGCTCGGGCGGCATGCCCACCCAGCAGTCGTCCATGCCCAGGGGCAGGAAGACCTCGTCGCGCACGTAGTGCTCGAACCGGCGGCCGTCGACCCGCCGCACGATCTCGGCGAGCATCGTCATCCCGCACCCGAGGTGGTAGCCCGCGCGCTCGCCCGGCACCCAGCCCTCTTCGGGCGCCACCGCGCAGATCCCGGTGACGAGCTCGTCCCAGTACGCGTCACCGGGCGCGTCGCTCGCGACCTGGTCGGCTCCGCGAAAACCTCCGGTGTGCGTGAGGAGGTGCCGCAGGGTGATGCGCTCCTTGCCGTGTTGTGCGAACTCGGGCACGTACCGCGCCACCGGGTCGTCGACCGCGACCTCGCCACGCTCCCAGAGCTGCGCCACGGCAACCGCGACGGTCGGCTTCGTCATCGAGAACCACGTGGCCATCGAGTCGGTGCTCATGGGCACGCCCGCGCGCGCCTCGCCGACGGCGAAGTCGGCCACGGTCTCGCCGCCGTGCCACACGGAGACCTGCGCACCGAGGTGCAGCCCGCGATCGACACCGCGCTGCAGCACTCTGGTCGCGCGCGGGATCGTGGTCACGGAGAGCGACGCTACCCGACCCGAGAGCGTCAGCTCTCGAAGACGTGGGCCTCGTGCGACTTCTCCCACGCGTGGAACATCTCGGCGTAGCGACCGTCGAGCGCGAGCAGCTCGGCGTGGGGCCCGACCTCCACCAGCCGACCCTCCTCGACCACGGCGATCCGGTCGGCGCGCATCGCGGTATTGAGGCGGTGGGCGATGAGCACCGCGGTGCGGCCCTCGAGGAGCACGTCGAGCGCCCGCTCGATGAGCGACTCCGTGGCGAGGTCGAGGCTCGACGTCGCCTCGTCGAGGATCAGGACCCGTGGTGCGGCGAGGAAGGCGCGGGCCAGCGCGATGAGCTGGCGCTCGCCCGACGACAGCGTGACGCCGCGTTCGTGGCACGGTGTGTCGAGCCCGTGCGGCAGCGAGTTGATGAGGTCGAGGATGCCGACGGCATCACAGGCCGCGAGCACGTCGTCCCGCGTGGCTTCGGGCCTCGCGAACTGGATGTTGTCGCCGATGGTCCCCGCGAACAGGAACGACTCCTGCGGCACCACGCCGAGCTGGTGGCGGAGCGAGTGCAGCGTGACCTGGCTGATGTCGTTCCCGTCGACGAGGACCCGGCCGTTCAAGGGATCGTAGAAGCGCGTCAGGAGCTTGGCGATGGTCGACTTGCCCGCGCCGGTGGGCCCGACCAGCGCGAACGTCTCCCCCGCCGCGATCGTGAGGTCGACGTTCTCGAGCACGGGAGCATCGGGGCTGTAGCCGAACGTCACGTGCTCGAGCGTGATCTCCCCCTGGATCGGCGGCATCTCGTACGCATCCGGCTTCTCGCGCACCGTCGGCAGCGTGCCGAAGAGGTCGCGCAGCTTCAGCACGCCGGCTCGGCCCTGCTGGTACGTGTTGTAGAGCTGGGCGAGCTGCTGGATGGGTGCGAACAAGCGCGTGAGGTAGAGGCTGAACGCGGCGAAGTCGCCGTAGCTCAACTTGCCGTCGAGCACCATGTGCCCGCCGATGAAGACGATCATCGCCTGCGCGAGCACACCCACGAACTGCGCGCCCGGTCCGTAGATCCCGCCGATGTGCGCGGTGTAGAGATTCGCGTTCCGGTAGTCGCCGACGATGTTCTTGTGCTTGACCTGGTTGTAGCGCTGGCGATTGTGGGCGGCGACGACCCGCGTGCCCGACAGGTTCTCCTGCAGGTCGGCCATCAGGTGGGCGATCCAGTCGCGCACCGCGAGGTACCCGTAGTCGGACTGCGAGCGGAACCACACCGTGAGCACCGTCATCACCGGCAGGACGAACGCGGTGACGATGAGGGCGAGGGTGGCGTTCATCGAGAACATCTGCCACACGATCACGACCAGCGTGCACACCTGCAGCCACATGTTGATGAGCCCCTGCTGGAACAGGGTCTGGATCGCCTCGATGTCGCTCGTGGCGCGCGTCATGATGCGCCCCGCCTTCTCCTCGGTGAAGAAGTCGAGCGACTGCCGCTGGATGTGGCTGAACACGCGGTCGCGCAGGCCGTAGAGGACGTCCTCGCCGATCCGGCCCGACCAGCCGGTACGGATGGCGCCGACGAGCGTCGCGGCAACGAGCAACCCCACGTACACGAGCGCGAGCTGCCACACGATCGTGAAGTTCGTGTTCCCCGACTGCGGCGCGATGCCCTCGTCGATCGCCTTCTGCACGAGCCGCGGGCCGTACTGCAACGCGAAGGCCTCGAAGCCGACGAGGCACAGGACGGCGAGGATCGGCCAGCGCCGCGGCCAGAGGAGCCGGCCCAGCGAGAAGGGCTTCTCGCGCTCGTCGACCACTTGGGTGAACGGGACGTCCTGGAGCTCGTACTCGGGCTCGCGGTCGAGGAGGCCCTGGACCTTCTCGACCATGTCGGGCGGGATGCCCGCGAACTGCTGGCCCGGTGCCGTACCCCACACCGCGCCC
>DASPTH010000084.1:0-7087 GCA_035623515.1 Acidimicrobiia bacterium
GCGTTCTTCCTGATTCTCGCGGCGTCACGGCGCACCTCCGACGCAGAGGCCGACCTGCGCGAGGGACGCTGGACAGGGTTCCGTATGGACCGGTTCCTCGGACAGGACGTCCACGGTCGCACACTGGGTGTGGTCGGGTTCGGGCGTATCGGCCAAGCGGTGGCGCGCCGCGCCGCGGGCTTCGGGATGGAGGTGCTGCACCACGCTCGGCACGACACCGGCATGCCGGGGTGGATCCCCGACCTCGACGATCTCCTCCGCGTCGCCGACGTCGTCACACTGCACGTCCCGCTCACGCCCCACACGACCGCGCTCGTCGACGCGCGCCGGCTCGCGCTCATGAAGCCGAGCGCGGTGCTCGTCAACACGTCGCGCGGTCCCGTCGTCGACGAGGAGGCGCTCGCGGACGCGCTCGAGCGTGGCGCGATCTTCGGCGCCGGTCTGGACGTGTACGAGCGCGAGCCGCAGGTGCACCCCCGTCTCCTCTCTGCGCCGCACACCGTGCTGCTCCCGCACATCGGGAGCGCGAGCGAGGGGACCCGTCGCCGCATGGCGCAACTCGCGTGCGAGGGCGTGGTCGCCGTGCTCGCCGGCGAGCGCCCACCCAACCTCGTGACGCGCTAGCCCGCGAGCGCAACCGCCAGCGAACTTGCGTCAGCCAGCGACGTATAGCGTCGGCTGCTGACGCAACTTCGCTAGCGGGTTCGCGGGGCGGGTATCCCGCACAGCAGCGAGCGCGACCAGGAGTTTGGCGGAGGGAGAGGGATTTGAACCCTCGAGGAGGCTCAACACCCCCTACTCGCTTAGCAGGCGAGCACTTTCGGCCGCTCAGTCATCCCTCCGGATAGACGAGCAAGTGTACGCGGAGGGGTACCGTCGCCGAGATGGATCCGGTGGAGGCACTCGACCGGGTGGCGACGCTGCTCGAACGTGGGCGCGCCGGTCGGTACAAGGAGGAAGCGTTCCGGCGAGCGGCGGACGCGATCCGCGATCGCCCGGTGGCCGACCTCCGTGCGCTCGCCGCGCAGGGTCGGCTGCAGGACATCCGCGGCATCGGGTCGAGCACCGCGCGCGTCATCGAGCAGGCGCTGGCCGGCGAGGTACCCGAGTACCTGGCGCGACTCGAAGCGGAAGCTGCTCCCGACGCCGGGCCCGGTGCCGACATCCGCGCCGCGCTCGTCGGTGATCTGCACCTGCACTCCGACTGGTCCGACGGCGGCGCGCCGATCGAAGCGATGGCGCGGAAGGCCGCCGACGTCGGTCACCGGTACATGGCGCTCACCGACCACTCACCGCAGTTGTCGGTCGCGAAAGGGTTGAGCGCCGAGCGGCTGCGCGAGCAGCTCGATGTGGTGGCGCGGCTGAACGAGGAGCTGGCGCCGTTCCGTATCCTCACCGGCATCGAGGTCGACATCCTCGACGACGGCAGCCTCGACCAGACCGACGGGTTGCTCGCTGAGCTCGACCTCGTGGTCGCGAGCGTGCACTCGAAGTTGCGGATGGCCGAGCAGCCGATGACCGACCGCATGGTCGCGGCGATGGCCAATCCGCACACCGACGTTCTCGGGCACTGCACCGGGCGGATGGTCCTCGGGCGGGGCCGGCCCGAGTCGACGTTCGACGCCGATCTCGTCTTCGGGGTGTGCGCGCACTTCGACAAGGCGGTGGAGATCAACTGCCGCCCCGAGCGGCTCGATCCCCCGATGCGGCTGCTCGAACAAGTGGTGGCGGCCGGGTGCAAGGTCTCGATCGACAGCGACGCGCACGCGGTGGGCCAGCTCGAGTGGCAGCCGTACGGCTGCGCGCGGGCGGCCGAAGCCGGTGTCGAACCGGACTCGATCGTCAACACGTGGCCCGTGGAGCGCCTGCTGGAGTGGACGGCGTCCCACGCTTCCTGACGGCGGTTCGCGCGCGGGTTTCGGAGAGCGATGCGGAGCGGAGTCGGGTATCAAGGACGCCATGACGCCCGACGACGCCCGATGGCAGGCAGTGCTCCGACGCGACCCCTCCGCCGACTTCGTGTACGCGGTGTCGAGCACGCGGATCTACTGCCGTCCCTCGTGCCCGAGCCGGCGCCCCCGCCGCGACCGGGTGCGGTTCTTCGGCGGTCCCGACGACGCCGAGCGCCAGGGCTACCGCCCGTGCCGCCGCTGCCGCCCGCGTGACGGGACCGGCGACGCACGGGTGGAGCGCGTGCACACCGCCTGCGCGCTGCTCGCGCACGGTGACGACACCTTGTGCCTCGCCGAGCTCGCCGACGCGGTTGGCACCACCCCCGACACCCTGCGCCGCGACTTCCGGCGCGTGCTCGGCGTCACGCCGAAGCAGTATGCCGGCGAGCTGCGCCTGGGGCGGTTCCGCGACGGCCTGCGGGGTGGCCGTGCGGTCACGGACGCGTTGTACGACGCTGGTTACGGGTCGAGTAGCCGGCTCTACGAGCAGTCCGACGCTCGGCTCGGTATGACCCCGTCGTCCTACGGCGCGCGCGGCGCGGGCGCGACGATCATGTTCACCATCACGAACTCTCCGCTCGGCCGCCTGCTCGTCGCCGTCACCGAGCGAGGTGTCTGTCGTGTCGACGTCGGAGCGAGCGACGCGTCGTTGGAGGACGCGCTGCGCGACGAGTTCGCGGCAGCCGACGTCGTGCGCGACGACGATGCGTTGCAGCCTGCGATCGGCGAGGTGCTGCGACGCATCGACGGGATGGAGCCCGCGCTCGACTTGCCGGTCGACGTGCGCGGCACCGCGTTCCAGTTGCAGGTGTGGCGCGAGCTCACACGGATCCCGCGCGGCGAGACCCGCAGCTACCGCGAGGTGGCCGAGGCGGTCGGCAAGCCACTCGCCGCCCGCGCGGTCGGGAACGCCTGCGGCAACAATCCCGTGGCGATCGTCGTGCCGTGCCACCGCGTGGTTGCTTCCGACGGAGGACTCGGCGGCTACGGGCTCGGGCTCGACGCCAAGCGTCTCCTGCTTGCCAACGAACACACCGCCGACTGAGTCACCAACGCATCGCCGCGATCCGATCGGCGACGGCGCCGACGTCCCAGCGGTGGGTGGTGTTCCCCATGACGGCGACGCCGAGCGCGCGCTCGGGGTAGACGCGCAGGACATTCCAGAATCCGCCGCCGCCGCCGAAGTGCTCGACCCACGGCGCGCCGCGCGCGGTGACCGGCTGGAACCAGCCGAGCCCGAGGTCGTAGGGCTTCCCGCGCATGTCGATCTGCTGCATCCGCGCCGCCGACGATCGCGACAGCAGATCGTTCTCCGCGGTGTGCACGGTCAGGAAGCGCGCCGCCTCGGTGACGGGCCCGATGAGGCCACTGCACGCGGGGGCATCCATCTCGAAGGGCTCGAGCGAGAGGTAGTCGCCGCGGCGGCGACCGACGACGCCACGGGGTAGGAACGCGCGGAGCACCGGGTCGATCGCACTGGGCCCGCGCTGGTACCCGACCGCACGCGGGGCGCCCCCGACTTCTGCGTACGTGAAGCCCGTCTGCGTCAGCGCGAGCGGGGACAGCACCGCGGCCCGCACGTGGTCGACGTAGGACTGCCCGGTGACGGTGGCGAGCACCTCGCCCAGCACCACGGTGCTCAGGTTGCTGTAGGACGCCCGCGTGCCCGGCTCGAACCGCGGCTTGCTGCGGGGCCGGAGATGGCGCGCCAGGAATGCGCGCTGGTCGGGGATGGGTCGACCCGCCGGGTGTACCCACCGCAGCGGCAACGGGTTCCGGAAGCCGGCGGCGTGTTGCGCGAGATGCCCGACGCGCACGCCGTCGAACGCGGGCGGCAGCAGATCGGGGACGCAGTCGCGCACCCGCGCGTCCAGATCGAGGTCACCGGAGTCGACGAGGCGCATCGCGGCGGTCACCGTCGCGATCTTGGTCATCGAGAACCAGTGGCACGCGGTGTCGACGGTGAACGGCGCCGCCCTCACAAGGTCTGCGGTGCCGCACGCGGCGGCGAAGACCGGACGGTCGCCGAGCACCACCGCGACTGCCAGCCCCGGGACCCGTTCCCGCTGCCGGTGCTCGTCGAGGAAGGACTCGAGGTCGTTCACGCACGTCCCCCACCGTGGCGCCGAGGGGCGCCGTGCACAGGAGTGTGGCATCCGCGATCATGGGCGTCGGCCCGATCGGGACCGATGGCCCTGTTTCGTGAGCGCATCGGTGCGCGATGGTGCCGAGCGGCAGCCACCACATCGCAGCCGGAGGGCGTACCAGACCCGTGACGGAGGCCACGGCGACACCGACCCGCACGAGCCGGCCGTACTGGCCCGCGCTCGACGGCTGGCGCGGCCTCACGATCTGGGTCGCGATCTCGGTGCATGCCGGCTACTTCACCGCCGGCGGTGTGCTCTCGCTCGACACGTTCTTCGTCCTCTCCGGGTTCCTGATCACGGGGATCCTGCTCCGGGAATGGCTCCGGGGCGACGAGCGGGGCGCGGGACGCATCGATCTCCCTGCGTTCTGGGCGCGCCGGGCGCGTCGCCTGTTGCCCGGACTCTTCGTGGTACTGGCCGCGGTGCTCTTCTACGCCGCGTTCCTCGCGCCCTCGCTCGGTCTCGACCGGGTGCGGGGCGACGTCATCAGCTCGCTCTTCTACTTCGCCAACTGGCACTTCATCGCGTCGGGTCAGTCGTACTTCTCGACGTTCACGGCGCCGTCGCCGGTGCTGCACCTCTGGTCGCTCGCGGTGGAGGAGCAGTTCTACCTGTTCTGGCCGCCGATCGTGCTGGGCGTGCTGTGGCTGGCGCGGCGGCGCTGCAGCGCGACGACTGCGATCGTGACGGTCGGGATCGTGGCGGTTGTCGGCTCGATCGCGTCGGCCGTGCTGATGGCGTCGCTCTACGTCCCGGGCGGCGATCCGTCGCGCGTGTACTACGGCACCGACACCCGCGCGCAGGCCATGCTCATCGGCGCCGCGCTGGCGGTCATCGTCACCTTGCACGGCCCGCTCCGGTCCCGCCGTGCGCGCACCGTGCTGGCGATCGCCGCCGTCCCGTGCTTCGTGGTCGTCGCGCTGCCCTGGTTCGCGAACGACGCGACGCGGGTCCACGACGTCTTCTACGGGCAGTACGGGTTGCTCGTCTACTCCGTCGCGACCGCGGCGGTGCTCTGGCGTCTCGCGCAGCCGGCGCCCGGGCTCCTCGGTCGAGGGCTCCAACTGCGGCCCTTCATCTGGATCGGCGCCATCTCGTACGAGATGTACCTGTGGCACTGGCCGCTGTACCTCGTCGTCACGCCCGGACGCACCGGGTTGTCGGGCCTGCAGTTGCTCGCGGTACGACTTTCGGTGGTCGTCGTCTGCGCGGCTCTCACCCACTTCTTCGTCGCCGAACCGATCCGGCGCGGCGTCCGGATCCGATCGCCTCAACTTGCCCGCATCGCCACCGCCGGGGTGGTGATCGTCCTCGGAGTGGGCGTTTTCGCGGCGACGGTGAGCGCGCGGCCGATGCTGAACGGCGACTTCGGACAGGTCGCCGATCGTCGGTCGGCGCCCTCGTCCCGTGCGGCAGGCTCGGCGTCACGGCCCTCCTCGGGCGGCGCCGCGTCGACGCCCGCCTCGGCGCGGGCACCGGTCAAGGTGCTCGTGGTCGGCGACTCACAGGCGGTCACGCTCGCGCAGGGCTTCGACGCCAACCCGGGACAGACGGGGTTGAGCGCGCAACCGGGACTCGTGGTGTGGGACCGAGCGATCCTGGGGTGCTCGATCTCGACCTACGCGCAGTACATCAGTCAGGGCCGGCACCTCCCCAACATCTGCGGTGGGCCGGGACTGTGGCAGCGGCAATGGGCGGGTGACGTCGCCTCGTTCCGGCCGGACGTCGTCGTCGTCCAGGCCGGCGCCTGGGATGTCTACGACGTTGTCGGGCCCAAGGACACCGTGATCCCGGTCGGGAGCGCGTCGTGGATGAAGCAGTACACGAGCGACGTCACGCACCTCTTCGCGATGCTCGGTGCCGGTGGTGCGCGGATCCTCGCCATCACACCGCCGTGCTACGGAGGTGTGCTCTTCACGAAGGGCGGCAACGTGCCACCCGAACGGCTCGACGCGCAGCGAGTCGGTGCGGTGCGAACCGCGTGGGATCGCGCCGCGCGCGCCGAGGGCTTCCGGCTCTACAACCTCGACCACACGTTGTGCCCGGGCGGGCGCTCGGACGACTCGATCCGGGCCGACGGCGCGCACTACACCAACGACGGCGCGAACCGAGTAGCGCCGATCGTCGCCGACGCCGTCCGCGCGGCAGCCCGGCGCGCGCTCGTCGCGGGCGGATGACCACGCCGGCGACCGCCACTCGCCGCCGCCTCGTATTGCTGTGCGCCACCGTGGCGGCGGCGGGGTACGCCTGCGGAGGCGGTGGCGGGCACGGCGCCGCCAGCCCGCAGCCGACGACGACGGCCCCGGCGACGACGCAGGCGCCGGCGACGACGCAACCCGCCCCGTCGGTGCCCGACATCTCCGAGGTGCCGCGCCCCGCGAACGTCCGTGACGAGTCGTTCCAGTGGTTCAGTCACCCGTCGGGCGGAGGCACCGAGGAGTTGATCGGCGTGAAGCGGCAGGCGGGACCCGGCCCCCATCCGGCGGCGCTGCTCGTCCCTGCGAGCGGTGGGCTCAACACCGACTACCTGCCGTTCGCCGAGGAGCTGTCGGCGCGTGGGTTCGACGTCGTCGTCGGGTGCTGGTTCAACACGGTCGACGTCCCCGACCCGGACCACGTGAACATTCCCTGCAACGGCGCACCGGCGTTCAAGGGAGTGGTCGACGCCGCGGTTCCCGACCTCGACGCGCTGGTCGAGGCGGCCCACCACGCCGTCGGCGCGACCCCGTTGTTCCTCGTGGGCTTCAGTCGCGGTGCAGGTATCACGGCGCTCCGCGCCAGCGGTGGCGCGCCCGAGCCGGTTGTGTTGGTCTCGGGTCAGTACGAAGGATGGAACGGCCTCGGGAGCACCGTCCCGGGTGGTGAGGTCGACGTGATCCAACGCATCGCGGGTTGGCGAGCGCCTGCCCTGATCCTCCACGGCACCGCCGACGGCGCGGTGCCGGACTCGCAAGCGCGCCATCTGGAGGCCGCTCTGCGCGCGCGCGG
>DASPTH010000101.1:0-7959 GCA_035623515.1 Acidimicrobiia bacterium
ACGGTCGAGCAGCGTCCCGAACACGCTGGGCGCGTCGAAGCGCGGTACGCACAGCCAGTCGATGGAGCCGTCGTCGGCGATGAGAGCCGCGGTCTCGGTGTCGCCGATGAGCGCGTACTGCTCGATGCGAGAGGTCACGACGACGAGTTCACCACCCCGGCGCCCGTCACGAGGGCTCGTCCCCGCCGGCGATCTGCACGTAGGCGAGCCGCAACTGGCTGAGCGCCTCCCGCAGCGCTTCGTCGTGGGGGACGAGGCGCGCCCCCAGCCCGTCGACGAGGGCGGCGAGCGCGTCGATGGCCAGCGCCGCGTCGGCCAGCCGGGGCTCGGGACTCGCCCCGTCGGGACCGGGGTCGGGCACGAGGTGGAGGAGCGCGAGCTGCCACAGGCCGACGGCGTGGTTGGCGATGATGTCGGCGACCGGCACCGATGCGAGCTCGGCGCGAGCGCGCAGCATCTCCTGTTCGATCTCCTCGGGGATCTCCTCCGGTCCGGGCACCGCGCCGGTCCGCGCGTCGGGGGGAGGCGCGTGGCCGGCGCCGGATCGGGGCTCGTGCTCGCCCGAGGGTGTCCACAGAGTGCTCACGCTGGTATCCTTTCAGGATCAACCCAGGGAAGTGGGACCTCGCGGCTTGACAGCGACAGCTCGATGCCGTGTCGTCTCCACCCGGCCACCGCGGGCGTGAGCTCGTGGGTGCGCCCGGGTCCGCGAAGCTGCCGTCCGAGTGCTCGGTCGGTCTCGGTGTGGCGGACACTTCCCGTGTCCGCCATTTTCGCGTACCCGACCGTCCCGAGGAACCACCGTCCCAACCGACCCACCCAACAGTGAGGGAGCCCATGGCCACACGTCATCCGATGGCCCGATGAAGCAGGTGACCAGATAGCCACGCACGAGGTCAGGATCAACGACCGCATCCGGGCCCGGGAGGTCTTCCTCGTCGGCTCCGACGGGGAGCAGCTCGGCGTGAAGCCACTGCCGGAGGCGCTCGCTCGAGCTCGTGACCTGCAACTCGATCTCGTCGAGGTGGCGCCGAACGCCAACCCGCCGGTGGCCCGGATCATGGACTACGGCCGGTACGTCTACGAGCAGGAGCAGCGGCGCCGCCAGTCGAAACGCAAGGCCACCAAGGTCGTCATCAAGGAGATGAAGTTCAAGCCGAAGATCGACGAGCACGACTACGCCACGAAGATGAAGCACGTGGTGCGCTTCCTCGACGAGGGCAACAAGGTCAAGCTCACGATCTGGCTCCGAGGACGTGAGATCGCCCATCCCGAGCTCGGCATGCGGATCCTGCGCCGGATCGCCGACGACGTCGCCGATCTCGCGATCATCGAGTCGCAGCCCCGCCAGGACGGCCGGAACATGACGATGGTCCTGCACCCCACCAAGAAGGACGGACGCAAGGCGAAGGACAATGGTGCCGCTGCCCCTGCTTCCGCAGACGACAACGGAGCCCGCGATGCCCAAGCAGAAAACGCATAGAGGTGCGGCCAAGCGCTTCAAGGTGACGGGGACCGGCAAGGTCCTCCGCCGGAAGCAGTACCGCTCGCACCTGCTCGAGAAGAAGCCGAGCAAGCGCACGCGCCGCTTGGCGCGCCCCGCCGAGGTGGTCGGCGCCGACAAGAAGAAGGCGAAGCGGCTGCTCGGCCGCTGACCCGTCGCACCGACGCACACCCGTCCCGACAACCGAACCCGATCGAGGAGCTCTCCCGATGGCCAGGGTCAAGCGATCCGTCCACAGCAAGAAGCACCGCCGCAAGGTCCTGGACGCCGCGTCGGGGTACCGCGGCGCGCGCAGCCGGAGCCTCCGCAAGGCCAACGAGCAGGTCATGCACTCCGGCAACTACGCGTACCGCGACCGGCGCGCGCGCAAGGGCGAGTTCCGCAAGCTCTGGATCGTTCGCATCAACGCCGCCTGCCGGCAGCACGACATCAGCTACTCCCGGTTCGTCGCCGGGCTGAAGGCGGCCGAGATCGACGTCGACCGCAAGATCCTCGCCGACCTCGCCGTCCGCGACGACGCCGCGTTCGGCGCCCTCGTCACCGCCGCACGGGAAGCGCTCGAAGCAGCCTGACGTCGAGCGTCGCCACCCAACTCGGGCCGCGGGACGCTGCGGTCCGCCGGTTGCGTGCGTTGCTCCGCGACCCACGCGCGCGTGCCGGCGAGCACGCGTTCGCGGTCGAAGGACCGCGCGCGGTCGGCGCGGCCCTCGACCGTGGCGGTGCCCTGGAAACCGTGTACTTCGGCCCCCACGCCGACGTCGCGTTCGGTGGTCTGCGGTCCCGGCTCGAGCGCGCCGGCGTCCCGTTCGCCGTCCTGAAGGAGGGCGTGCTGGAGAAGCTGGGGTCGACGGTGACGCCGCAACCGGTGCTCGCGGTCGCGCCGATGTCGTCGCACGCGCTCGCCGATTTCGCACAGGACGGCCTCGTGCTCGTCGGCGTCGAGCTCGCCGACCCGGGGAACGTGGGCACGATCCTGCGCACCGCGGAGGCCGCCGGCGCCACGGGAATCGTGCTCAGCTCCGGATCGGTCGATGCCTACAATCCGAAGGTCGTTCGCGCCTCGGCGGGCGCGATTTTCGGAGTCCGCGTCCTCGAGGGGTGGTCGGCCGTGGAGGCGCTCGACGCGCTGGGCAAGCAGGGTCGGCAGCGGTTGGCGGCAGACGCCAGCACCGGCACGCCCTACGACCGCGTCGACCTCTCGCGCCCGACGGCCCTGGTGCTCGGCAACGAGGCGCGCGGGGTCCCCACCGAGCTCGACGCGCACCTCGATGGCCGCGTGACCGTCCCCATGCACGGGCCCGCCGACTCGCTCAACGTGGCGATGGCGGCCACCGTGCTGTGCTTCGAGGCGGCCCGGCAGCGCGCGCTGGGGAGCGGGCCGTGACGCTCGCCGACATCGAAGCGCTGCTCGACGTCACCGTCGACACCCTCGACGACGCCGGAACCCTCGACGAGCTCGCCGCCGCCGAGCGCGCGCTCACCGGGCGCGGCTCGCCGATGGCCCGGGCGAACGAGGCGATCAAGAACCTCGACACCGCCGATCGCCCGAAGGCGGGCCGGGCCGTCGGTGAGTTCAGGGCGCGTGTGGTGGCCCGGGTCGGCGCGCGCCGACGCGCGCTGGAGGAGGCGGCGGCCGAAGCGACGCCGCACGACGCCCTCGACCTCACGCTGGGCGGCCACGGTCGGCGGCGCGGTCACCTCCACCTCGTCACCCAGGTGCAACGCGAGCTCGAGGACATCTTCGTCGGCATGGGTTACCGCGTGATGGAAGGGCCGGAGGTCGAGGACGACTGGCACAACTTCGAGGCGTTGAACATGCCGCCGGCGCACCCCGCGCGCTCGATGCAGGACACGCTCTACGTCGAGCTGGGCGAGCCCGAGCAGGTGATGCTGCGTACGCACACGTCACCGGTGCAGATCCGCACGATGGAGCAGATGGAGCCGCCGATCTTCGTCGTGGCACCGGGACGCACCTACCGCAACGAAACGCTCGACGCGCGCCACTCGCCGGTGTTCCACCAGATCGAGGCCCTCGCCGTCGACCGCGGGATCACGCTCGCCGACCTGTTCGGCACCATCGAGACGTTCGTGCGCGCGCTCTTCGGTGACGAGACCATCCGCACGCGCTTCCGCCCCGACTTCTTCCCGTACACGGAGCCGTCGGCCGAGCTGGCGGTGAGCTGCATCTTCTGCGGTGGCGAAGGCTGCCGCGTGTGCTCGGGCACGGGCTGGATCGAGCTCGGCGGGTGCGGCATGGTCGACCCGAACGTGCTCGCCGGTGTGGGCATCGACCCGGAGGAGTACAAAGGCTTCGCCTTCGGCTTCGGCCTCGAGCGGATCGCGATGATCCGGCACGGGATCGACGAGATCAAAGCCTTCTTCGACGACGACGTGCGGTTCCTCGCCCAGTTCTGAGCAACCGGGTTTCCTGATGCTTGCGCCGCTCTCCTGGATCCGCGAGTTCACGCCGGTCGACGCGCCTGTTCCCGCGATCGTCGCGGCGCTGAACCAGCTCGGCCTCGAGGTCGAGGGGGTGGAGCAGCCGGGTGCGGAGGTCGGCGGCGTCGTCGCTGCCCGGGTGCTCGACGTGGTGCGCCATCCCGACGCCGACACCCTCACGCTGGTCGAAGTCGACCACGGCTCGGGGAGGACCCGTGTCGTCTGCGGCGCCACCAATGTCGTCCCCGGGATGACCGTGCCCTACGCGCCGGCGGGCGCGACGCTCCCCGGTGGCGTCACGCTCGGTCGCCGGACGATCCGCGGGCAGGTGTCCGACGGCATGCTCTGCTCGCCGCGGGAGCTCGGACTCGGCGAGGACCATTCGGGCATCCTCTCCCTCGACGACGCCGCCGAGCCGGGTACCGACGTTCGTGAGGTCCTCGCCCTCGACGACGTGATCCTCGACCTCGCCATCACCCCGAACCGACCCGACGCGATGTGCATCGTCGGGGTCGCGCGTGAGCTCGCCGCCTTCTTCAGGCTCCCGCTCGCCGTGCCCGAGCCGCTGGCACCCGTCGACGCCGGCGTGCAGAACGACATCACCGTCGTCGTCGAGGCGCCCGACCGCTGCCCTCGCTATCTCGGGCGCGTCGCGCGTGTCGCCGTAGGCGATTCGCCGCCCTGGCTCGTGCAACGCCTCGTGAAGGCGGGTATGCGGCCGATCAGCAACGTCGTCGACGTGACCAACTACGTCCTGCTGGAGCGAAACCAGCCGCTGCACGCGTTCGACCTCGCGAAGCTCGGGAAGCGCGGCATCGTGGTGCGTCTGGCTGACGAGGGCGAACGGATCACGACCCTCGACGGCGTCGAGCGCGCGCTCTCCGGTACCGAGCTCCTGATCTGCGACGCCGCGCGCGCCCCGCAAGCGATCGCCGGCATCATGGGCGGCTCGACGTCGGAGGTGTCGGGCTCGACATCGGAGATCCTCCTCGAGTCGGCGTACTTCGAGCGCATGGGCATCGCGTGGTCGTCGAAGCGCCTGAAGCTCCGGAGCGAGTCGAGCGCGCGCTTCGAACGCGGCATCGATCCGGACGGCGTGGCCCGCAGCGCCGAGCGTGCGATGGAGCTCCTTGCACAGGTGGCCGGTGCGCGCGTCGCCGCGGGCGCGGAGGACGTGTACCCCGAGCCCGTCGCGCCGACGCGGATCACGGTGCGCACGAGCCGGGTCAACGCCGTGCTCGGCACGGCGCTCGACGCCGAAGAGGTGTGGGACGCACTGGCGCCGCTCGAGATCGACCTCGACGACGCGGGAGACGGCGACACGCTGGTCGCGACCGCACCGACGTTCCGGCCGGACCTCGAGCGCGAGATCGACCTCGTCGAGGAGGTGGCGCGCCGCGTGGGCTTCGATCGCATCGGCCGGACCCTGCCCGACACGCACGGGCAGGTGGGCGCGCTGACCCCTCGCCAGCGCGATCGCCGGGCCGCCGCCGACGCGCTCCTCGGCGCCGGCCTGTCGGAGGCGGTCACGTTGCCGCTCGTGGCGCCGACCGACCTCGAGCGGGCCGGCGCGCCGGTCGACCGCGTCGTGCGGGCCGCGAACCCGTTGCGGGCCGAGGAGTCGGTCCTCCGTACGCGGATCCTCCCCGGTCTGCTGCGGGCCGTCGCGTTCAATCACTCGCACGGGATGGTCGACGTCGCGCTCTTCGAGCTGGGTCGCGTGTTCACCGCGCCTGCACCGTCGGGCGGCCCGCTGCCCGACGAGCCCGAACACCTCGCGGTCGCGATGGCGGGCGTGGTCCGGCGCCGGCCCGTGGAGGAGGACCGCAGCGTCGACGTCTACGACGCGGTCGATGCGCTGAGGGTCGTGGCCGACGCGCTCGGCGTGGCTTCGCTCGGCCTGGAAGCCGGCGATGTTCCCGGCTACCGGCCGGGGCGCGCGGCGCGGGTCCGCGCCGGCGACTCGGAAGCCGGCAGCGTCGGGGAGGTAGCTGCCGATGTGGCCGACGCACTCGGACTCGACGGTCCGGTGGTGGGCTTCGAGGTGTCACTCGACGCGCTGCTCGCCGCGCCACGGCGCGAGCGGCTGTTCGTCCCGCCGTCGCGCTTTCCTGCGTCCGCCATCGATCTGGCGTTCAACCTCCCGGAAACCGTCGCGGCCGACGACGTCGAGCGCACGTTGCGGGAGGCGGTGGGTGGCGTGCTCGAGGACCTCCGCGTGTTCGACGAGTTCCGCTCCGCTGCCCTCGGTGCCGGGCGCCGCAGTCTGGCGTTCGCCCTACGGTTCCGCGCGCCCGACCGCACGCTCACCGACGCCGAGGTCGGCGACTTGCGCCGGCGCGCGATCGACGCGGTCACCGCTGCGCACCACGCCGAGCTGCGCTGACGCCGGTTCCATGTTCGTCCACCACATCCGGCCGCGGTATGCAGAAGTCGACGCACAGGGCGTGGTGTTCAACGCGCATTGGCTCACCTACTTCGACGAGACGCAGACGCGCTTCTTCGACTCGCTCGGGCTGCGACCGAAGGAGGTGTTCTTCACCGACTTCGACGTGATGGTGGTGAAGGCCACGCTGGAGTGGGAGGGACCCGCAGGGTTCGACGACGACGTCGCGATCGCAGTGTCGGTACCGCGCCTCGGCACCGCGTCGTTCGACCTCGAGTACCGCGCCAGCTGTAACGGGCAGGCGGCCTGCGTGGGCGTGATCACGTACGTGTCGGTGGTACCGGGGACGCACGACTCGTCGCCGATCCCCGAGCACGTCCGCGCGCTGCTGGCCGAGTACGGCTGACTCACTGACGGCGCGTCTGCCGGGGCGCCTCGCCGGCGCGCCAGAAGTCGATGACGAGCCAGTCGCCCTCGACGCGCGTGAGCGACGCAGCGGTGACGTCGGCTCGGTACAGGGCAACTCCGCTCGTCGGTGGCTGCTGCTCGAACGTGCCGGCGAACCGCGCGATCGTCTCCGCGTCGGTGACCGGAATGGCCTGCCCGTTCACCTTGGCGTCACCGTCCACGAGGTCGAGGTCGACCGGTGCCGCGTGCAGCGCGAAACGCGGGTCGCGGCGCAGGTCGGCCGCCTTCCGGGCGTCCGACATCATCGCCAACCAGAGCTCGCCGTCGCGGAACGTCGTCTCCAGACCGCTGATGCGCGGCGACCCGTCGCGGCGGATCGTCGCGAGCAGCGCGTGCTTGTGCGCGGCGAACCGCGCTTCGATCGCGGCCGCCAGCTCGGGGGCGGCCGCCGCGAATTCGCTCCACGACGGCACCCGCCCATTCTCGCGACGCAGAATGGTGGCCGTGGCAATCCGGCCGCCCGTCGACGACCTCTACCGGGAGCTGGGGGTCGGGCGCGACGCGACGCGAGACGAGATCGCCGCCGCCTTCCGGATCCGGGCCCGCGAGCTGCACCCCGACGCCCGCCCGGCCGACGCCCCCGACGCCGAGGAGCGCTTCAAGCGGCTGAGCCGTGCCTACGGGGTTCTCGGCGACCCGATCCAACGCGCCCGCTACGACGCCGGGCTCGAGGCGCCCGGCCTCCCGGCCGCCACGCCGGGTCGGGCGGCGCCGGCCGCCCCGGCGGGGCGCCCCGCCTCGCCCAACCGGCTCCACCTCACCCGCCGGGGCGCGCGGTGGATGTTCTGGGGCGGGCTCGGGCTCGTCCTGCTCGGGGTGGCGGCGGCGGTGTGGGTCGTCGCGTTGCAGCGCCACGACGCCGATCTCCGGGCTCGCGGCGTCCCCGCCTTCGCCACCGTCGTCGACGTGAACGGCGAGCACCGCCTCCAGTTCACCACGCGCGACGGGCGCATCGTCCGGGCCCAGGAGCCGACGACGGGCGAGCAGCAGCCGGCGGTCGGCACCCAGGTCCGGATCCACTACGACCGCGACGATCCCACCACCGTGGTCACGGACACGTCCCATACCGGACGCGACATCACGCTCTGGATCGTGGCCATCAAGCTCCTCGTCGGCGGCGCGATCCTCATGCTCTTCGGCGCCCGCCGGCTCCGCCGCGCCG
>DASPTH010000103.1:0-2946 GCA_035623515.1 Acidimicrobiia bacterium
GCACGACGTCGCCGCCGATCGTCGATGGCAGGACGTTCCCCACGAACTGACCCGCGAGATAGAAGCCGAGAAGGGTACGCAAGGGGACGTCGACGTCGAACACCGCGAGGACGCGTTGCCAACGCCACGCCGACAGCACGAAGCCGGCCAGCGTGAGCGCCAGCGCTCCGAGGAAGAAGGCGAGGGTGCCGGCGCCGGTGTTCTTCGGCTCCACGCTGTTGGACGGGATCTTGGTGACGAGGATCGCCAGCAGCACCACGCTCACGACGATGCGCAGCGAGAGCTTCAGAGCGGCGGAATGACGTCGGGTGAATCCGCTGTCACGCGCGCGCACCGCTGCCGACTCCGTCATGAGCTTCCAATGTTACGGCGTTCCTCGAGCGCTCCGGACGCCGGGGCCGCGCGGTGATGGCAAGATGTCCGCCGATGTCCGGGCGGGTACGAACATGACGCGAACGTCCGCCACGCAGGTCACGACCGACGACGGGGTCGTTCTCGCTGTCGCCGTCACCGAGCCGGCGACGGGCGGCGACCACGCGCCCGCCCTGCTGCTCGTGCACGGCTTCGGCGGGGCGAAGGAGGACTTCGCCGACCACGTCGAGGCGCTGGCGCGGGAACAGCGGGTCGTGGTGTTCGACCACCGCGGCCACGGTGACAGCGAGGGTCCACCCGATCCGGCCTCGTACTCGCTCGACCGTCTCGCTGCGGACACGCTGGCTGTCGCCGACGCGTTCGCGCTCGACACCTTCCGGCTGCTCGGGCACTCGATGGGCGGCATGGTCGCCCAGCGCGTGGTGCTGGACTGCCCCGAGCGCGTGGACGCGCTCGTCCTCATGGATACGTCGGCCGGGCCGCCTCCCGGTATCGACCCCGAAATGGTGCGGCTGGCCGCCGACGTCGCGATGAGCGAGGGCATGGACGTGCTCCGCCGACTGCTCGACGAGCAGAACCCGCTCGGTTCCCCCGCCCACGAGCGCGTGCTCGCCGAGCGGCCCGGCTTCCAGGAGTACGGCGACCGGAAATGGGCGTCACTGGCGCCGGCGATGTGGGCCGCGCTGGCAACGGAGATGACCTCGCGCCGCGACGACCTCGCCGCGCTCGCGGCGGTGACGGCGCCAACGCTCGTGCTCGTGGGTGAGCAGGACGAGACGTTCATCGAGACGTCGTTCCGGCTGGCCGACACGGTGCCCGACGCCCGCCTCGTCGTCGTCCCCGACGCCGGTCATTCGCCCCAGTTCGAGAACCCCACGGTCTGGTTCGCCACCCTCGACGGCTTCCTCGAGGAACTCGGCTAGTTCGGAAGCACCCGAGCGCGTCAGCCGCCGGATGCCTTCTCCAGGAAGCGGGCGCGTTCGACGATGACACGCGTGATGCGCCCTGCCGCGACCAGACCGTGGCCGTCGCTGACCGATACCCGGAACGTGAGTCGCCGCCCCTCGATCATCTCGAGTGTCGCCTCGGCACGCACCTTGCCGCCCACGGCAGTGGGCGCAAGGTGGTCGAGCTGCACGCGGTACCCGACGCTCGTGGTGCCCTCGGCGAGCGTGCCGTCGATCGCCCGGACCGATGCCTCTTCGGCCAGCCGCACCACCCGCGGGGTCGCGAGCACCGGCACGTCGCCGGTGTTGAGCACGAGCGCGGTGTCGGCCTCGGTGACGACGAGCTCGGCAGTTGCTGACAGACCGGGGCGCGGTGGCATCGGCCTACGATAACAACCCCCCTTCGGAGAAGACGTCTTCGGCGAGGAGACAAGTTGATCGAGGAATCGGTTCTCGAGCGCACGTTGCACGGCGCGTTGCGCGATGGTGGCGACTTCGCCGAGGTGTTTGCCGAGGACCGCCGGACGACGACGGCGCGACTCGACGACGCCAAGGTCGAGGAACTGGTGTCGGGTCGCGAGCGCGGCGCGGGCATACGCGTCGTCCGCGGGGACACGACCGGGTACGCGCACACCGCCGACCTGAGCGAGCGGGGTCTGCAGGAGGCGGCGCGCGCGGCGGCCGCAGCGGCACGAGGCACGCCCGGCGAGTCGCACGTGGTCGCGCTCGAGCGACGCGTGGTGGCGCACGCGCACGACGTGCGTGTGCTGCCCGAGACGGTCGAGAAGGCGCGCAAGGCCGCGGTGCTCGAGCGGGCCGACGAGGCGGCGCGGGCGGAGAGTGACGCCATCCGACAGGTCACGGCGTCGTACGCCGACGCCCGGCGCCGCGTGCTGATCGCCAACTCCGACGGACTGCTCGTCGAGGACGACGTCGTGCGCACACGCTTCATGGTGAACTGCGTCGCCGTCGCCGACACCGGCATGCAGACGGGCCTCGAGGCGCCGGGCCGCAGTGTCGGCTTCGAATACTTCGACGAGATCGCACCCGAGGACGTGGCGCAGGTCGCGGCTCGGCGGGCGCTCACGATGCTGAAGGCACGTCCGGCACCCCGCGGCAAGCTCCCGGTCGTGCTGAAGCGCGGTGCCGGTGGTGTGCTGTTCCACGAGGCGTGCGGCCACGGTCTCGAAGCCGATCTGGTCGAGAAGGACTGGTCGGTGTTCACCCGTCGAGTCGGTGAGCAGGTTGCGTCACCGCTCGTGACGCTGGTCGACGACGGCACCTACGCACGTGAGTGGGGCACCTACGCGATCGACGACGAAGGCGCGCCCGCGCAACGGAACGTACTCATCGAGAACGGCGTCCTCACCGACTACATGTGGGACTTCCTGCGGGCGCGGAAGGAGGGGCGCGCCAGCAGCGGGAACGGACGCCGGGAGACCTACCAGCACCTGCCGATGGTGCGGATGACCAATACCTTCCTGCTCGAAGGCGGCGACGATCCCGAGGCCATCGTCCGCGCCACGTCTTACGGCATCTACTGCGTCGCTCTCGGGGGCGGTCAAGTGAACACCGCCACCGGCGACTTCGTGTTCGGCATCACCGAGGCGTACATGATCGAGAACGG
>DASPTH010000174.1:0-2623 GCA_035623515.1 Acidimicrobiia bacterium
GCGGCGCAACGCCTCGACGTTCGGCGGCTGCGCCGGCCCGAAGCACCCGTAGCACCCACGGCCGTACGCCGGGCACAGCGCCCCGCACCCGGTCTGGGTGACGGGCCCGAGGCACGGCTCGCCCTTGGCGACCACGACGCAGACGTAGCCGCGGCGCTTGCACTCCACGCAGACCGGCGACGTCGAGACGCGCGGCATGGCCCCGCGCAGGAGCGAACCGAGCGCTCCGAGCAGCTGGCCGCGATCGACCGGGCACCCCACCAGCTCGAGGTCCACGCGCACGTGCTCGCTCACGGGCGTCGACGTCGCGAGCGACGTGATGTACTCCGGCGTCGGGTACACGGCCCGAACGGTCTCCTCCGCGTCCATCCAGTTGCGCAGTGCCTGGACACCGCCCGAGGTCGCGCACGCTCCGACCGTGATCAGGAACTTCGACACCTCACGGATGTGCCGGATCTCCTCGAGCTGTCCCGGCGTGGAGATCGAGCCCTCCACGATCGTCACGTCGTACGGTCCGGGATCCACGTGAGAGCTGGCTTCGCTGAACTGCACGATGTCGACGGCCGACGCGAGTTCGAGGAGGGCGTCCTCCGCGTCGAGCAGCTGCAGCTGACACCCGTCGCAGGAGGCCATCTTGAAGACCGCGACCCGCGGGCGCGCGCTCACAGCTGCGCCACCTCCAGCCATTCCCGCGCCCGCGACCACGGGAACACCGGGCCGTCGGCGCATACGAACGCGGGTCCCCATTGGCAATGCCCGCACATCCGGACCGCGCACTGCATGTTCCGTTCCATGGAGACGTGGACGCGCTCGGGCGGGACGCCGCGCTCGACGAGGCCTGCGGCGGCGAACCGCATCATGATCTCGGGACCGCACACGAACGCGGTCGTGCGATGCGGCGCCAACCCGGCCTGCGGGTAGAGCGTGGTCACGACGCCGTGCCCGAACGGCCACGCGTCGTCGGGAACGTCGACGGTGAGGTGGACCTCGATCGCGCGGCTCCGGATCCAGTGGCTCCACGCGTCCAACTGATGCTGGTAGAGCATGTGCTCCGGGCCCCGCGCCCCGACCAGCACGACGACCCGGCGGAACCGGTCGCGGCGACGGATCGCCTCGTACACGATGGGGCGCACCGGCGCGAGCCCGAGGCCACCCGCCACGATCACGAGGTCGCCGCCCTCGGCCTCCGGCACAGGCCAGGGCGTTCCGAAGGGACCGCGAAGGCCGACCCGCGCTCCCGGCGTGAGCGCCTCGAAGAGATCCGTCACGCGGCCGGTCGCCCGGATCGTGTGCGCCAGACGCAGCGGGTGCGCGGGATCGGACGAGACCGAGATCGGAATCTCGCCGGCCGCGAAGACGTAGAGCATGTTGAACTGGCCCGGCAGGAACCGGTAAGCCGCTCGGCGCTCGGGCTCGTTGATCGTCACCCAGTACGTGGCGGTGTCGGGCGTCTCGCGGACGACGCGCCGCACGGTCGCCGTCATCTCGGGAACGAGCGAGGCGGTCACGGGCGGCGCAGGGGCCGATACGGCCACGGCGCTCACGACGACGCCCCTTCGGCGACGGCCACGACGCCGTCCTCCATCCGGATCGCCGCGATCTCCTCGGTGACGTCGATGCCGACCGGGCACCAGGTGATGCAGCGGCCGCATCCGACGCACCCCGACGTTCCGAACTGATCAATCCACGAGGCGAACTTGTGGGTGAGCCACTGGCGGTACCGAGCCGAGCGCGCGGTCCGGACGTCGACGCCGGCGGTGTGGCTGAACTCCTCCGAGAAGCAGGTCGCCCACTCGCGGGTTCGCGTCGCGGTGGCGCCGAGCAGATCGCCTGCGTCGACCACGTCGTTGCAGAAGCACGTGGGACAGACCGACGTGCAGTTGCCGCACGTCAGGCACCGCTCGCCGACCTGGTCCCATCGCGGATGCGCGCGGTTCCGGTACAGGAGATCCGGAAGGTCGCCGGTTTCGAGCGCCCGGCCCATCGCCGCGGCGGCGCGCGCACTCACGGCGCGATCCGCCTCGATCTCCTCGGTGCTCGCCGCGCGCGCGCCCGCCGCGGCGAGCAGCTCCTCCCCGACGCCGGTCCCCGCCTCCGCCACGAAGCCGTCGTCGAACTCCGTGAGCGCGACGTCGAAACCCGACGAGCAGCGTGGCCCCGTTCCCATCGACGTGCAGAAGCACGTTCCGCCGGGCGTCTCGCAGTTCACGGCGACGAACACCGCGGCGCGGCGCCGGGCCATGTACGACGTGTCGCTCGCGAACACGCGGTCCTGCACCGCGACGGCGTGCAGGTCGCACGAACGGACGCCCACGAACGCGAACGGACTCTCCTCGGGATCGGCCTTCTCGAACCGGAGCTCGCCGCCGCTGCGCGTTGCCGTCCCCAGCAGCTCGCGCGGGGGGAAGAGGAACCGCTTGGCCGAGTCGGGACCGTGCGCGAAACCGAACCACCGCCGGTCGTCGCGCCGAGTCACCTGGTAGCGTCCGGCCTCTTGGCGCTCGCCCACGCCGCGCGCAAGTTCGTCCGGCGAGTCGAGGCGCTCGAGCACGATCGCGCCGTCGCGAACGGTGGGGCCCACCAGTTGGTATCCGCGCCGGATCAGCTCGTCGAGCAGTCGCTC
>DASPTH010000177.1:0-7511 GCA_035623515.1 Acidimicrobiia bacterium
CTCGCGCGCGGCGAAGCGGCACCCGAGGAGTGGGAGCAGGATCTCACCGACAAGCTGCGGCGCGCCCCCGAGATCAAGCTCGCGCTCGAACGCATGTGGCCGGTGCTGAGCGGCGCGGAGCTGGTGAACGACCTCTTCGGCTTCGAGGCACTCGTCCGGTCGGCGTCGCACGGTGTGCTCGCGCCGAACGAGGAACGGCTGCTCGTGCGTCCGCGCACGTCCGACGTGCGTGACGTCGCGTGGACCGACGCCGACCTCCCCTTGGTCGACGAGGCCGACGCCCTGCTCGGGCCGCGGAGCGCGGCGCGGCCGCGGCCGCGCCGGCGGGGGCGGCGCAACGAGTCGCTCGAGATGGCGCGCCGCACCGTCGCCGAGCTCGGGTTGGGTGGCTCGGTGTCGGCGGAGCAGGTGCTCGAACGCTACGGGTCCGATGGCGACCCGGTCGCGTCCGACGACGACGGCGAACCGCGCTCGTTCGGCCATGTGCTCGTCGACGAGGCGCAGGACCTCACCGCGATGCAGTGGCGCATGATCGCGCGCCGCTGCCCGTCGGGTTCCATGACGCTCGTCGGTGACTTCGGGCAGGCGAGCCGGGCCGGCGCGCTCTCCGACTGGGACGCCGTGCTCGCCAACGTCACCGTGCGTGTCCCACCGCGCCGGATCACCCTCACCGTCAACTACCGGACCCCGGCCGAGATCATGGAGGTTGCCAACCGGCTGCTGCCGGCGGCGGCGCCCGGTGTGGAGGCGGCGCGCCCGGTCAGGAGCACGGGGGCGTTTCCGCAGGTCGCGACCGTCGCCGCCGGTGAGACGGTCGACATCGCCGCGGAGGCCGCGCGCGACGCGTCACGGTCCGGCGGGACCGTCGCCGTGATCGCGCCCGTGGCCCTGCACGAGCGGCTCGTCGCCGCCTTGTGGGAAACCGGCGCGGTCGCCGACTCGGTCGAGGCGATCGATGCGCCCATCGCGGTGCTGTCGCCGATCGACGCGAAGGGACTGGAGTTCGATCACGTCGTGGTGGTCGAGCCGGCCCAGCTCGTGTCGCCGGACGCGGCCGGCCTCCGGCTCCTCTACGTCGTGCTCACGCGCGCGACGCGCCGCCTGGTGGTCGTGCACGCGGAGCCGCTGCCGGAGGCGCTCGGACTCGGCGCGCCGCGAGTCTCCCAACGGGATCGCTAGCCTCCGACCATGACGACCACCGAGGCAGATCGCACCGCGGCCGACGTCGCGTGGGACATCGAGCCGCTCGTCGACGGGCGCGCCGAAACCGGCGTCGACGCGTTGCTCGACGAAGCCGAGACACGCGCCAGAGCCATCGGCGCCTACCGCGGGCGCATCGGCGCCCTCGACGCCGCGGAGCTGGCGACGCTGATGCACGAGCTGGCGGCGATCGGTGACCTGGTCGGCCGGGCCGACTCGTACGCGGGCCTGCGGTTCGCCGTCGACACGCAGGATCCTGCCAACGGCGCGCTCATCGCGCGCGCGGAGGAGCGCTCCACGGTCATCAACAACGAGCTCATCTTCGTGGAGCTCGAGTGGGCGGCGGTCGACGATGAACGCGCCGCCGAGCTGCTCGCCGACCCCCGAGTCGAGTTCTGCCGTCATCACCTCGACTCGGCACGGCGCTACCGGCCGCACCTCCTCACGGAACCCGAAGAGGTGATCCTCTCCGACAAGTCGCTCACTGCGAGCAGCGCGTGGGTGCGGCTGTTCTCGGAGCTCACCTCGGCGCTCGTCGTCGACCTCGACGGTGACACGGTCAGCCTCGAGGAGGGCCTGTCGCAGCTCATGTCGCCCGACCGCGACGCGCGGCGAACCGCGGCCGAGGCGGTCACGGCGGCGCTCGCTCCCGGCCTGCGCACGCGCGCGTTCGTGTTCAACACGCTGCTCGTCGACAAGTCGATCGACGACCGGCTGCGCCACTACGAGAGCTGGATCGCCAGCCGCAACCTGGGCAACGAGGCGAGCGACGAGTCGGTCGAGGCGCTCGTGACCGCGGTGCAGGCCCGCTACGACATCCCGCAGCGCTGGTACACGCTGAAGGCGCGGCTGCTCGGGTTGGACAAGATCTCCGACTTCGACCGCATGGCGTCGGTGGCGTCGACCGACGAGGAGTTCGGTTGGTCGGAGGCGCGCGACCTGGTGCTCGACGCGTACGCGTCGTTCTCACCCGACCTCGCGGATGTTGCCCGTCGCTTCTTCGACGAGGCGTGGATCGACGCGCCCGTCCGCCCGGGCAAGCGCCCGGGGGCGTTCTGTGCGTACACCGTCCCGAGCGCGCACCCGTACCTGCTGCTCAACTGGACGTCGCGCCGGCGCGACGTGCTGACCCTCGCCCACGAGATGGGTCACGGGTTGCACGCCTACCTCGCGCGCGAGCAGGGGATCTTCCACCAGACCACGCCGCTCACCCTCGCCGAGACCGCGTCGGTGTTCGGCGAGACCGTCACCTTCGGGCGTCTGCTGGATGCGACCACCGATCCGCGGGCGCGCCTCGCGCTGCTCGCCGAGAGCCTCGAGGGCCAGATCGCCACCGTGTTCCGGCAGGTGGCGATGAACCGGTTCGAGGACCGGGTCCACAACCAGCGCCGCGAGGAGGGCGAACTGTCCGTCGAGCAGTTCAACGACGCCTGGGCCGACACGCAGGCCTCGATGCTCGGCGATTCGGTGGAGATCACCGAGGGCTATCGCACGTGGTGGTCGTACATCCCCCACTTCATGGGCACACCGGGATACGTGTACGCGTACTCGTACGGCCAGCTGCTCGCCCTGTCGGTGTACCGCGCGTACGAACAGCAGGGCGCAGGCTTCGTGCCCCGATACCTCGAGCTGCTCGCGGCCGGCGGGTCGCGCTCGCCCGAGGAGCTGGGCCGGATCGTCGGGCTCGACCTCGAAGACCCCGCCTTCTGGGACGGAGGCCTGGCCATCGTCGCCGAGCAGCTCGCCGCGGCGGAGTCCGCGGCGGCCGAGTCGGGCCGGCTCTGACCAGCTCGAAGTTGCGTCAGCAACCGACGTAGAGGGTCGGTGGGCGACGCAGGTTCGTGGTGGGGCTACAGGCGCGCGAGCTCGGCGTCGAGTTGGGCGAGCCCCATCGGGCCGAGGTCGAGCGCGCGGCGGTGGAATTCCTTGAGGTCGAAGCCGGCACCGGCTCGGGCGCGGGCGGCGTCGCGCGCGCCGAGCCACACCCGCTCGCCCACCTTGTAGCTGATCGCCTGGCCGGGGAGGCCGAGGTAGCGGTCGACCTCGCTCGCCATGAAGTCGGGCGGGAACTTGCTGCGCTCGATCACGAACGGGAGCGCCAGCTCGGGTGTCCACGTCTCGCCCGGCTCGTACCGCTCGCCCGCAGGGATGGGGAGCTCGAGGTGCATACCGATGTCGACGACGACGCGAACCGCGCGCATGGCCTGCGCGCGCAGCATGCCCAACTCGTACGCCGGGTCCTCGAGGTAGCCGAGCTCGCCCATGAGCCGCTCGGCGTAGAGCGCCCACCCCTCGGCGTGCCCCGACGTGCCCGCGAGCGTGCGCTGGTAGCGGCTCAACGTGCCGGCCAGGTACCGGACCTGCGCGATCTGCAGGTGGTGGCCGGGGACGCCCTCGTGGTAGCAGATCGACACCTCACCCCACAGCGGGAAGCGCGTCTTGCCGAGCGTCGGGTACCAGGTGCGCCCCGGGCGGCTGAAGTCCTCGGACGGGCCCGTGTAGTACATCGCGGCCGCGCCGCCGGGCGGCGCGATCATCGCCTCGACGCGCTTCACGGGCTCCGGGATGTCGAAGTGCGTCCCGTCGAGCTCCGCGACGGTGCGGTCGAGTAGCTCCTGGTTCCAACGCTGGAAGGCCTCGACACCCTCGATCGCGCGGTGCGGGTCCGTTTCGAGGTGCTCGATCACCGCGTCGACGCCGACGTCGGGGATGATGCGCTCGGCGACCTGGCCCATCGCGTGCTCGATCCGGTGCAGCTCGTCCCATCCCCAGCGGTACGTCTCCTCGAGGTCGAGGTCCGTGCCGGTGAAGTCCCGCGCGTACAGCGAGTAACGCTCGCGGCCGACCGGGTCGTGCTCGGTGGCGTGCGGCGCGTACTCCTCGACCAGGTACCGCCCCATGGCCGCGTACGCGGCGGTGGCGCGGGTCGCGAGCTCCTCGAGCCGGTGGCCGAGGGCGGCGTCGCCGAGGTCGCGCCGCTCGTAGTCCTCGACGAGCGTGCGGAAGAACGGCGGCGTCGACGCGTCGACGCCCGCCCACACGTCGGCCTGCTGTGTGCACGCCACCGCCTGGCGGCGCGCGGCCACCACACCCTGCTGTACTCCTTCCGTGAGCGCGGCCTCCAAGCCGGCGAGGCCCTGCGGCACGAGCGCCATCCGCTCGGCGATCGTCTGCCAATGTTCGAGCGTGTCGCGTGGCATGAGGTCGAAGACGAGGCGCACGCCCTGGATGGGGCTGCCCAGGATCCGGACGTCGCGCAGCCGTTCGCCCGCGTCGTGCTCCTCGAGCGCGAGCTCCAACCGCTCGCGCAGCACGCCGGCAGCGACGCGATCGGCGTCCGACTCGATCCGGACCGCGGCGAGCGCCCGCAGCGTGGCGCGGTCGTGCTCGGCGCGCTCGTCGACGCCGTCGGGCGAGTAGTCCGTCATCTCGTGGTCGTGCCCGGTGATCCCCTCGCCGGTCGCGGCGAGCGGGTCGAGCGCGGCGAACCGCTCCACGTACGCGTCGGCGAGGTCGTACACGTCGGACCGGCTCGTCATCGCGATCCTTTCGTCCCGGTGGCGTTGCTCGGCGCCACGTAGGCGCGGCACGGCTGGCCCCGAAGGCTGCCACACTCCGGCAACGGGGTGGTCACCGGGATCCCGGGCACGACGGGGAGGACCACGCGGGACGGATGGTCGCCTCCGACGGCGACGTCGTTCACGACCTCGTGGTGGTACGTGAGCGCGTCGAACGCCCACGCAGGTCGGTTGCCGCCGGGGGGCTGCACGACGATGCGGATGCGTGACCCGGCACGGAACACGTGGCCGAACGGGAACAGGGGGACCCGCACGAGCGAGTACCGCCCCTTCGGGAGCGGCCGTGTGTCCGACGCGCGGTACGTGGGTACCGGGTGCAGGTCGGTCGACGCGGCGGGGTCGAGCGCGCGCTTGCTGGCGCGGAGCCACCCGCTCTGCACGTACGTCTCCTCGCCGTCGGGCCGCACCTCGCTCACCGTCACTTCGAGGTCGACGTCGGGCGCGGTCGAACGCAACCAGAGGTCGACGCTCCCGGATCCGAGGATCACCGTGTCGGCCCCGAGTGGCGCGGTCACGTAGCCGAGCGCCTTGCCGGCCGGCACGGGCTTCCAGTCGAGCTTGGTGGCCTTCGCCTGCTCGCTCCCTTCGTCACCCGCGGGTGCGTCGGTGCGCGGGAAGGCACCGGGGTCGTAGACGTAATGGTCGCTCGTGGCCGGCGCGGGGGCCGTCGGTTCGAGGCGTCCGCCGGCGGCGAGGTACCACGTGGTCGCAGTGGTCGCGGGAGGCGGCCACGAAGGGAACGATGCCTCCATCGCCGCGATCGGCGCGCCCTCCGGGCCGCCGGCACCGCTGTCGAACAGGACGCGAACGGGCGGCTCCGCCTGGTAGGCCGCGAGCGCGGTCGCGTAGTCAGTACCGGGCGCGAAGCGGTCGGGCGGCAGCTCGGTGCCGTCGCCGAACGTGCCGGCCAGCGCCGCGGACGCGATGGCGCGCACCGACGGCGAGATGCTCGGCACGCGGCGCGCGACGTAGAAGTCGAGGAACTCGGCCCAGCGCGTGATCACCTCCGGACCGAGCGAGTCGGCGTGGATGCCGTTCGTCAACGTCGCCTTCACGACCACGCCAGGCGCGAACTGATCGAGCATCTCGGGCCAGTGGCCACCGGTCTCCTCGTCCTGCCACGAACCGGCGAGGAACACCGGCACGTCGATCTTGTGCACGAAGCGCGCCGGCGCGAGCGCGTCGTCGGCGGGCTCCGGATTGCGGCCGAGCGCCGTGATCTCGCGCGACACGCTCGGAGACTGCAGGCGCAGGGCTTGGTTGTCGGCACACGTGGTGTCGCCGTCGGCGATGCGCCTGCGCGCCCAGTCCGACGCCGACGGCTCCGCGTCGGCCTGCCGGTCGTCGGCCCAGCCGACGGCGAAACCGTTGTTGAGGATGCCGCCGGGGTAGAGCGTCTGGTAGGTGTCGTCGGTGACGGACAGCGGCGTGATCGCCGCGAGATGGGGCGGACGCGTCGCCGCGACGAACAACTGTGTGAGGCCCGGGTAGGAGATCCCGACCATGCCGACCTTGCCGTGCGCGACCCACGGCTGCGCGGCCACGGTCTCGATCGCGTCGTAGCCGTCGAGTGACTGGAGCGGCTCGAAGTAGTCGAACGCTCCTCCTGAGCAGCCGGTGCCGCGGAGGTTCACGCCGACGGTGGCGAAGCCGAGGAGTTGCGCGAGCGTCGACGCTGGCTGGTGGCCGTCGGGGTTGGAGGGGTCGTAGCCCGAGTACTCGACGACCGTCGGGTAGGGGCCGTCCGCGACCGGGCCGGGCAGCACGACGTCGGCGGACAGCAGTGTGCCGTCCCGCGTCCGGATGTACCCGAAGCCCGGCCCGAGTCGCTGCGACGAGTAGAGCGACTGGGGCGGCACGTCGTCGACGCTCGTGACGGCTACCGGCCGCGAACGCGCGCCGCCGACGGTGACGGTGTGGCGGCCCGGGTGCACGTGGCGGAACAGCGTGGCGCCCTCGCCGTCGATCGCGCGGCGCGCGACCGTGTGACCGGACGCGTCGAGCAGGCGAGCGGTGGCGCCCTTCGGCGCACCGGTGACGGCGACCTGCTCCACGCTGCCCTGTACCTGGAAGGTCACCGTGGCCGCGGTGGCGCGCGGCGACACGCCCTGAGCTGCCACCGTTGCCCCTGTGACGAGGACCGCGACGAGGACGGCGACGTGCACGGAGGCCCGAGGTGGCACGCCGAGGACCGTACCTGCCACCCCTGCCGTGGCACGATCAGGACATGACGACGATCGCGGGTGCTCACGCCATCGTGACCGGAGGCTCGAGCGGCATCGGGCTGGCGACGGCGTGCCTCCTCGCGCGCTCGGGCGCGCGCGTCTCGCTCGTGGCGCGCGACGAGGCGCGCCTCGAGGACGCGGCGCGCCTCGTCGCGGCGGAGCGGTCCGTCGAAGATCCGTCGGCGATGGTCGGCATGGCGAGCGCCGACGTGTGCGACCCCGTGGCCCTGTCGGCCGCCGTCGACCGGCTCACCGAGGGCCTCGGCCCGTGCGACATCCTCCTGTGCGCGGCAGGAGGTGCCCACCCGGGCTACTTCGCCGAACTCGGCGACGCCGTCTTCCACGAGCAGATCGACGTCGACTACTTCGGCACGTTGCACGCGGTGCGGGCGGTGGTGCCCACGATGGTCGCCCGCGGGCGGGGCCACCTGGTGCTGGTGTCGTCGACGGCTGGGCTCATCGGCGTGTTCGGCTACAGCGCGTACGCGCCGGCGAAGTACGCGGTGCG
>DASPTH010000183.1:0-3198 GCA_035623515.1 Acidimicrobiia bacterium
ACGTTCCTGTTCACGGACATCGAGGATTCGACGCGCCTGTGGGAGGAGGCTCCCACCGAGATGGCCGACGCGCTGCGGGCCCACGACGCGATCGTGCGGGGCACGATCGAGCGCCACGGCGGCTACGTGTTCGGGATCGGCGGTGACGGCTTCTCCGCCGCGTTCTCGAGCGCGGCCGACGCGGTGATCGCCGCGCTCGAGGTGCAGGAGCAGTTGCGAGACGACGCCACGGTCGACTTCTTGGTTCGCATGGGCCTGCACACCGGCGACGCGGCCGAGCGTGATCAGACGTACGTGGGCAGCGAGGTGAACCGCGCCGCGCGGCTGCTCTCGCTGGCACACGGTGGCCAGGTGCTCGTCTCGGATGTGACCGAGGTGCTGGTGCGCGACCGCGTGACGCTGCGGCCCCTGGGTGAGCACCGCCTTCGCGGTCTGCCCGGGCGCATGTCGGTGTACCAGGTCGTCGCCGACGGGCTCCCAGTCGACTTTCCCGTGCTCCGCACCGTCGACGACTTCCCGGGAAACCTCCCTCAGCAGCTGACCTCGCTGGTCGGTCGAGAGACGGTCGTCGGAGAGGTAGCCGAACTCGTGAGATCGAGCTCCCTCGTCACCCTGACCGGCGTCGGCGGCGTGGGCAAGTCCCGGCTCGCACTGGAGGTCGGTGCCGAGGTGGCGGGCGAGTTCTCCGACGGCGTGTGGATCGTCGAGTTGGCGCCCGTCGGCGACCCGGCCTCGGTACCGGCGGCGATCGCCACGGTGCTGGGCATCACCCCTCAGGGTGACACGCCGCTCGTCGACACGATCGCCGAGACGCTCGGTGGCCGGAACGTGCTCCTGGTGGTGGACAACTGCGAACACCTCCTGAACGCAGTGGGATCGGTGCTCGATGAGATCCTGGCGCGATCTCGGAGCGTCAGGATCCTCGCCACGTCACGTGAGATCCTCGGGCTCCGCGGAGAAGCGGCGTTCACAGTCGCTCCTCTCGCACTCGACGGCGGCGAGTCCTCCGATGCCGTCGCCCTCTTCGTCGACCGGGCGCGCGCGGTGCGACCCGACTTCGGCCTCCGCGAAGCGGAGACCGCCGGAGCGGTGACCGAGATCTGCGCGACGCTCGACGGGCTCCCGCTCGGGATCGAGTTGGCGGCGGCCCGCATGGCCGCGATGAGTGCTCGTGAGGTCAGGGATCGGCTCGCCGATCGATTCCGGCTGCTGCAGGGGTCCGTCCAGGGACCAGAACGCCAGCTCACGCTCCGCCACGCCGTGGGGTGGTCCTACGACCTGCTCGACGACGACGAGCAGGGCCTGCTCCGCTGCACTTCGGTGTTCGCGGGCGGCTTCGAGCTGGCGAGCATCGTCGCCGTCGTCGACCGGGGCGACGAGGTGGACGTGCTCCGCCATCTCGACTCGCTGGTGCGCAAGTCTCTCGTCGTCGCCGACCACACCGCGACGCGCACCCGGTACCGGCAGTTCGAGACCATCCGCCAGTTCGCCGAGGACCGTCTGGCCGAGACGGGCGCGCTCGAACTGATGCGCGACCGGCACGCGCGGCACTACGCCCAGGGCGCGATCGCTCGATGGGAGCGCTGGAACGGGCCCGGTTGGCGAGCTGCCGTCGACTGGGTCGACCTGGAGCTGGGCAACCTCAGAGCCGCCTTCCGGTGGAGCGCGGGACGCGGCGACGCGACCGTCGCCACCGACATCGCGGCGCACAGCGCGCTCATGGGGTTCTCGGGCCAGCTGTTCGAGACGGTCGCCTGGGCCGAGGAGCTGCTCCGGCCCGCGACCGAAGCCGATGTCCGCCGTCTTCCGCGCCTCTACACCGGGGCGGGATTCGCATGCTTCGTGGGACGGGCCGAGGCTGCTCGCGACCATGCGCACCGGGCGACGGAGCTCGAGGTCGACGCTCGCTACGACGCGTGCGAGCCCGGCTACGCCTCGTTCGTCGAAGCCCTGGGCGCGGTGTACTGCGGCGATCTCGATCGGTACCTCGAGCTCACCGGTGAGGTCGCCGATCGGTACGGCTCCGATCGGGGGTACGGGTTGGCCGCCTACGTGGACGGCCTCCAGTCGTGCGGCCGGATCGAGGAAGCGCTTGCGCTGACCGAGGACGCGGTCGCGGCCGCGCGGGCGCTCGGGAATCCGTACTGGATCTCGTACGCGCTCTGGATCGCGGGCATGGCGTTCTCGAAGGCCGACGTGCGGCGCGCGTTCGCGGCCTGGGACGAGGGTGTTGCGTTCGTCGGCGAGCACCGCGTGCAGTTCTTCGAAGGCTTCCTCGCCCGTGATGCGGCACGCCTCCACACCTCCGACGGCGAGGCGGAGACCGCGCTGGTGCTGTTCGCGGAGGCTCTCGCCGCGTTCCAGCGCGCGGGCAACGTACCGCAGTTGATCATCACGCTCGCCAGCGTGCCGGCATTGTTCGAGCGGCTCGACCGCCTGGCGCCCGCGGCGATGCTCCTCGGCGCGCTGTCGCGGGAGCCCTCGAGCTTCCAGCACGTCCCGGAGCTCGGCCCACTCCGGGATCGAGTCGGGGTCAGGCTCGGGACCGGACGCGCCACAGAGTTGACGGCAGCAGGCGCGGCGCTCGACCTCAACGGCGCGGCGGTCTACGCGCGCCAGCAGATCGACGCGGCCCGGCGCGATCCCGGCCCAACCGAGCGAGAGACTCGCCCGGGCGGCCTGAGCCGACGCGAGCTGGAAGTGCTCCGCCTCGTGTCCGACGGCCGGACCGCGAGCGAGATCGCGTCGCAGCTGTTCATCTCGACGAGGACCGCCGAGCACCACGTGCAGAACATCTACACGAAGATCGGCGTCTCCAGTCGCGCGGCGGCGACCCGCTGGGCGGTCGCGCACGAGGTCGTGGACGGTGTCGTCGCACCCTGAACCACCGCGAAGCCAGGCGAGAAAATGAGCCATGGGCCATGGGGAAGAGGGCCATGGTGGGAAATGGGCCTGGTGGGCAATTGGGTAGGTCTACCGATGCCCGGCCGGCCGCGGATCCGGAGAATGACCCCGACGCTGACCAACTGGTCAGTGGCACGAGATCCATTGCGATCCATTGCGAAGGGGAAGGTCATGATCCTGGCAACGACACAGGTCGAGGACGTCGAGCGGTTCCTGGATGTGTTCGTGACCAAGGGCGCCGAGAAGCGCGCGCTCCACGGGTCCAAGGGTTCGACGGTGTTCCGTGACCCCAGT
>DASPTH010000210.1:0-9419 GCA_035623515.1 Acidimicrobiia bacterium
CCGAGAACGAGACGTCGTCGAGCACGGGCGGGCCGTCGCCGTACGAGAACGACACCCGGTCGAAGGTCACCGCCAACGCGCCGGTCGGGAGCGACGCGACGGGCCCGTCGACGATCGACGGGCGCAGTCCGAACAGCTCCGCGACCCGCGTCGCGCCCGCGCCGGCCTGCTGCAGCGTACGGAGCTGGTCGGCGATGACCTCGAGCGACCCGCGCACGAGTTGGATCGACTGGAACAGCAGGAACACGGTGCCGATGGTGATGGCACCGGAGTCGTAGAGGAACACCCCGGTGACGAGCGCGAGCAGCGTGCCCGCGGCGAACGTCGCGTAGCTCGCGGTGCCGACCTCCGCGGCGCGCCACTCGGCGCGAGCCCGCGCCTGGTAGGCGGACGAGCTCACCTCGTGGAACCGGCGCATGGCGTGAGGACCGCCGCCGTTGGCGCGCACGTCTTCGAGGCCGGCGAGCCGTTCCTCGATCGACCCGAACAGCTCCGCGCTCGCCTCGCGGTGCGCGGTGGTGGCGGCGACCGCGTGGTCGCGCGTCCGGCGGAGCACTACCAGCGCGACCGCGGCGAACGCCGCGAACACGAGACCCGCCCACACGTCCTGCGCGGTCACGAGCACGAGCACGCCGACGAGCAGGATCGCCGCGGCGACGACCTGGAGGACGACCTGTGAGTAGTACTCGGAGATACCGGTGATGTCGCCGTCGACCCGCTCGATGAGCTGACCGGGACTGTGCCGTGCCAGCCACGCGTGATCGAGGTCGAGCACGTGAGTCGCCACATCGGCGCGCATGCGGTCGGTGATGCGCCACGCGAGCACCGTTCCGGCGCGGCTCACGACGACCGACAGCACTTGCGCGAGCAGCGCCACACCGATGTATGCGAGCGCGATCGCGACCAGCACCGCGAGCGCTTCGCCGGCCGTCGCGCGGTCGACGAAGCCCTTCAGGAGCAGCGGCTCCGCCAGGGGCACCAACTGGCTCGCGAGCAACAGGACGGCGAGCCCGACCGCGCGCCGGCGTTCCTCGAGCAGGTACGTCGACAGCAGCCGCCGGTGGGCGACGTGCCGACCGGCGACATGCCGGCGCGCGCGTGGGTGTTCCGCGTCGTGTTGCTCGGTCCTCGGCACCACTCCCCCATCCCGAGGCAGCCGGTGATCGTACGGAGGACTGCGGGATGCGTGCGGCGGAATTTCGGGCCGGCGCGCGCCCCGCACGCCGGTACCGTCGCGGCCGTGCTCCGAGCCACCGACGTCACGATCGAGGTCGCAGAACGCATGCTGGTCGACGGTGCGTCGTTCTCCGTGTACCCGGGCGACAAGGTCGGCCTCGTGGGCCGCAACGGTGCGGGGAAGACCACGCTGCTCCGCACCCTGGCCGGTGAACGGCGGCCCACGAGCGGCCGCGTGCAGGTGGTGGGCGCGCTCGGCTTCCTGCCGCAGGACCCGCGCACCGACCGGGGCCGCGCGAAGGACGTCACCATGACGTACGTGCTCTCGGCGCGCGGGCTCGACACCCAGCGCGAGGAGCTGGAACGGCTCCGGCGCGAGATGGAGGTCGACCCGACCGACCGGGCCATCCGCCGCTTCTCGAACGCGGAGCTGGCCTTCCGCGACGCGGGCGGCTACCGCGCCGAGTCCGACGTGCACCGCATCCTCGCCGGCCTCGGGCTCCCCGCCGACCGCGCCGCGCTCGCGCTCGGCACGCTCTCCGGGGGCGAGCGCCGCCGCGTCGAGCTGGCGCGGATCCTGTTCGGCGGCACCGACAACCTGGTGCTCGACGAGCCCACGAACCACCTCGACCTCGACGCCAAGGAATGGTTGATGGGCTTCCTGCGCTCGTTCCGCGGCGCGCTGCTCGTGGTGAGCCACGACCTCCAGTTGCTCGACCAGGCGATCACCAAGGTCTTGCACCTCGACGACGCCGACCTCCGCGAGTACAAGGGCACGTACTCGCAGTACGTCGACGCGCGCGCGAAGGACGTGGACCGGCTCCGGCGCATCGCCTCCCGGCAGCACGCCGAGATGGGGCGGCTCTCCACCCTGGCCGACCGCATGCGGCACTCCACCGCGCGGCGTGCGCGCCAGGCGAAGAGCCTCGACAAGCGCGTCGAGCGCCTCGCGTCCGAAGCCGTCACACCCATCCGCGCCGCGCGCGCCGTGCGTTACCGCTTCCCGCCACCGCCCCACAGCGGCCGCGACGTGCTGCAGGTCGAGGGTCTCACCAAGTCGTTCGGGGACCGCACGATCTGGTCCGACCTCGCGTTCGCGCTCCGCAGAGGCGAGCGCATCCTCGTCCTGGGCCTGAACGGCGCGGGGAAGACCACGCTGCTGCGCGTCCTGGCCGGCCTCGAGCCCTACGACGCCGGGGAGGTGACGTTCGGTACCGGCGTGTCGGTCGGGTACTACGCGCAGGAACACGAAGGCATCACGCCGGGGGCCACTGTCATCGACCACCTCAGGGACGGAACCCTCGTCACCGAGACCGAGCGCCGGAGCGCGCTCGGCGCGTTCGGGCTCGTCGGCGACGTGGCGTTCCAGGACGCGGGCACGTTGTCGGGTGGCGAGAAGACCAAGCTCGCCCTCGCGCAGCTCGTGGCCGGCCGGCACAACACCTTGCTGCTCGACGAGCCGACCAACAACCTCGACCCGCCGTCGCGCACGGCCATCGGGGCCGCACTCTCGTCGTGGCCCGGCTCGATCGTGCTCGTCAGCCACGACACCGGCTTCGTCGACGCGCTCACGCCCGACCTCGCGCTCCTCCTCCCCGAGGGCACCCTCGACTTCTGGAGCACCGACCTCCTGGATCTCGTGCCCTTAACATGACTCGCTCGCTGCTCGGCGGGATACCCGCCTCGCGGCCGCTCGCTTCGTGGCGAGCTCCTCGACTCGCTCCGCTCGCTCGTCACCGCGTGCGGCTCACCCGCCGCGCTCGGCGGGACACTCGCCTCGCGGGGGTTGTCGTTTCGCGCGATGCTTCCACCATGCATGACCTCGTGATTCGCAGCGGCACCGTGATCGACGGCCTCGGCGGGCCCGCGTTCGCCGCGGACGTCGCCGTCGACGACGGCGTCATCACCGCCGTGGGCACGGTCGACGAGCGCGGGCGGGAGGAGATCGACGCCGACGGTCTCACCGTCACGCCCGGCTTCGTCGACGTGCACACGCACTACGACGGCCAGGCCACGTGGGACCCGCTCATCACGCCGTCGATCTGGCACGGCGTCACCACCGTGGTGATGGGCAACTGCGGTGTGGGCTTCGCGCCGGCGGCACCCGATCGCCGCGACTGGCTGATCGGGCTCATGGAGGGGGTCGAGGGCATCCCGGGCCCGTCGCTGCGCGAGGGGATCCAGTGGGACTGGGAGTCCGTCCCCGAGTACCTCGACGCCCTCGACCGCATCCCGCGCGCCATCGACATCGCCGCGCAGATCCCGCACGGCGCGCTGCGCGCGTACGTGATGGACGAGCGCAGTGCGTGGGACGAGACGGCCAGCGACGACGACATCGCCCGCATGGCGAAGATCGTCGAGGAGGGCGTCGCCGCGGGCGCCGTCGGCCTCTCGGTGAACCGGCTCGAGCTGCACAAGGACGTCGACGGGCGTGAGGTACCGGGCACCTTCGCCGACGACGAGGAGGTCTTCGAGCTCATCCGTGGCGCGGCCGCCGGCTCACGCGACGCGGTCTTCACCACGATCCTGTCGCAGCGCGCCGGCGCCGATCCCGGATACTGGGACGCGCAGATCGACTGGATGAGCCGCTTGTCGCGCGAGACGGGCATCGTGATGACGCTCCCGTTCGGTGGGTCGGCCGACGGCACGTGGCGCGACCGGCTCGCGCGCATCGAGCGCGAGAACGCCGCGGGCGCGCGCATCGTGCCGCAGGTGAGCTCGCACCGCCAGGGCCTGCTGTGCGGCCTGCGCACGTTGCACCCGTTCATGCACTCCGCTACGTACCAGTCGCTCGCCCACCTGCCCGTCGCCGAGCAAGCACGGCGGATGGCCGAGCCCGAGATGAAGCGCACGATCATGGCCGAGGCGCCGGTGTCGAAGATCCCGCGGCTCCACGAGCTCATGCTCGCCCACCCCGACGGCGTGTTCCCGTCCCAGCGGCTCCCCGACCACGAGCCCGACCCCAGCACGAGCCTGGCGGCACAGGCGCAGGCGCTCGGCCGCGACCCCGAGGACCTCCTGTACGACTGGACGATCGGCGAGGACGGCGAGGCGCTCGTGCACTACTTCCTCGGTGGCGGCGGCAACAACCTCGACCACAGCCTCGAGCTCCTCCCCCACCCCGCCACCGTGCTCGGGCTCGGCGACGGTGGCGCGCACGTGAACCTCGTGTGCGACGTGGGCTACCCGTCGTTCCTCCTCTGGTACTGGGTGCGCGAACGCGAGCGCGGGCGCATCCCGGTGGAGACCGCGATCCGCGTCCTGTCGAGCGAGCCCGCCCGCATGTACGGCTTCCGCGACCGCGGCGCAGTGGCAGAAGGGCTGAAGGCCGACCTCAACGTGCTCGACATCGACGCGGTGAAGCCGCACGAGCTCGAGATCGTCCACGACCTGCCCGCCGGCGCCACGCGCATCATCCAGCACGCCGACGGCTACGTCGCGACGATCGTGCGCGGCAAGGTCGTGCAGCGCGACGGCGCCGACACCGGCGCCCGGCCCGGGCGCGTGGTCCGCGGCGGCCGGTAACCGCGCGATGCGGGCGGTCCAGTTCGACTACGCCGATCCCGCGTTCCCGGCCTCGTTCGTCGAGGTGCCCGAGCCCGACCTGCCCGGGCCGGCGTGGGCGCGCGTCGCGGTCGGCGTGGGCGGCATCTGCGGGAGCGACCTCCACCTCTTCACCCACAACACGGGCCCGTCGCCCACGCTCATGGGCCTGGGCGGCGCGTTCCCGTTCCTCCTCGGCCACGAGATCGCCGGCACGGTCGTCGAGGCGGGGCCCGAGTGCACGGTCGCGGTCGGCACGCGGGTGGCGGTCGACCCGTGCATCCCGTGCGCGGCGCGTGGAATCGACCCACCGTGCGCGTGCTGTGCGCGTGGATGGACGTCGTCGTGCCTCAACCTCGACAGCCACATCGTGAGCGGGGGCCGCACGCTCGGGTTCACGAGCGGGCTCGGCGGTGGTTGGGCCGAGCAGGTGCTCGCGCACGTGTCCATGCTGCACCCGCTCCCCGACGCCGTCCCCGACCGCGGCGCGAGCCTGCACGAACCGGTGTCGATCGCGTCGCACGGCATCCTCCGCGCGCCACCGAACGACGGCGAGCCCGCGCTCGTCGTGGGCGCCGGCATCATCGGCCTCGCCACCGTGGCGGCCATGAAGGGGCTCCACCCGTCGTGCCCCGTCACCGTGCTCGCCCGCTACGAACACCAGGCCGACGCGGCACGCGCGTGCGGCGCCGACCACGTCGTGCGCACCGACTCGAGCGGCGGCCACTTCGACGAGCTCGCGGCACTCGTCGACGCGCGCCTGATCGGCAACCAGCCCGACGTGATGATCATGGGCGGGTTCCCGTACGTCGTGGAGGCAGTCGGGGCCCCGCAGTCGGTCACCGACGCGCTGCGCGCCGTCGCGCACCGCGGCACCGTGCTGCTGCTCGGTGCGGCTGGGGTCAGCGAGGTCGACCTCACCCCGGTCTGGTACAAGGAAGCCGCCCTGGTCGGTTCCATCGACCACACCGTCGACGCCGGCTCGGCGCCCGGGCTCGCCGGTCACCCCAACCGGCACTCCGTCGACCGCGCCCTCGACGTGCTCGCCGCCGGGCTCCTGCCCGACGACGTCGTCGTCACCCACGAGTTCCCCCTCGAGCAGTACCGCGAGGCGATCGAGACCGCGATCGACCGCGAGCACTCGCACGCGATCAAGGTCGTCTTCCGGGCCTGATTCCTGGTCGCACTCGCTGCGGAGCCGGGATACCCGGCTCCGCGGACGCTCGTCGCTCCGGCGAGCTCCTCGCCCTCCGGGCTCGTCGCCGCGCCCGCCGGACGACTACCGAGCCGGAACACCCGGCCACGCAGCCGTTCGCCCCCAGACTCCCTCCGGGCCTGCGCCGCAGCGAGTGCGACCGGAGTCAGGACAGGTAGCGGTCGAGCACGCGGTGCATGTGCAGCAGGTTGGCTTCCTGACGCGGGTTGAGCCGCAGGCCCTCGAACCCGCTCGACTTCATGCCGAGCTGCACCCGCCCGATGTTCTCGTAGTCCTGCGTGGTGATCGGGCCCCAGTCGCGCTCGTGCCAGTCGTCGTACCAGTGACGGGTGGGCATCTTCCACTCACGGTCGGGGTTCGGCCACACGAGGACCCACGTGTCCATGATCGCCCGGTCGGGGTCGTGGCCGTCGGGGCGCACGCGGAACAGGATCGCGCTGCCCGGGTAGACCGGCCCGACGAGGTTGGGGAACAGGTAGATGTCGTCGGCGCTCGTCATCTGGTCGGGCTCGAGCCCGGTCACGTCGAGGCCGCGTGACGCGAGGAGCTGCATGCGTCGCTCCTGGTACGCACCGAGCAGCGTGCCGCGCGGCAGGTTCGCGGCGCGTAGTTCCTCGACGATCGAGCGCTCGTCGTGCAAGAACGCGCCGCCGAGGTTCGTGACCCACTTCTCGAGCACCTCACCCTCGTCGTAGTCGTCCTCGCCGAGCCCGAGGCGCGGGCTGGGCATGAGCTTGCGGCGCGCCCCGGCGAGCTTGCCGTAGTGCGCGTGCGTGTCGAACGGCTCGTAGACGATGCCGACGTCGTCGGTCCACGGCAACACCTGCTCGTGGCCGGTCTGCACGTGGTACGCCTCGTTGAAGGCGTCGATCACCGCCTTCCAGTTGCCGGGGATGATCGTGGTGAAGTAGCCGCGGAACTTCATCTGCTCGAGGTGGTACGGGTCGAGGAGCGTGGGGAACGGGTCGAGGAAGTCGAGGAGCGGCTCGGCCTCGGGATCGAGGTTGACGAACACGAAGCCGCCCCAGCGGTCGACGCGCACCGGCGGGAGCGCGAGGTCGTCGGGGATCGACGGGAAGTCGTCGACGTCGACCACTTGCACGACCCGGCCGTCGAGCGCGTAGCGCCAGCCGTGGAACGGGCACCGGAAGGACCCGTCGGCGACGTGGCCGCTGCCGTCGGCGAGCCGCGTGCCCCGGTGGAGACACGCGTTCGGGAACGCGGAGATCTCGTCGGCGCCGCTGCGCACGATGACGACCGACTCGTCACCGATCGTGTACACGACGTAGTCGCCGACCTCGGGGATCTCTTCCTCGCGGCACGCGATCTGCCACACGCGCGACCAGAGCCGCTCGTACTCGAGGTCGAGGAACTCACGCGACAGGTAGCGCTCCTTCGGAACGAGGCCGTCGGCGGTGGTGGGAATCGTCAGCGTCGTCATCGCCTGCGCAAATTAGTGCCGCCGGGTTGGCGGCTGCAGCGAGCGGCGGTGGACGACGGGATGTACGAGGCGCCCAGGCGGGCACGGTACGGTGCAGCTGCCGACCGCGCAGAGGACGCATGGACCCCACCACACTCTCGACCGTCGCGCTGATTGCCGCCGTCGCGACCATCGCACCCCTGCTGTCGGAGGCGAGTGGCCGGAAGGTGCCGAGCGTGGTGCTCGAGCTCGTCGCGGGGATCATCATCGGTCCGCAGGTGCTCGCGCTCGCAGTCGAGACCCCCACCGTCCGTTCGCTCGCCGGGTTCGGGCTCTGCTTCCTGTTCTTCATGGCGGGCTACGAGATCGAGTTCGCCGAGATCCGCGGCCGGCCGCTCGACCTCGCGGCCATCGGATGGCTCGTCTCCCTGCTCGTGGCCGCCGCAGTCGCGGGCGTGCTCCTCGTCACGGGATTCACCATCTCGGAGCTCCTGATCGCACTGGCGTTGACGACCACCGCACTCGGGACGTTGCTGCCGATGCTCGCCGACGCCGACATCCTGCACACGAGGTTCGGTGCGTACATCCTCGCCATCGGGGGTGCCGGCGAGTTCCTCCCCGTGGTGGCGATCGCCTTGTTCTTCAGCGGTGACAGCCCGTACGAGGAGACGCTCCTGCTCCTGCTGTTCATCGCGCTCGCGACGGGGGCGGTCGCGATGGCGATCCGGCCCACGCCGCCGCGCGTCGTCGAGCTCCTCGGGCGCACGGTCGACTCCTCGTCGCAGCTCCCCATCCGTATCGCGGTGCTGCTCATCGCCCTGCTGGTGTGGGTGGCGAGCGAGCTGGGCCTCGACGTCCTGCTCGGTGCCTTCGCGGCCGGGGTCGTAGCGCGGCTCGCCAACCAGGGCGAGCAGGCGCACGTGATCGAGCAGAAGCTGTCGGGCGTCGCGTTCGGCGTGTTCGTCCCGATCTTCTTCGTGGTGAGCGGCATGGGCCTCGACATCGACTCGTTCCGTGAACGGCCCCTCACCCTGCTCCGGGTGCCTCTCTTCCTCGCGCTGTTCCTCCTGGTCCGCGGCATACCGGTCCTGCTGCTGTACCGGCGCGACGTCCACCGATCGCAACTGTTCCCGCTCGCGCTGCTCTCGGCGACGGCGTTGCCGATCGTGGTGGCAATCACCGAGATCGGAGTCGACAGCGGACACATGCGTCCCGCGAACGCCGCCGCCCTCGTCGGCGCGGCAATCCTCTCGGTGCTCGTGTTCCCGTCGACCGCGTTCGGGTGGATGCGGCGACATCCCGTGCCCCCCGACGCCGAGGTCGCCGCGCCGGCCGACGAACCGACCGAGGTCTACGAGGACGAGGCCGACATATGACGAGGTGCCCATGACGAGGTGCCCATGACGGTCTTGGTGACGGGCGGTGCCGGGTATGTCGGGTCGCACACGGTGCGGGCGCTCCGCGACGCGGGCACCGACGTGGTCGTGCTCGACTCGCTCGAGTACGGCCACCGCGAGGCAGTGCTCGGCGCGCCGCTCGAGGTGGGCGACATCGCCGAAGACCTTCTCGTGCACCGCATCGTCGAGCAGTACGCGGTGGATTCCGTCGTGCACTTCGCCGCGTACAAGGCGGCGGGCGAGTCGATGGAGGTGCCCCAGCGCTACTTCGAGAACAACGTCGCGCGCACCGCCCGCCTGCTCGCCGCGCTCGAGTCCGCCGGCGTGCGGACGGTGGTCTTCTCGTCGACGTGCGCGGTGTACGGAACGCCGCGCACGCTGCCCGTCGACGAGGAGCACCCTACGGGTCCGGAGAGCCCGTACGGCGAGAGCAAGCGGATCGTCGAGCAGATGCTCGCCTGGTTCGACCGCTGCCATGGCATGCGCTCGGTGAGCTTGCGCTACTTCAACGCGGCCGGCGCGTCGGCCGACGCCGTCATCGGCGAGGACAACCCGAAGCCGCTGAACCTGGTACCGCTGGCCATGCAGGCGGCCCTCGGCCAGCTCGCGGTGCTCACCGTCAACGGCACCGACTACCCCACGCCGGACGGTTCCACCATCCGCGACT
>DASPTH010000211.1:0-3521 GCA_035623515.1 Acidimicrobiia bacterium
GATGCGTCCATAGGGCGAGTCGTGCACGGCCTCGGCCCAGATCAGCCCTCCGCCGGGCCGCGGCTCGACGCGGAAGCGCCGGTAGCCCGGGTCGACGATCTGAATGCCGGCGACGTAGCGGTGGAGCCACGAGATCACGGCGCCCTTGCTGTAGTGGTTCAACGACCCCTGGGCGTCGCCGACCTCGTCGATGGCTCCCCAGTCCTCCCACACCGTCGTCGCGCCGCGCCGCACCATCGTGAGCCACGACGGCGGTGTGTCTTGTAGGAGCAGCTCGTACGCGAGGTCGAGGTGGCCAGTGTCGACGAGTACCGGGAGCAGCTGCGGCGTCGCGAGAAAACCCGTTCCGAGGTGAGTGCCGGCGTCACGGATCAGCGTGACGAGACGCTGCGCGGTCTGCTCGCGCAACTCATCTGGCACCAGGCCGAACGCGAGGGCACGAACGTGGTTCGCTTGCGTGTCCGGGGTGAGCGTTCCGTCGTCCGCGAGATACTCGACACGCCAGGCGTGCAGCGCATTGGCCGCGAGGTCCTCGAACTCTGCCGCCTCCTCGGTGTGGCCGAGCAGGTGGCCGATGCGCGCGGCCAGCGCCGACGTGTGGTGCAGGTAGGCGGTCGCGACGGGGCCGTGGTCCACGAGCCAGAACTCTTGCTGCGAGCCGCCAGGCTCCAACCACTCACCCCAGTGCCATCCGGAATCCCACAGGAACTGCTCGTGCGGCGCGGCCAGCGGACGGGTCTCGGCGCGACGCGGATGGCGACCCGCGCTCGCCGACGCGGCCGCATAACGCAACCACCCCACCATCGTCGGCCAGGTTTCCGCGAGCACGCGGTCGTCTCCATAGGTCCGGAACAGGTCCCACGGCACGATCACGCACGCGTCGCCCCACCCGGCCGAGCCCAGCATTCCCAGCCACGTGGGGTCGCCGGTTGCGGCTGCCTTCGGTCTCCTGGGGTCGGGCGCGTAGTTCGACAGCAAGCCGTTGGGTAGCTGGTCGGCTGCCAAGTCGCGCAACCACTTCAACGAAAACCCCGCGACGTCGTAAAGGTACGCGGCGCTCGGGAAGAAGATCTGCCAGTCGCCGGTCCAACCCGACCGCTCTCGATGGGGGCAATCAGTCGGGATGTCGCAGGCGTTGTCGCGAAAACTCCATTCGGCATTGTCGTGGAACCGGTTGATCCGCGCGTCGCTGCACCGGAACCACCCGGTGCGCCGAAGGTCGGTGTGGACAACCACCCCGGTCGCGTCCTCGACCGTCAGTCGGTGCGGGTGACCTTCGATGCGCACGTACTGGAAGCCGTGCACGGTGTGGCGCGGCTCGAAGACGTCGTCGTAGCTGCCCCCAGAGATGACGCGGTCGAGCTGCCCTACTTCGCGGCCATCGAAGCCGAGGTGTTCCGTCGTCACGTCGCCGTCGGCATCGAGCACCTCGCCGTGGAGCAAGGCGAGTTCGGTGTCTCTCGGTCCGAGATCGGTGAGGCGCAGCCAGCCGTTGATGTTCTGACCGAGGTCGATGACCTGCCGGTCGTCGGCCACGCGCCTCACCGACACGGGTCGGATTTCCTGCACGCGCCGGACTGGCGGAGCGGGTGAGACGCCGAGTCTCGACCGGTCGTGGTCGGCGACTCTCACCGGTCGCCACGCACGGCGCTCGATCCGTCGATCCTCGACTTGGCCCGCCATCAGATCGGCGCTCCTGATCTCGCCAGTGGTCGTCGTCCAGTCCGGGCCGGTCGCGACGATCGTCGGGCCGACCTCGAGCTGTCCGAGGAACGCGAGGGTGTCGCCATAGTTGTCGGCCATCTGTTTGTGGCCGTGGCGACCGCGGTACCAACCGTCGCTCAGCACGACCTCCCACACGTTCGTGCCGACCGCCAACAGGTCGGCCACGTCGAAGGTCTGCACGTGGAGGTTCGCGAAGTAGCTCGTGAAGCCGGGAGTCAGCTCGAGATCGCCGATACGACAGCCGTTCAGGAAGGCCTCGTAGATACCGTGCGCGGTGGCGTAGAGGCGCGCCCGCGGCTGTGTGCTGTCGACCGCGAACTCGTGCCGCAGGACGTGGGGTGGGCGCTCACCTGCCGGCAGGCCCGAGTCTTCCGGTGGCTCGATCCAGTGAGCCGACCAGTCACCCGGCTCGAGCAGGCTCGCCTCGAACCATGCTGGTGCCGACCACTCGGACTCGCCGGATTCGGTCCACGCCTTCACGCGCCATGTCGCACGGTCGCGAGAACCGAGCGGCTCGAACGGCCACGGAACGAACAGGCTCTGTTCGGACTCGCGTCTCGAAGACCGGCCGTCATCGAGCTCGATCACGTACGCCGCTTGCTTCGTGGCTCCTTCGGGCAGTCGCCAGGACAGACGTGGTCGGGCCTCGCCGAGTCCCAACACGGCGTCGTCGAGATGCTCGACACGAAGGTGTGACGGTGCACTCAAACGATCAATCACGTGCGCGATCCGTGCCAAGGGCCGAACGACTCCGCCATCCCATCGCCGGGCCGAGCCGCGCACCGGCGTCGAGCCGGATCACTTCGCCATTGAGGTAAGGGTTCTGCACGATGGCCTCGACGAGGAGCGCGTACTCCTCAGGGCGTCCGAGCCGCTTGGGGAAGAGGACGTCCTCGAGGAGCAACTTCTGGACGTCCGGTGACGACACGCGTGGAGTGAGAAAGCCACCTGGCGCGATGGCACAGACGCGGACACCGACGGGCGCGAGGTCCCGAGCCATGGGAAGTGTCATGGCCACGACGGCACCCTTGGCCGCCGCGTACGGGACCATCGTGGCCTGCCCGTCGGAGGCGCTGATCGAGGCCGTCTGGACGACGACGCCTCGCTCGCCATCGTCGTTCGGCTCGTTGTCGGCGAACGCGGCCGCGGAGAGACGTGCGATGTTGAACGGGCCGAGCACGTGGAGTTCGAGGTTGGCCAAGAGGACATCCTTCGGCATCGGAGCACGCTGTGCGTCGACCAACCGCGGACTTCTGATGACGACGCCCGTCGCGCTGATCGCGATCGAAAAGATGCCGAACGATCGAGCCATCGTGATGGCGGCCGCGACGGCCTCGTCATCGTTGCTGTCGCCGGTGATCGCCGCGACGTGATCTCCGAGCTCGCCCATGAGTGCGGCGGAGCGGTCGACATCTGGGTCGAGCACGACCACACCGACACCCCGCGACGAGAGTCGACGAGTCGTCGCGGCGCCCAGTCCGCCCGCGCCTCCGGCGATGATCGCGGAGCGCCCTTGGAGTTCCATCAGGCGGTGACGGTTTCGGGCATCGACGCCGTCACCGCGCGCGCTCGAGTAAATCCGTGATGGTCGACGGCGTCAACGGGAGCTGGGTGACCTCGACACCGAGCGGAGCCAGCGCGTCCGCGATCGCGTTGACGACAGCCGGCGGCGCGCCGATGGCGCCGCCCTCGCCGACGCCCTTGAACCCGCCGGGCCCGGGCCCCGGAGTCTCGATGTGCCCGTACTCGATCATCGGCACTTCGGCGGCGGTCGGCAGCAGGTAGTCCATGAACGT
>DASPTH010000217.1:0-2019 GCA_035623515.1 Acidimicrobiia bacterium
CACACGCGCTGGGCCACCCACGGTCCGCCGACCGACGAGAACGCCCATCCCCACACGGATTGCGCAGGGCGCGTCGCGGTCATCCACAACGGCATCATCGAGAACTTCCGGCCGCTGCGCGATCAGTTGTCGAAGGCGGGCCACACCCTGGCGTCGGACACCGACACGGAGGTGGTCGCGCACCTCGTCGAGGAGCGGCTGAACGACGGAGAGGACCTGGTGGACGCCGTCCGCGGCGTCGTCGGTGAGCTGACGGGCGCGTACTCGCTCGTGGTGATGAGCTCGGCGGATCCGGGCCGCCTGGTCGGCGTGCGGGTGTCCTCGCCCCTCGTCGTCGGCGTCGGCGACGGCGAGACGTTGCTCGCCTCGGACATTCCCGCGGTGCTCGGCCGCACGTCGACGGTGATCCCCGTCGCCGAGGGTCAGATCGTCGACGTCACCCGTCAAGGGGCGACGTTCACGGACTTCGAGGGCCGCCCCGCCGCGGTCACGCCCATCCAGGTTGACTGGGACGTGTCGCGGGCGCAGAAGGGCGGCTACGACGACTTCATGCTCAAGGAGATCCACGAGCAGCCCGACGCGCTGGCCGACACGCTCCTCGGGCGCATCGACGACCGGGGCCGGCTTGAGCTCGACGAGCTGTCCATGCCGGAGGAGCGCATCCAGGGCGTCGACAAGGTGTTCGTGGTGGCCTGTGGGACCGCGTTTCACGCGGGCCTCGTGGCGAAATACGCCATCGAGCACTGGGTCCGTCTGCCCGTCGAGATCGAGATCGCGAGCGAGTTCCGCTACCGGGATCCGGTGCTCGACACGGGAACCCTCACGCTCGGCGTGTCCCAGTCCGGCGAGACCATCGACACGTTGGAGGCCGTCCGCCACGCCGCGCATCAGCAGTCCCACGTCATCGCCATCACCAACACCGTCGGATCGTCGATCGCGCGCGAGGGCGACGGCGTGCTGTACACGCACGCCGGACCCGAGGTGGGGGTCGCCGCGACGAAGACGTTCGCGACCCAGATGATCGCGCTGCACCTGGTTGCGCTGTACATGGCGCAGGTGCGGGGGACGCTGTTCCCGGAGGAGATCGCCGAGCGCGTGGCGCTGATGAAGGCCCTGCCCGGCCAGGTGGAGCGCGCGCTGGACCTCTCGGACCGCATCCGCCGCGTCGCCGAGCGGGTCGCGGAGGCGTCCGACGTCCTGTTCATCGGCCGCCACACCGGATACCCGGCGGCGCTCGAGGGGGCGCTCAAGCTCAAGGAGATCTCCTACATCCACGCGGAGGGCTACCCCGCCGGCGAGCTGAAGCACGGCCCGATCGCGCTCGTGGAGCCGGGGGTGCCGGTCGTTGCCGTCGCGACCGAGTGCCATGTCTACCCGAAGATGCTTTCCAACATCGCGGAGGTGAAGGCCCGCGGCGCGGAGGTCGTCGCGGTGGTGACCGAGGGCGACACCGAGGCCGCGGCGCTCGCCGACCATGTGCTCGAAGTCCCCCGCACGCACGAGCTGCTCGCGCCGGTGGTGGTCGCCGTGCCGCTGCAGCTGCTCGCGTATCACGTGGCGAAGCTTCGCGGGTGCGACGTGGACCAGCCGCGCAACCTCGCCAAGAGCGTCACGGTCGAGTAACGGCCGTGGAGATCAGCGGCATCGGCGTCGACCTCGTAGACGTGGACCGCGTTCGCGTGATCATGTCCCGCCGGGCCACGTTCGCGGAGCGGGTGTTCACGCCCGAGGAGATCGCGTACTGCGACCGTCAGGCGAATCCCGCGGAGGCCTACGCCGCGCGATGGGCCGCCCGCGAGGCCTGCCGCAAGTCACTCGGCGGGGTCCGCGGCATGCGGTGGCACGACGTCCGGGTGGACCGCGCGCCGTCGGGAGCGCCCAGCCTGGTCCTGGGCGGCAGCGTCCAGCGCCGCGCGGCGGAGCTCGGTGTCTCGCAGGTCATGGTCGCGCTCACCCACGAGCGGCGGATGGCGGGGGCGTTCTGCGTGGCGGTGCGCGCCTGATGCTGCCCATCCTCAC
>DASPTH010000220.1:0-7093 GCA_035623515.1 Acidimicrobiia bacterium
GACTCGACGAAATCGACGCCGACACGATCGTCGACGTCTCCGCTCTCGATCGCGCGCTCGACGCGCTGGCCCTCCGGTAGACGACGACTTCCGGGGCTCCGTTGCACCCAGGCCCGACGAAAGTGCCGTCTCGCGGATCCCGTTCGACGCGCGCGCCCGACGAGCCGCGGTACGACGAGCTCCCGGGCTATTTCCCCTTCTTGCCCCGCATCCCTTCGAGGATCTCGCGGTGCACCGCCATGATCTGCGTGACGTTCTCGAAGCCGGCCGAGCTGTCCAGCACTGCGTTCGCGATGACACGCAACCCGGCGTTGATGGACGTCTTGGTCCAACGCAGCGCGTGCTCCGGTTGAGCGAGGAGTCGCCGGGCGTACCCGGCCACGACCTCGTCGAGAGTGTCGGCCGTCGCCGTCTCCGTGATCAGGCCCATCGCGGCCGCGTCGACGGCCCTGATCGGGTCGCCGGTCAGCAGGTAGCGACGGGCGCGCGCGAACCCGATGAGCTGGGGCCACAGCAGCGCGCCGCCGTCGCCGGCCACGAGGCCGACGGACACATGGGGATCACTGAAAACGGCGTCGGGCACCGCGACGACGATGTCGCAGAACAACGCGATCGAGCATCCGAGCCCGACCGCGGGACCGTTCACCTTGGCGATGACCGGCGTCTCCATGCCGAGGAGCGCGTTCTGGATTCGCCGGTCGCTCGCGATCGCGCGGGCGGATGCGGCCGGATCCGCGTTGAGCTCGAGGAGCCAGTCGAGGTCCCCGCCGGCGGAGAACGCGCGCCCCTTCCCGGTGAGCACGACGAGCTTGACCTCGTCATCGCCGTCGGCGTCGACGAACAGCGTTTCCAACTCGCGGTGCACGGCCTGGTTGATCGCGTTGAGCTGGTCGGGACGATCGAAGCTCGCCGCGAGGATCGGGCCGTCACGACGGAGCTCGATCGCCTTGTACTTCCCGAAGTCCGCCATTCGATGCGCCACCTCGTGAACGTTTGGAGGACGGTCTGTGCCGGCCACACGGTAGCGGGGTGCGCGCCGACGCCGAGACGTGACGCACTCGCTCACCCGGTCAGACCGCAGCCGGCTCCAGAAGCGCGAGCTGCGCGGTGTCGAGCCGCACCCCGCTGCGGTCCCGCAGGTTGAACCCTTTCTGCACGGAGGCGATCGGCGTGAACTCGAGCCCCTGCAGGATCTGGGTGCGTCCGACGTTCGACAGGCCAATGTGCCCGATCTCCGCCTCCTCGCGCAGCTCGACGAGCGCCCCGACGGACTCCGCGAACGGCACCTCGGGACCCGGGGTGTGGAGCCGGATCGGCGGCACCCATGATCCGCATCGCGCCGAAGCCGAGCGAGTTGACGCAGCATCCGGCCACGTCGACCGTCTCGCGCGCTGCCGTCACGGCGTTGCGCCCGCGTTCGTGTCGTAGAACTGACGGTACGACTCGAACGCGTCGGGGAGCTCGGCCGCGGCCGGCGGGCGGTCCGGCCAACGGATGCGCTCGCCACCGACCGGACCGTCGCGCACCTCGGTGACGTACCACATCGGCGTCCGACGCCAACGGAAGTACCAGGCACCGTCGCGACGTTCGTACCGGTCGAGGTAGCGCAGCATCGCGACCACGAACCTCCCGTCGATCTCGTGCTCCGCCTTGCAGTAGACGTGTCCCATGGCCTTGTCGGGCGACTCGAAGTCGATCGCCTGCTGGAAGACCTGGTGGACGGTGTAGCCCCAGCCCCGGCACAGGCGCGCGTAGTGCGCCTTCAGGGGCTCCCGCCCCCGCGGGGCATCCGGCGACGCCTTCACGTCGTCCACGAACAAGCCCACGAGTGTGTCGAGATCACGCTCGTCGAGCGCGATCGGGTACCGCGCCGTGATGTCGCGGATGGCCTCGATCGACTCCAACCGGTCGAGGCGCGTGTCGACGTTGCTCATCGGACCCTCCACTCGTATCCGCTCCGGTTCGGCGCGTCGCTCACGGTCCCGCTACCAGGGATCGCCGCGCGCGTCGAGATAGTCCTCGCTCGCCACCCCCTCGGCGACCAACCGGTCCCAGGTGGTGTCGTCGACGCCGAGCAGCTTCCGGAACACGTACTCGTTGTCCTCGCCGAGCGCGGGCGCGCCCTGATCCCATACCAGCGGGATGCCCCGGAAGGCGTGGCCGAGGTGGCCGAAGGTGCCGACGTCCCGACTCGGGAGCGGGCGGATCCATTCGCGAGCGAGGACGTGCGGGTCGCGGGCGAACGCGGCCACGTCGAGGTAGGGGGCGGCCGCGACACCCGCGCGTTGGAGCGCGTGGAAGGCGTCGTCGGCGGGGAGGGTCGCGGTCCACGCGGCGATCGCGTCGTCGAGTTCGTCGTGGGCCGCCCGTCGCCCGGTCTCGTCGGCGAGGCGGTCGTCGCCGGCGAGGTCCGGCCGGTCGAGCACGCCGGTGAGGGCGCGCCACGCGTCGTCGTCGGCGACGGCCAGCGCCAGCAGGCGGTCGTCGGCGCAGCGGTAGAGCCCCTGCGGTGCCCGGTGGGCGTCGCGGTTGCCGTATCGCTCGGGCGCGGTGCCGAGTTGCAGCCCGACGAAGACCTCGCCCATCTGGTTGAGGATGTTCTCGCTCTGGGCCAGCTCGACGACCTGCCCCCGGCCCGTCGCGTCGCGGTAGTGGAGCGCAGCGAGCACGGCGAAGGCGCCGGCGGGACCGGTGGCAGCGTCCATGTGGTTCGTCGCCGGCGTCTCGACGAGCTCGGTCCCGCGGTTCCCGACGAGCGACGCGAAGCCGGTGAGCCCGTCGAACTGGCCGCCGAAGCCCGTGTACCGGGCCCAGTCGCCGGAGAGCCCGGCCGGGGGGATGCGCAGCACGATCAGCCGCGGGTTGCCGCGCAGCAGCTCGGTCTCGTGGATCCCGAGCTGGTGGAGGCTGGTCGACTTGAGATTCTCGACGAACACGTCGGCGTCGGCGACGAGTCGGAAGAAGAGCTCGCGCTGTTCCGGGTCTCGTACGTCCAACGTGCAGGATCGCTTGTTGCGCGACACGCCGTTGTTCATCGCGTGCCGGTTGTAGGGCCGGTCGGGGCGGTCGGGCACGGCCGGCCCGTAGCCGCCCATCAGGGGGCTCAACAGCATCTGCGGATCGGGTCGGGGCGCGTACCCCTTCGTGCTGGGCGGGAACACCTTCGGGTTCTCGATGCGGATCACCTCGGCGCCGAGGTCCGCGAGGTGCATGGTCACGAGCGGCCCGGACCAGACCGTCGTGAGGTCGAGCACCCGGACGCCCTGCAACGGTGGCGCCGACGGGTCGGTGGCGGCCGTCGAGATGACGGTCGCGCGCTCGCCACGCGCGACCGAGGGCGGCACCGCGTGCCCGAGCTCCGGGGCGGAGCTCCGCAGCCGCCATCCTCCCTCCGTGAACCGGTACGGCGGCCCGGGGAGGAGCACGGGGCCGAGCGACGGGTCGACGGCGTGGATCCAGAACCCGCGCTGGTGGAGATGGTCGGCCACCAACAGCTCGGCCGGGAAGAACAGGGGCGCGACCGGCCACCCCGCGGACTGTGCCAGCTCGGTGATCTCCGCACGTGTGTGATCGAAGAGCCACGGGTAGAGCACGCCGTCGAGGATCTCCTTCGTCTCGCCGCGAGCGAAGGCGTCGGGCCGCGCGAAGGCTGCGCGCAAGTCGTCGCTGTCGAGCACGTCGAGCATCTCGCCGAGCTGCTGCGGCGTCATCATCATCGACACGTAACCGTCGGCGCACGGGTGGAGGCCGAGTGGGAGGAGGGCGGCGCTGCTGTCGAGGGGCTGCTGCGCGGGAAGGACCCCGCGGTTCCGGTACTCCCAACCGAGATGGTGGGACATCCGCGTGGGGCTCGCCGCCAATGCCTCGACGGCGGCGACGTCGACGAATGCGCCCTCGCCCGTCGCCCGCGCCCGGAGCACGGCGGCGAGCCCGGCGAGCGCGGCGGTGTGGCCGACCGTGTACTGCTGGACACCCATCGGGAGTTGCACCGGCCCGGCGCGGTCCATGGTGAACGTCCCGGCGAAGGCCTGGACCACGAGGTCGCTCCACGCGTACCCGGCGTAGGGGCCGCTCGAGCCGAAGCCCGTGATGGCGACGACGGCCGTGGCCGGCTGCCGCGCCATCACTTCCTCGCGCTCGACGCCCCAGTCGGCCAGCGCGGCGAGGCCGGGTGTCTCCACCACGAGGTCGGCGCCGACGAGGAGGGCGAGCAACGCCGGTCTCCCCGCGGGTCCCTGAACGACGACCGCGCTCCCCTTGTTGGTCCCGAGGTGGGCGAACGTCGGGCGCTGGACCCGGAGCGGGTCGCCGCGCGGGGGTTCCACCTTCACGACGTCGGCACCGAGGTCGGCAAAGACCTTCCCGCACCAGCTCGCGGCCACGCCGGTGCCCACCTCGACCACCCGGAGATCGCTCAGGGCCTGGCGCAGGATCCGCTCCCCCCGTACCTCGACGTTCGGTGACGCTACCGGCTCCGCAACCGTGGGCGCCGCGTTCGCTTGCCGACGTCGCCCGTGCCACGTCATCCTGTTCCAACCGGTGCGGCGCGCACGACCGAGCGCGGAGGCTGATGGACGCATTCGAGCCCGACCCGGCGATCGCGAAGATCCGGGAACGGCTCGGTCACCCCGTGATCGACTCCGATGGCCACCTGGTCGAGGTTCGGCCGGTTGCGATGGAGTACATCGGCCGGGCGGGCGGCCGCGACATCGCCCGGCGGTTCTCGGAGGAGCAGCGCTCGACGTTCCTCTCGCGCGACTGGTACGGGCTCAGCCCGGCCGAGCGGATGGCACGGTGGACGCATCGGCCGCCGTTCTGGGGCGAGCCGTTGCGAAACCGCGGCCTCGACCTCGCCACCGCGTCGTTTCCCGACCTGCTGTACCGGCGCCTCGACCAGCTCGGCATCGACTTCGCCGTGCTGTTCCCCACGATCGGCATCAACCCGCAGGGGTACGCCGACGAGGAGGTCCGGCGCGCGTGCTGTCGTGGTCTCAACGACTACTACGCCGATCACTGGATGGGTCACCCCGACCGCATCACACCGGTGGCGATCATCCCGATGTTCACGCCCCAGGAGGCGATCGACGAGCTCGACTACGCGGTGAGGCAACGCGGCTTCAAGGTCGTGATGCTGCCGAGCCACGTGAAGCGGCCGATCAAGACGATCGTCGACCGCTCACCGGAGGCCGCGCGATTCGCGTGGCGGGCCGACACCTTCGGTATCGACAGCGAACACGACTACGACCCGGTGTGGGCGGCGTGCCGGGAGCTCGGAGTGGTGCCGAGCTTCCACAGCCCCGGCGAGGGTTCCACGTTCCACGACTCGATCTCCAACACCGTCTACAACCACGTCGGTCACTTCGCGACGGCGGCGACGGCGATCTGCAAGTCGCTGTTCCTCGGCGGCGTGAGCCAGCGATTCCCCGAGTTGCGGTTCCTCTTCCTGGAAGGCGGCGTCGGCTGGGCGCGCTCGCTGCTCGCAGACCTCACGAGCCACTGGGAGAAGCGGAGCCTCGCGGGCCTCGCACGCGACAGCGATCCCCGCCTCGCCGACGTCGACCTGTTCCTCGACCTGCAGCAGCGCTACGGCGGTTCACTCTCTCGTCCGATCTCCCGCGAGGAGCTGGCACGACGGTGGGACGTCCACCCCGAGGACCCGACCGACAGCTTTCCCGACTTGCACGTCTCGACGCGCGACGAGCTCCGGCGGCTGTTCGTCGACCGCTTCTACTTCGGGTGCGAGGGCGACGACCCGGTCATGCCCTCTGCGTTCGACGCGCTGCGCAACCCCGGTCACCTGCGGTTGCACGCGACGTTCGGCTCCGACCTCGGCCATTGGGACGTCCCGCTCATGGAAGAGGTGCTCGTCGAGGTGTACGAGTCCCTGGAGCGCGGCCTCGTGGACGAGGACGATCTCCGCGACTTCGTGTTCGCCAACCCGGTGCGGCTGTGGACCTCGACCAACCCGAACTTCTTCGAGGGCACCGTCGTGGAACGCGCCGCCGCCGGTGTCGTGAGAGAGTAGGTCGGTGGACCCCGGGGTTCCGCTGACCACGATCGTCGTGATCGAGCGGGAGAGCTTCAGCTCGACCATCACCACGCTCGAGACGCTCGTCGCCCACACGCCGGAGCCACGACGCGTCGTCGTGGTCGACAGTGGCGCGTCCCGCGCCACTCGGCGGCGGCTGGACCGATTCGCGACCGAGCACGACATCACGTTGCTCCGCAGCGACACGCTGCTCAACGCCAACGAGGAACGGAACATCGCCCTGCCTCACGTCGAGACCGAGTACGTCGCGTTCATCGACAACGACAGCATCGTGCCTCCCGGATGGCTGAGCGCGCTCGAGCAGTGCGCCCGTGAAACCGGGGCCGCGCTCGTGAGCCCCGTGATCACCTGGGGCCCGCCGGGCAACGTCACGATCCACTTCGCGGGTGGTGTCACACGCATCGCCGACGACGGCGGGGTCCGGAGCCTCGAACGCCGGGATCTCATGTTCCACGGGCTCGACGAGCTCGATTCACTCGAGCGCGCGCCGATGACCGCGGTCGAAATCCACTGCGTGCTCGCCCGCACGGACGTAGTACGCCGGATCGGTCCGCTCGACGAATCGCTGATGACGGTGCGCGACCACATCGACCTCGGGCAGCGTGTCCTCGCCGACGGCGGCTCCATCTGGCTCGAGCCGGCGGTCGTCGTCTACTACCTCTGGCCGAAGCGGTTGACGTGGCGCGACTCGGTCTTCTACCTCGCGCGATGGAGCGAGGACTGGATCGAGCGATCGCACGCGTCGTTCAACGCGAGATGGCGCATCAACGTCTCGTCACTCGACGACGCGCAGCGCGAGTCCTATCGCAGGCGTCGTCTTCGGCGCGAGCCGTGGCCGCCGGGCTGGCGAGGACGCGTCGAGCGAACGCGGTTCCGCGCGCGCGTCCGGATCGACCGATTCGGCACACCACTCATCGTGCGCCACTTCGACCGCCAGCGCGCCCGCGCCAAGCCACCTCGCGTCGTGCACGCCGCGACCTGGGACACCAGGGCGAGGGCGCCGGTGACGCACGCAGCAACGCTTCCCTGATCCCTCCGCGGGTC
>DASPTH010000222.1:0-2517 GCA_035623515.1 Acidimicrobiia bacterium
GTGAGCTGTCGGTGATCGGCCCCCGACCCGAACAGCCGCAACTCGTCGAGGAGTTGGTCGACAAGATCCCGTTCTACCGACTGCGGCACCTCGTGCGGCCCGGGCTCACCGGTTGGGCCCAGGTGAAGTTCCGCTACGCGGGGAGCGAGCAGGAGACGCTGGAAAAGCTGCAGTACGAGTTCTTCTACCTGCGGCGCCAGAGTCTCGGCCTCGACCTGCGCATCGTCGGCCGGACGCTACGCGCGGTGATCGGCCGGGATGGCCGATGAGGGACGGCCGGTGACCACGGTCGCCGCCCCGCCGGGCGCGGCGACGCGCGACCACGGGCTCCGACGCGCCCTCGCACTCTCGTCGAGTGGCGCGGCCGGTGCCCGGCTCACCGGCGCGGTCGGCGGGGTGCTCGCGGCGCGGCTGCTCGGGCCCACCGGGCGGGGCCAGCTCGCGGTGCTGGTGTTCCTCGCGACGGCCGCGTCGATGGCGGCGGCCGCAGGCATCCAGTTCTGGGTCGCGCGCGAAGTCGCCATCCGGCACGGCGTCGGTGCCGTGCTGCGGGTCGTGAACCGGCACCTCGTCGTGATCGGTCTGCTCGTCCCGCTGCTCGGGTTGGCAGCGACGACCGGCATCGAGGGCCTGTCGTCGGCGGGGCCGGCCGCGGTCGTCGCCACCGTCGCCGTCGCCGTCACGTCGGCGGCGAGCCTGGTGCTGCTCGCGCTGCCCAACGGCCTGCGGGCGATGGGCGTGGTCGCGGTGGGCACGATCGCGTCGGGCGTGGTGTACGTGGTCGGCACCGCGCTGCTCCTCGCGGCGGGCGGTGGCTCGCGCGAGCGCGCGCTGACACTGGTGCTCGTCGCGGCGGTCGTCGGCAACGTCGCCACGTGCGGGATCGCCGCGCTCTGGGCGCGGCGTGCGCCGCACGGCACCGACCCCGACCGAGCACACCCGTACACGTACCGAGCAGCGCTGCGCTTCGGCTGGGCGGGCGGCGCCGGCGAGCTCGTGCTCCTCGCCATGCTGCGGGCCGACGTGCTGCTCGTCGCGGCGTTCCTGCCGCTGCGCGACGTCGGCCTGTACGCGGTGGCGACCGCCCTCGCGGAAGTGCTGTGGATCGTCCCGGACGGGGTCGCCCAGGTGGTGTTGCCCACGACCGCTCGCCGCCCCGATCTCGCGCGCACGCGGCGGCTGCTGAAGGCCGCGACCGGCGTGACCGCGGCAGCGGGTCTCGTGCTCGTAGTCATCGCCCGGCCGCTCGTCGACGCCGTCTTCGGAAGCGCCTTCGCCGACGCGACGCAAGCCGTACCGCTCCTGGTGGTGGCGAGCCTCGGCGGGGGCGTCTGGAAGATCGTCGGGGCCGAAGTCGTGGCACGCGGCACGACGCGGCCGCGTCTCACGAGCGCGTGCGCCGGTTTCGTCGTGATGGTGCTGGTCGACCTCGTGGCGATCCCCACGCTGGGCATCGCGGGGGCCGCGCTCGGTTCGGCGTGCGGGTACGCGATCGCCGCGGTGGTCGTGGCGCGGGCCTGGAAGCGGGGGGTCCGCGCATGAACGAAGCGCTCCCGCTCCGCGTCCATGCCATCTACGCAGTGCTCGACGAGGTGCCCCTGTTCCGCGCGTCGGTCGCTTCGATCTACCCGTACGTGTCCGGTATCACGGTGATCACCGCGCACGACCGCGACTGGCTGGGGGAACGACGCGAGCCGGGCCGGCTGGTATCGACGATCCTCGGGCGCCACCTCGATCCCGAGCGCAAGATCGACCTGATCGTCACCAACGAGATCAACGAGGCGCGCGCGCGGAACCGAGCGATGGACTACGCCGCGCCTCGGTCTCGCTCCGTGCGCGTCGTGCGCCAGCACGATCGGGACCCGGGCTTCGAGCCGCCCGACTACTTCCTGATCATCGACGCCGACGAGATCTACGAGGGGGTCGCGATGGAGCGGCTCATCGCGTACGTCGCGCGCGATCGACGTCGCGTGTATCGGGTCCCGTGCGTGCGCTACTTCAAGCGCTGGAATTACCGCATCGAAGGGTACGAGTGGGCGTTCGCCTTCGTGCGGGCCGACTGGCGCATCCAGCACATTCGCGGTCGCCGCGCCAACATCGTGCGGCGCGGCGCCGCGCACATCCCGGGCATGCCGGCGGCCGCGGCCGCGCGCTTGCGGGGATTCGTCGACATTCCGGCCGACGTGGGCGTGTTCCACCACGGCAGCTACGTCGGCCCGCGCGAGCGCATCGCCGCCAAGCTCGGGTCGTTCGGCCATCAGCACCAGGTTCCGGACGGCTGGCTCACCGACGTGTACGACCCGTGGACGCCCGACGCGCGGGACTTCAACCCCGCGTTCCCCGACCTGTTCCCGAGCGCGGAACGTCTCGACGTGGAGGCCCTGCCGGCCGAGATCGTGGACCGCGCGTGGCCGTCGGACTACCTCGAGCGATGACCGCGGCGAGCACCGCGCTCGAAGCGCCCACCGTGACGGTGGCCGTCATCGCATACCGGCGACCGGCGGCCCTGTCGCGCCT
>DASPTH010000243.1:0-2921 GCA_035623515.1 Acidimicrobiia bacterium
GACCCGCCGCGGCGGCGCCCGCAGCCCGGCGACCGGTCACCGCTCGTCGGTCAGCACCGCACCGCCGACGGGCGATGGCTCTCCCTCAGCATGCTCGACGAGGACCGCTACTGGGCGCAGGTCTGCCGCGCCCTCGGGTACCCCGGTCTCGTCGAGCAGTTCCCGGACGCCGACACGCGCATCGCCAACCGGCTGCACATCTACGAGCAGTTCGACGCCACCATCCGCCGGAGCACGCACGACGAGCTCGACGCCGCGCTGCGCGCCGAGGGCTGCATCTTCTCGTTCTACGCGTCGCCTCCCGAGGTGCTCGCCGACGGCGCGACCGTCGCCAACGGCTACGCGATGCCACACCCCTCGCACCCGACGCTGCGGCTCTCGGCGGCGCCCGCCCAGTTCGACGACGAGCTCCCGCGCGTCCGCCGGCCCGCGCCCGCGATCGGCGAGCACACCCGCGAGATCCTCGCCGAGCTCGGGTACCCGTCCGACGAGATCGAGCAGTTCCTCGCCGACGGCACCGTGGTCACGACCGTGGAGACGAGCACGCCCAGGTGACGGCCCCGTTCGACCTGCTGGGCAGCGCGAGCTTCCTGGTCGACGACCACGAGCGCACCGCCGCCGCGATCCAGGCCGCCCTCGGCTTCCCGGAGCCGAAGCCTCACTGGGTCATCCGCGAACGAGGAGTCGGCATCCGCGTCACGTTCCTCCGCGCCGGGTCGGTGCTCGAGAACCCCACGCCGATCGAGGTCGTCGACGCCGACTACATCGACCCCGCACGAGATCCCGCCCGCGTCCAGCCGCATCTCGGCCGGCTGGCCGCCGGTCAACGTGGGCGCGCGGTCAGGATCCACGCCACCGACATCGCGACGTCGGACATCGACGCCGTCGTCGACCGCCTCGTCGAGCAACGACGTCGCCATTGGACCCACGTCGCTCCGAACGGCGACCGGCGCGTCTGGGTCGGCGTCACTCCTGACGACCCGGGCGACTACCGCCGCGACGGCGACGGCGGGCTGCGCTTCGAGTTCCTGCCCACCGCGGCGCTGCGCCTTCCCGGTGCCGTGTTCGACGCGCCGCGCTCCACGACCGGCTTGCGGTGGCGCACGTACCTGGTCGCCGACATCCACGACACACTCGACGAGATCGCCGGCGCGTTCGACTGGACGCCGGAACAGCCGGTCGAGACCGGGCGGTACGGCTCCCGGCGTGCCACGCTCGGCTTCCGTTGTGTGAACAGCACGCAACTCCGGCTGGTGCAACCGGCCGGCGCGACGGCCGACGGTGAGGCCCTGCGCCGGTACGGGCCCGGGCCGTGGTCGCTCACCCTCGCGGTCGACGACCTCGACGCCACGATCGACGACCTCCGTCGCCGTGGCGTGCCCGTTCGTGAGGTCACCCCCGACTTCGATATGCCGTCGCGCGTCATCCGCGTGGACGAGCGCGCGATCCCCGGGGCGGTGTTCGACGTCGTAGATGCGCGCGAGCTCGCGTCACGATGAGCGCCGTGCGAGCTCCTCCGCCACCGCGGCGGCCTCCACGTCGAGCCGGCGCGTGAGACCGGGCACGATGCGCCGCTCCGCGGTCCCACCGATCACGGGCACGCGCACGTGGAGGTCGCCGGCGATCCGCCGCCGCGACCGGGCGCCGCCGTCGAGCGCGGTGATGGCGACCGCGGCCGTGCCGTGGAGCCGGTCGGGGTCCTCTTCGGCCGAGAACGAGAGCGTGCCGGTGCACGACGAGGTGTCGAGGCACAGCTCCTGGATCCACGTGAGCTGGCGGCCGCCGAGCATGCGACGGGCGATCGGATCGAGCTGGCCGACGTACTCGTAGCGGAGGCGCAGCCGCCACGTCGGCCCGTCGACCACCCGCTCGACGACCTCGGGCCGGCTGAGGTCGGGGAGGTCGAGTTGCTGCTGGAACGACGCGTCGCACAGCAGGTCGGCGACGTCGGCGCGCGACGCCGCGAACTCGTGCTCGACCTCGAAGTGCACGCCACCAGTATCCCAGGGCGGCGAACGGCCAGACTGGAGGCGTGCAGACCGACGCCCGGCTCGTGTCCGCGTTCGCCGACCTCGACCGCGACGGGTACGCCGTCGTGACCGACGTGCTCTCCCCCGAGGAGGTCGCGCGCACCCGGGCGCGGCTCGTGGAGGTCGCGGCGTACGAGCGGGCGGCCGGGATCGATCACGACCCGAAGTGGGAGGACGGCCCCGAGAACCAGCGCGTGTTCGGATTGCTCGACAAGGGTCCCGAGTTCGTGTCGTTGGTCGAGCACCCCGTAGCGATGGCGTTGATGCGGCACCTGTTGGATCCCGCGTTCCTGCTGTCGAGCATCACCGCGAACATCACCGGGCCGGCCGGCCACCGGATGGGCCTCCACTACGACCAGGACTACGTGCCGCAACCGTGGCCGCCGATTCCCATGGTCGCGAACATCATCTGGATGCTCGACGAGTTCACCGAGTCCAACGGCGCGACGAGATTCGTGCCCGGGTCACACCTCGAGGACCACGAGGGCTGGACGGCCGAGCGCGTCATCCGGCGAGAACCCGAGACGATCGCCGTGACCGGCGGTGCCGGCTCGTTGGTGTGCCTCGACGGCCGCGTGCTCCACCAGACGGGTGCGAACACGACGGACGGCGAGCGACGGCACGGAGTGATCGCGTACTACTGCCAGCCGTGGATCCGCCAGCAGGAGAACGCGTCGCTCTCGATCCTGCCGGAGGTGTGGCCCACGCTCTCGCCGCGCGTCCGCGAGTTGGTCGGCCTGCAGAAGTACCACGGCCTCGGGTGCGTCTCGGGACCGACGCAGCGCGGCTTCCGCTATTGACGCCGCACCAGCCGCACGTGCACGACCGAGGGCGAGCACACGCGCTCGACGCACTCGTACCGGTCGGCGGCGCCGTCGAACTGCTCGAAGA
>DASPTH010000244.1:0-5879 GCA_035623515.1 Acidimicrobiia bacterium
GACGGCGACCGCGTCGACGCGGTACCCGAGGACGGGGAGCGACTCACGCGCGACGACGTCACCGCCACCGTGCACTACCTGAAATTCCGGTTCTCTCGCAAACAGCAGCGCGTGCTCACCGGTCGCGGACCGGCGCGTCTCTTGGTCGACCACCCGTGGTACCACGCGGTCACCGAGCTCAGCGACGAACAACGCGCCGAGCTGGCGCGTGACTTCCTAGAGTGATCGGGTGGAGATCCGGGTCACGCGCCTCGACCGCGATCTCCCACTCCCGCGTCAGCAGCACGCCGACGACGCCGGCTACGACCTGCACGCCCGGCACGACGCCGTGCTCGAGCCCGGCGGGCGCGCCCTCGTACCCACCGGCCTCGCCGTCGCCATCCCATCCGGCTACGCCGGCTTCGTGCTCCCGCGCTCGGGTCTCGCGCTCCGCCACGGTGTCACCTGCCTGAACACGCCGGGCTTGATCGACCCGCTGTACCGAGGAGAGCTGAAGGTGTTGCTCGTCAACACCGATCCGTCCGACGCCTACACCGTGCGCCGCGGCGACCGCATCGCGCAGCTCGTCGTGCAACGGGTCGAGTCGGTGAGCTGGGTAGAGGTCGACGACCTCGACGTCACGTCGCGCGACACGTTCGGCTTCGGCTCCACCGGCGGCTTCGGCGCCGCCGCCGCCGAGTGAGCGCGCGCCGGCCCTTCCGATTCGGCGTGCAGTCGTCGTCGCCGACCGACGCGGCAGGGTGGCGCGAACGCGCCCGCAAGATCGAAGGTCTCGGCTATTCGACATTGCTCATGCCCGACCACTTCGTCGACACGGAGCTCGCGCCGATGGTGGGGCTCTCGTGCGCCGCGGCCGCGACCGACTCTTTGCGGGTCGGGCCGCTCGTGCTCGGCAACGACTACAAGCACCCCGCCGTCGTCGCGAAGGAGGCGGCCACGCTCGACGTGCTGTCCGGTGGACGTCTGGAGCTCGGCATCGGTGCAGGCTGGCTGACGAGCGACTACGCCGCGCTGGGGCTGCCGTACGACGACGCGGTCACGCGCATCGAGCGCCTGGCCGAGGCAGTCGAGATCGTGAGGCGCTGCTGGGCAACCGAAGCGTTCAGCTTCGAAGGCGCGCACTACACGATCCGAGAGTACGACGCGCTGCCGAAGCCCTTGCAGCAACCCCGCCCACCGCTCCTCATGGGCGGCGGCGGACGGCAGATGCTGACCCTCGCCGGCCGTGCCGCCGACATCGTCGGCATCAACCCCAACTTGCGCGAGGGCGAGATCGGCAGCGGCGCGGCGCGAAACACACTCGCGGCCGCGACACAACGGAAGGTCGACTGGGTGCGAACGGCGGCGGGCCAGCGCATCGACCACATCGAGCTCCAGATCCGTTACTTCCTGGCCGCGATCACCGACGACGCGCGCGGCCTCGCCACAGCCGTCGCGTCCAGCTTCGGTGTCGACGCGGATGACGCGCTCGCGTCGGGCACGGTGCTCGTCGGGACAGTCGACGAGGTCTGCGACACGCTGGTCGCGCGGCGCGAACAGTGGGGAGTCTCGTACGTCGTCGTCGGCGACGACCAGTTCGAGGCGTTCGGGCCCGTCGTCGCCCGGCTCGCCGGCACCTGAGCGTCAATCGCTGCCGGTCACGAGCGCGATCGCGAAGCCGTCGTAGCCCTTGCTCCCCACCGTCTGCACCGCGGTCGCGGTCACGCGTGGTTCGGCTGCGAGCTGCTCGAGGAAGGTGCGCGCGCCACGCACGTCGGGATCGTCGCTGGTGGCGTCGGCGACCTGTCCGCCCCGCACCACATTGTCGGCGACGATCACGCTCCCGGGGCCCGTGAGGGCCATCGCCCACTCGAAGTACTCGGGATTGTGCCGCTTGTCGGCGTCGAGGAACACGACGTCGAACGGATCTCGCGGTTCGGCCGCGAGCTCGGGGAGGGTGTCGAGCGCGTCTCCCACCCGTACGTCGACGACACCCGACAGCCCGGCGTACGCGAGGTTGTCGCGCGCGACCTGCGCATGGTCGGGACTCGCCTCGAGCGTCACGACGTGCCCGCTCGGGGCGACCGCCCGAGCCAGCCAGATCGTGCTGTAACCGCCGAGCGTGCCGACCTCGAGCACCAACCGGGCGCCCCGCATGCGGGTCAGGAGGTACAGCAGCATGCCCTGCGTCGGCGACACGTCGACCGCCGGGAGGCCCGCGGACGCGTTGCGGCGCAGCGCCCGTTCGAGCGCGGCGTCGGCGGGGACGAGCAGCTCGGTGAGGTAGCGATCGACTGTCGCCCATCGTTCCTGGGTCATCCGCCTTGCATAGTCCACGAGCACGCGTGCTGCGGCGAGCGCGTTGGAGGTCGTACGGCGGCTGCTCGCGCGGCTCATGACCGATTTCCACGGCGGTCTCGCCGCCGCCCTCACCCGTCGACTCGGACCGGCCAACGACCAGGCGCGTGCCCATCGATCAGTCGGGGGGGCGGCGCGGGAGGCTTGCTATCCTCGACACCCTCACGCGGACGTGGCTCAGTTGGTAGAGCATCACCTTGCCAAGGTGAGGGTCGCGGGTTCGAGTCCCGTCGTCCGCTCCAAGAACACGCAGCTCAGCGGCCTTTCGGGGCCGCTGATGCGCGTTCGGGCTCAGATGTCGGCTTCAAGTCCACGGAAAGTCCGCGGGCGGGTGGTCAATCCATCGGTCGAACGTCATCGGAAGGCGGTTGCGGCAGCTCACCGAGTTGGAACACGTGCTCCAGACTTCGGTAGATCCGCGCTCATAGCGCCGGTTCGGTGCGCTCCCTGCCTGCTTGTCGTCCTGTTGTTCTGCGTGGGTGTCGTCAGGTGACCGTTCTGGGCTGCGCCTGGTTTACTTCGCGAGAATGGGGAGTGGCGGAGGGGGTCGCGTGGCTGAGTTGCCGTCGGGGACGGTCACCTTCTTGTTCACTGACGTGGAGGGCTCGACGCGTTTGTGGGAGGAGCATCCCAACGAGATGCAGGATGCCCTGGCGCGCCACGATGCCCTCGTACGCGGGGCTGTCGAAGAGAGCAATGGTCACATCGTGAAGTTCACCGGCGACGGCTTCCACGCGGCGTTCAGCACCGCGAACGACGCGGTCGCGGCAGCGGTGGTTGCCCAGAGGTCCCTGGGTGCCGAGCTGTGGGGCGCGACGGGACCTTTGCGGGTCCGGATGGGTATGCACACCGGCCAAGCGCAGTATCGCGACGGCGATTACCACGGCACTGCGCTGAATCGGGCGGCGCGGCTGATGGACGCAGCACACGGCGGGCAGGTGGTGGTGTCGGGCGTCACCGCCGCGCTTGTGGACGGTCACTCCGCCGAGGCTGTCGATCTGGTGCCGCTGGGTGAGCACCGGCTACGCGACTTGGCGGAGCCGATCGCGGTCTTCCAACTCGCCGCGCCCGGTCTTGAACGCGATTTCCCTGCGCTGCGATCACTCGCCGCGTTCCCGAGCAACCTGCCCGCGCAGCTGAGCTCGTTCGTGGGCCGCGAAGGTGACGTCGCCGAGCTGGCGCAGGTGCTGCGTGAGAAGCGGTTGGTAACCCTGACCGGGGTCGGTGGTGTCGGCAAGACCCGACTCGCGTTGCAGGTCGCCGCGGAGGTCTTGCCTCGCTTCCGAGATGGCGCGTGGTTGTGCGAGTTGGCGGTAGTTCGCGATCCGGCGGGGGTGGTGGACGCGGTCGCGGGCGTGTTTCAGGTCACGGCGCGCCCGGGACTGAGTTTGGAGGAGTCGCTGGTCGCGTACCTGGGCGAGCAGGAGTTGCTCCTCGTGCTCGACAACTGTGAGCACGTGTTGCGTCCGGTCGCGGCCCTCGTCCGGGCGATCGAGGGAGCGTCTCCCAGGGTGCGGGTGCTGGCCACGAGCCGTGAGGGGCTGAGCGTGCGCGGCGAGCAGATCATCGCGGTGGCGTCGCTGGAGGTGCCCGACAACACGAGCAGTCCTGAGGCGGTGAGTGCGTGTGAGGCGGTGCGCCTGTTCATGGACCGGGCCCAGGGCGTAAAGGCCAACTTCGTGGTCGATGCGGGCAACGCCGACGCGGTCGCGCAGGTGTGTCGGCGTCTCGACGGTGTGCCCTTGGCGATCGAGCTGGCGGCGGCGCGCATCACCACGATGAACCCGGGAGAGTTGGCGCGGCGACTGGACCGGGGGTTCCGGCTCCTCACCGGTGGTGATCGCGACGCGGTCGAGCGTCACCAGACGTTGCGGGCCACCATCGACTGGTCCTACGACCTGTTGACCGAACCTGAGCAGCGGCTGCTGGATCGCCTGTCGGTGTTCGCGGGGGGTTGCACGCTCGACGCCGTCGAGGCCGTGTGCGCCGATGATCCGATCGACATGGGAGACGTGTACGAGTTGCTCGCGAACCTGGTGGCCCGGTCGTTGGTCGTCGTCGATGACACCGGCCCTGACACGCGGTACCGGTTGTTGGAGACGATCCGCCAATACGGTGAGGAACGCCTCGCCGAACACGAAGAGACCGACACGCTGCGGGCCCGCCACTGCGACTGGTACAGCGATTTCGCGAGTGTGGTTCAGGGCCACAGCTACGGACCCGCACAGATCGAGTGGGGCGCCCGCCTCGCCCGCGACCACGACAACCTGCTCGCGGCGATGGCGTTCGCGCTCGCTACCCGAGACCTCGAGCGCGCGATGCAGCTCCTGGGCAACCTGCCCGACACCATGTTGCAGGTCGACGACATCGTGATCTTCGACCCAGCACCGCTCCTCGCCCTACCCGGCGCCACCGACCATCCTGGCTCCGCGGTCGCGCTCCTACGCGCGGCCCGGCAAGCCGAGAGCCGGGGCAACGACCCCCTGGCACTGGAGCTCTGCGACCAGGCCCTCGCCGCCGAACAGCGCCTCGGCCCCGCCGCCGACGCACACCTCGCCATGTTCGCGTGCTCGCTGCGCGGCCAAGTTGCGCTCCGTGCCGGCTCGCAACGCGAAGCGGCCGACCACAATGTCGACGCTGCCCGACACGCCCGCGCCGACGACCTCCCGAGCATGACCGCGTACTTTCTCGGCGTCGGGTCCTCGATGCTCAGATGGCTCGACCCGGCGGCTGCGCTTTCCCTCGCAACCGAAGCTCTCGCGCTTGCCCGCCAAACCGGCGCACCGATTCCCGTCATCCGGAACCTCATGAACCTTGCAGCAGCACTCGCCCTCGCTGATCCTGATCAGGCAAGGGTTCTGCTCGACGAATCCCTGCGACTCGCCGCGACGCTCGACTATGACGCGGGGGGCATCTTCAACGACGCGGTCTACACCGCTGGCCGCCTCGCGGCATGGCCCACGTGCCTTCGCACTGCGACTCGCGCGCTCCACCTCCAACTCCGATCAGGCGGGACTGCTCCCATCTACCTCGCCGGCATCCTGAACCTCGTCGCCCGCGGCCTCGCCGAACCCCGGCCGGAGCCGGCCGCCGTCATCCAAGGCACCGTCGGCATCGTGCTGCACCGGGCCACACTCAACACCGCGACTCCTGACACCCGCGCTCCGGCGCAGACGAACACCGTCGCGACCTTCATCGCCCAAGTCCGTCACGACACGACCCAACGGATCGTCGCCGCACTCGGCGAACCACGCATGCGCGAGCTACGCGCACAAGGCGCGGCCATGACCGAAGACCAGGCCTACACCTACACCCGCACCCACATCGACGACTACCTCGCCACCAACCCCGAACGGCTCCCGTAACGAGTCGCCGCGATGTGGCACGCCCCGAACGCGCCGACAGAACGCTCACCGAATCGCCGCGGCGATCGCCCCGATCGCATCACTTCCGCGCGCCTTCGATCCGGCGATGTGGGGCGGTTCAGCTCGGAGCGATGCCGAGCGGTTCGCTAGCCTCAGAACTCCAGTCCCCGAGCGCGG
>DASPTH010000245.1:0-6012 GCA_035623515.1 Acidimicrobiia bacterium
GGCGGGGCAACCTGCTCGGGATCGACCCGGCGGAGTCGCGCTACGCATACGTGACGCTGGCGTTCGTGCTGCCGCTGGTGGTGCGTGCCGGGGAGAGCTTGTTCCGCGGCAGCCGCGGGCGCCGGATCCTGCTCGCCGCGATCACGATCGCGCTCCTGGTCGGCCAGACGCGCAAGCTCGACCATCAGGCCGCCCTCGCGCGCCCCGGCAAACGCAGCGACCGCGGCGCGGTCCTCGCGACCGCGGCGCTCGTGCGCGACGGGCAGATGTTCTTGCTCGCCCGGCCCCTCAACGCCTTCGAACCGCAGGTCACGGTGGACAAGATCGTCGCCATGGACCGCGACGGGAAGCTCCCGCCTCTCCGCGAGGCGACCGCGCGCGACTTCCTCACCGTCCTCGCGCGCCTCGACCTCGTCGTCGGCCCGAGGGCAGTCGTCCCGCCTGCACGCGTCGCGCACCTCGTGTCGACACGTCGCGCGACCGTCGCACCCGGCTCGCAGGGCTGCCTGCAGGTGCGCGCGCACCCTGGCAACGAGGTCGTGCTCCGGCTCGACGGTCCGGGCACGTTCGGTATCCGCGGCGAGGGTCTGCTGGGCGCGCGCCTCCGCGACCCGCGCCACGGTGTCGAGGGCGAGATCGTCTACTCGGTGCTGGCACGAGGGCAGGACGCGGTGATGAGCGCCGCGACCGCCGACGACCTGCTGGTCCTCACGCTGCCGACCGCCGGCCCCACCGACCTCTGCGACCTCGTCGGGTAGCCTCGATGCGTCAGCAGCACGGTCCCGATCGGGAGGTTCTCCGTGGCCCGCTCCGTCGCAGTCACGTTCGACTACCGTTGCCCCTTCGCCTACAACGGCAACCTCGCCGCCATCAACGCGATCCGCGGGGGCACCGACATCGAGTTCCGATTCGTGCCGTTCTCGCTCGACCAGGTGCACGTGTCCGAGGGCGAGCCGGCGATGTGGGAACGCGACCCGGCCGATTGGGGGAGCGGGATGCGCGCGCTGCTGTACGGCATCGCGGTGCGCGACACGTTCGGCGACGCCTTCTTCGATGCCCACATCGAGCTGTTCGCGGCGCGGCACGAGCACGGCAAGCAACTCGGCGAGGAGGACGTGCTCAAGGAGGCGGTGGCGGCCGCCGGCCTCGACGCCGACAAGGTCGCCGAAGAGGCGTGGAGCGGCCGGCCACTGAAGACTCTCCAGGCCGAGCACACGGAGTGCGTCGACCAGCACGGCGTGTTCGGGGTCCCGACCTTCTGGGAGGACGGCCAGGCGGCCTTCGTCCGCTTCATGAGCCGCGGCGACGTCGACGACCTCGCGCGGATGCTCGAGTTCCTCACCTGGTCCGAGCTCAACGAGTTCAAGCGCCCGCGCATCCCGCGCTGAGTCGAGCGCCGCGCCCCGGCGCGCGCCTCACGACCCGACGAGGTCGTCGATGGCGTCGGCCCACTCGTCGTAGCCGGGGTCGCGCCATCCGCCGTGCTCACAGATCGTTTCGAGGTCGCGCACGTACAGGTGCAGTGTGGGCGCGTCGTCGGCGAGCTCGACGAGCTCGCTGCTCCGTGCGAAGGGTGGAGCGTCGCGGAGCACGTCGACGAGCGCGACGACCGCGACGATCCGGCTCCGGCACCGCGGGCACGCCGACACGGTGGCTCCCTCGAGGCCGCTGGTGAGCGTGAACAGGGCCGCGGCCTCGCCGGTGTCGAGCACCACCTCTTCGCCTTCGTCGTCGAGAAAGGCGAGCGCGGGTGCGTTCACTCCGGGCACGGTAGCGTTCCGAACGCGTGCGGGCGCTAGCGATCGTCGACCACGAGCTGCACGTCGTCACTCGTCCCGAACCCGAGCCCCAGAGGGGCGAGGTCCTCGTGCGGGTGCACGGCGCCGGTCTGAATCGCGCCGACCTCGTGCAACGCATCGGCCACTACCCGGCACCGCCGGGCGTGCCGGCCGACGTGCCCGGGCTGGAATTCGCGGGCGTGGTGGAGGCGCTCGGGCCCGGGGTCGATTCCCCGGCGCTCGGCGACCAGGTGATGGGCCTCGTGGGCGGGGGCGGCCAGGCCGAGGTGCTCACCGTGCCGGCCGTGCACTGCGTGCCGGTGCCCGACGACGTCGACCTCGTAGCGGCGGGCGGCGTCCCCGAGGTGTTCGTCACGGCACACGACGCGATGGTCACTCAGGCCGGGCTGCGTGCCGGCGAGGTCGTGCTCGTGCACGCAGCCGGTTCCGGCGTCGGCACCGCCGCCATCCAGCTCGCGCACGCGATGGGATGCATGGTGGTGGGCACATCACGCACCGCGAAGAAGCTCGACCAGTGCCGCGGCCTCGGGCTCGAGCACGCCGTGCTCGCCCCGCGCGACCTCGATCCCCTGGCCCTCGCGGAGGAGATCACCGCCGCGGCGGGACCGATCGACGTGACCGTCGACCTGGTCGGCGGCCCGTACGTCGTCACCGACGTCCGGGCCGCGAACCGCCTCGGCCGGATCGTCATCGTGGCGTCGCAGGCGGGCGCGCACGCCAACCTCGAGATCGGCATGCTGATGTCGAAGCGCCTCACGGTGCGCGGAACCGTCCTCCGCGCCCGCAGCATCGAGGAGAAGCGCGTCGCGACCGAGGCATTCGCGCGAGATGTTCTCCCGCTCCTCGCCGCGGGCACCGTCCGCCCGATCGTGGCCCAGACGTTCCCGCTCGAGGAGGCGGAGGCGGCGTACGACCTGCTGGCGGCCGACGCAGTATTCGGCAAGATCGTGCTCGACATGCGCTGACGCGGCACACGCGCGTCATCCGATGTAGACGGTGATGCGCGTCGGGTTCATCGCCGAGTCGACGATGAACGGTCGCTTCCCGTCGAGCGCGATCACCCACCGCACGCTGCCGAGCGCGTCGTCGAACTTGCGGACCTCGACGAGATGGTGGTGATCGCCGTACTGCAGCAGCAGGCCGCCGAGGTAGGTGGCCGGATGGTCCGGTTGCGTGACGTCGACGCTCGCGGCGGGCGTCATGGTCACGCTCAGGAACGCGTTGCCGTCGAGCGGCACCGTGTCCGGCGGGTCGCCGTCGGAGAACGGTGGATCCTCGTACTGCACGACGTACCCGGGTGGCGTGCCGTCGCCGAGTGACTGGAACGAGAAGGTGACCTCGTCGAGGCAGCCCGCGGTGCCGGCCTCGGCGTCGGTCAAGAGGCCGGCGACGCGTCGTCCCGCCGACTGGGCCGGCGCGGTGCCGCCGCGGAACCCCGCGCACGGCTCGGTGGTCGCCGTGCTCGCGGGAGAAGCACTCGACGCGGGCGCGGGTGCGGCGCCGGGTGCAGTGGACGGCGCGGGCGCAGGTGTGGTGGTGGGCGCACTGGAGGTGGACGACCCCCCGGAGCACCCCGCCAGCGCGAGCGCGAGCACACCGGCGACGAGGACGTGACGCACCGGCGACACAGTATCGACGGTGTCTGGCGGCAAGGGTTCGAGGGTGCCGGCAGTACGATCCGGCACGGAATGGGAACGCTCGCCGAACGCCTCGGTCATGCACCCGACGCGTCGTTGCTGATCATCACGTGCGACGACCTCGGCTGTACGCACTCGGCGAACGTCGCAGTGTACGAGGCACTCCGCGACGGCGTCGCGACCAGCGGGTCCCTCATGGTGCCGTGCCCGTGGTCACGCGATGCGGCGGCTCGGTACCGCGGCGAGGACGTGGGTGTGGAGCTCACGCTGAACGCACAGTTCGAGACGTACCGGTGGGGACCGATCACGCACGCACCGAGCCTGCTCGACGGCGACGGCGGCTTCCCACGCACGATCGAGGACGCCTGGGAGCACGCCGACCTCGACGAGGTCCGGCGGGAGGCACGCGCGCAGATCGAGCGGGCGATCATGTGGGGCTTCGACGTCAGCCACGTGACGAGCCATCTCGGGACCCTCGAACAGCGACCGGACTTCTTCGACGTGTACCTCGAGCTCGCGGTCGAGTTCGGCTTGCCGATGCGCCTCGGTGACGCCGAGGCCGAGCGCATCGCCGGCTTCCCGTTCCGCCGACTGGCCGCCGAGGAGGGGGCCGTGTTCCCCGACCGCGTGCTGGTGTGCCCGCCGGGCGCGCAACGGCAGTTCGAGCGCCTGCTGTTCGAGCTGACGCCCGGTGTCACCGAGGTGTCTCTCCACCCCGCCGCCGACACCGACGAGCTCCGCGCGTCGTCGCCCGACTGGAGCGGCCGGGTCGAGGACGCCGCTTACCTCGGCGACCCGTCGCTGCGCGAGATGATCGCCCGAGCGCACGCCACGCTGATCGGCTGGCGCGAGCTGCGCGACCTCCAGCGCGCCGCCTGACGGCAGCGAGGCGCCGTCAGAATTCCGTGTCGGTGGCGACACGTGCCAACGCCTCGCGGAACGCGGGTGTGGCACTGGCGGCGAGCAGATCGAGGAGGCGACCGGGGTCGCCGGCCGTCTTCATGCGGCCCTGCATGAACGCGACGCTGGGCTCGAGCTCGCCCCGCACGATCGCGGCGGCGTCGGCGTACGGCACCGTCAGCGCCACCTCCGCGCCGTCGAGCGAGCCGGCCCCGATGCCTTCGACGCCGGCGTGGAGCCGCACGTCGCCGGCGGGCGCTCCCGTGACCGCGCACTCGACGCTGGTGGCGAACGACGGCGCGGACACGCGCACGAGATCGATCCACTCGGGACTGAGGAACGTCGCCACCGGCTGAAGCTACTGCCACCGGGTCCGCCGGTACATTTCGGCGGGTGCCCCGAGTGTCGGCCCTGCTCGTCGCGCCCGTGGTCCTGCTCTCGATCGTGTTCGCGCCGGGCGTACCGTCGGTCGCCGCCGGCACCGCGGCATCGCCGAGCGCCACCGGGATCCGCTGGCGGGCGTGCGGGCACAGCTTCGAGTGCGGCGGGCTCCTCGTCCCCGTCGACTACGGCAACCCCGCGGCGGGGACCGTACGCATCGCAGTGACTCGCGCGCGGGCCCGCGACCCGCGCCGCCGCATCGGCTCACTCGTGGTGAACTTCGGCGGTCCCGGCGACCCGGGTGCGACCTCCGTACGCTCGTTCGTCGGCGACGTTCCGGGCGCGATCCGCGACCGGTACGACATCGTGGGCTTCGACCCGCGGGGCACGGGTCACTCGGACCCGATCGATTGCCTGAGCAACGCCGAGGAAGACACGCTGAACGCGGTCGACCCGACGCCGTCCACGACCGCGCAGCTCCGGGCGTTCTACAACGGCACGTACGACGGCATCGACGTGGTCCGGCGTTGCGTCGACCGCTACGGCTCGTGGCTGGCGCGCGTCGGGACCCGCAACGTCGCCCGCGACCTCGACGCGCTGCGCGCGGCCCTGGGCGACGCCCGTCTGACGTTCCTCGGCTACTCCTACGGCACCGCCATCGGCGCGGTGTACGCGCAGCAGTTCCCGGAGCGTGTCGGGCGCCTCGTGCTCGACGGTGCCGTCGACTTGTCGGAGAGCCAGACGAGCGAGGCGGGCGAGGATGCGGCGGGCTTCGAGCACGCGCTCGACCAGTTCCTCGCGGACTGTGCCCGCCGCTCGGGGTGTGACTTCCACTCGGGCGGGCGCCCGAGCAAGGCGCTGGCGACGCTCCGTGACCGGTTCGAGCGGGGCCTGACCCTCCCGACCTATCGGGACGACGGCCAGCGGCAGAAGCGGCGCGCCGGCGTCGGCGCCTTCTACACCGCGCTCGTGTCGGCCCTGTACGACCGGCAGTACGGCTGGCCCGAGCTCGCGGCATCGTTGGCGCTCGCCGAGCACGGCGACGGTTCGGGCTTGCTCGCGCTCGCCGACGAGTACAACGGCCGCAGCCCGGACGGTACCTACGACAGCCTCGCCGAGTCGTCGGGCGTCATCCTCTGCGCGGACTCGCCCGACCCGATGGAGACCTTCGACCAGTTCGTGAAGGAGTACCGGCAGGCGTCGCGGGACTACCCGTTCCTCGGTGCCGCCCTCACGGACACGCCGACCGGCTGCGACCCGCGACTTCCGAGACCCTCCGACGGCGAGCTCCTCGG
>DASPTH010000357.1:0-2860 GCA_035623515.1 Acidimicrobiia bacterium
TTCGCCATCTGCGCCGCGCCCTTGGGACCGCTGGCGCGCACCATGTCGGTGTCGACCGTGCCGGGCGCGAGCGCGTTCACCCGGATGCCGAACGGCGCCCACTCCCGCGCCATCGCGCGTGTGAACGCGTGCATTCCCGCCTTGGCCGCCGAGTACATCGAGACGTGCGCGGACGCGAGGAACGCGCCCGCCGACAGCACGTTCACCACGGCGGCGTTCGGGCTCTCCTTCAGGTACGGGAGCGCAGCCTGGATCAGGAACACCGGACCGCGCAGGTTCACCGCGAACGACTTGTCCCACGCCTCGGGCGTGAACTGGCCGAGCGGCAGGGTCAGCGCGTTGGCCGCGTTGTTGACGACGATGTCGAGCTGCCCGAACCGCGCGACGGTCGCGTCGACCAGGGCCCGCAGCGCGTCGAGGTCGCCCAAGTGGGTCGGCACACCGAGGGCCTCGCCGCCGAGCGCGTCCGTGAGGTATGACTCGGTCTCCGCGCACGCATCTGCCTTCCGGCTCGCCACGACGACCCTGGCACCCGCGCACACGTAACCCTCGGCGATCGCCCGCCCGATGCCCCGCGTCCCACCGGTGACGATCGCGACCCGGCCGGTGAGGTCGAACAGCGTCGCCAGCCGGTCCCGGTCCATGAACGAAGGATCGTGACCGACCCCTCGTCGCGTTGTCAACGCGACCGCATCACTGGAAGGATGGCCCGATGACCGAGTTCTCGGAACGCTACGGGCCGTGGGCGCTGGTTGCCGGCGCCTCGATGGGCATCGGGCGCGCCTTCTCGCACGAGGCGGCGCGGCGCGGCCTGAACGTCGTGATGATGGCGCGGGGTGAGGCGCTCCTCCGCGAGACCGCGGCCGAGGTGAGCAACGAGCACGGCGTGGAGACGCGGCCGCTCGTCGCCGATCTCGAGCGCGCCGACATCGGCGACGTCGTGGCCGACGCGACTCGAGAGCTCGACGTGGGCCTGTTCGTGTACAACGCGGCGATCGCCATGCACGGCCGGTTCCTCGACGTGCCGCTCGCGGATCAGCTCGCCAGCGTCACCGTCAACTGCGCGACCCCGATCATCCTGTGCAACCTGCTCGCACGGCGGATGGTCAACCGCGGACGCGGTGGCATCGTCATGGTGAGCTCGAACGGCGGGATCGCCGGGGCGATCAACTTCGGTACCTACAACGCGGGCAAGGCGTTCGAGTGGATCCTCGCGGAGACGCTGTGGACCGAGCTCGGCGAGCAGGGCGTCGATGTCACCACGATCATGGTGGGCCCCACGCTCTCGCCGAACTACGCGGCCTTCCAGGCCACGCTCGACCCCGCGCTGGCCGGCGGCCGCGACAGCGACGACCCGCTCGAGCGCGCCCGCGCCCGCCTGCTCGCCGCCTCGCCGCCGGAGGACGTCGCCGTCACGTCCTACGACGCGCTCGGGAACGGGCAGCCGGTCTGCTTCTCGCACCCCGACGACGAGATGATCTTCCGCGGCACCCTCGCCCTGCCCCGTGACGAGGCCGTCGCCGTTTGGCGTGGCGTCCAGGAGACCTCCACGCGCACGCCCGACCGCATCGCCCGCTGACCCGCCATCAGCGAAGTTGCGTCAGCAACCGGCGCCATACGTCGGTGGGTGACGCAAGTTGCGAGAGGGGAAGTCTTTTCAACCGTCGTCCAGACCTCTATGCTCCCGGTCGAGGCGGGGTTCAGACCGGTAGCGAGTTGGGGAGGGCCCGGGATGGACACGCCGGCGACGTGCATTTTCCCTTCGTTGCGACGCGGCGTCGTCCTCGCCGCGGTTGCCGCGCTCGCGCTCGCGGGGCTCTTCGCGTTGCCCGCCGCGCGTGCCGGCGCCACGACGTGTACGAAGTCTTGGGCCGCCGCCGTCGACGGCAACTGGTCGGACGGATCCAAGTGGACCGGCGGCACGGCGCCGACCTCGACCGACGACGTGTGCATCACGGCTGACAGCGCGAGCTACACCGTCACCCTCGACGTCGACGTGTCGATCGACTCGCTCCAGCTCGGCGGCAGCGCGAACAGCCAGACGCTCGACCTCGAGGCTCATGCGCTCGATCTCGCCGCGGACTCCTCGCTCAGCGCACAGGGCGTGCTGTCATTGGGTGACGGTTCGGCGCTGGACCTGGGAAGCCACACCCTCCACAACGCCGGCACCCTCCAGACCGTCACCGGACCCTGCACCGCCACCCTCACCAACGGCACCCTCGACAACACCGGCAGCCTCACCATCGGCTGCACCACCGCCGACCTCTTCGGCCTCCTCGGCGCCACCAACACCGGCACCGTCACCATCGCCGCCGGCGGCTCGTGGTCGCTGCACACGCTCACCAACTCCGCCGGCACCATCACCAACGACGGCGCCCTCGCGGCCGGGGACTACACCCAAGGCAACGGCGCCGTGACCAACAACCCCGTCGACGCCAGCCACACCATCACCCTCACCGGAACCGGCGCTGCCCACATGCGCGCCACCGGCGGCGGTGTCTCCCTCACCGGCAGCCCACTCACCATCGACCAGAGCCTCGACATCGACACGACCGTCCTCCTCTCCAACGACCTCACCAACCAAGGCACCATCACCCTGGGCAGCCACATCCTCGACCTCCGCGGCCACACCCTCCACAACACCGGCAGCCTCCAGACCGTCACCGGACCCTGCACCGCCACCCTCACCAACGGCACCCTCGACAACACCGGCACCCTCACCATCAGCTGCACCACGAGCGATCTCTTCGGCGCCCTCGGCGCCACCAACACCGGCACCGTCACCATCGCCGCCGGCGGCTCGTGGTCGCTGCACACGCTCACCAACTCCGCCGGCACCATCACCAACGACGGCGCCCTC
>DASPTH010000358.1:0-8054 GCA_035623515.1 Acidimicrobiia bacterium
GAGCACGTGGTCCTCGAGCCCGTGGATGTGGATCACCGAGACGGCGGTCGCCGGGAGGCAGTCAGGGAACCACGCGGCGACGGGACCGATGGCGGCCACGGTCCCCGCCAACGCGCACCCGGCGCGGTAGGTCATCACGCCCCCGTTCGAGATACCCGTGACGTAGACCCGGGCGGGATCGATCGGCGTTCGTGCCGAGACGTCGGTGATCAGCGTGCGGAGGAAGTCGACGTCGCCCGTCCCGGTCTCGTCCCAGCGGCGCAGGATCGCCTGCGGGTACGCGACGGCGAAGCCTTCGCGGTCGGCGAGGGGATCCCAGTGGTAGCGGCGTTCGACCTCCTTCGCGGTCGCGCCCGCGCCGTGCAGCACGATCACCAGCGCTTGCGGACCCGAGCGGGTCACGCCGTGGAGACGGTACGTGCGCGGCTGGCCGTCGACGGTGAGGCGGATGACGGCCGTGCGCGTCGCCGCGCTCGCGGGCGTCGGCGCCAAACCGAGGCCGACGAGGCCGAGGAGCGAGGCGGCGAGAACGATGCGGCAGCGCACGTCAGAGATAGGGCTCTCCGGGCTCGCGGCTGCGCGCGACGCGCGCGGGTGCGCCGAACACGACGACCCGATCGGGAACGTCGGCGAGCACGAGTGCGCCGGCGCCCACCACCGAGTCGGCGCCGATGGTCACGCCGTGCACCACGCTCGCACCGACGCCGAGCGCGGTGCGCGAGCCGATGCGCACGGTGCCGCCGGTGTGCACGCCCGGGGCGAGGCTCGCGAAGTCGTCGACCACGCAGTCGTGGTCGACCGACGACAGGGTGCCGAGCAGCACCCCCCGCCCGAGGGTGCAGCCGTTGCTCACGACCGCGCCGGCGAGGACGATCGAGCCGGCGCCGACGTGCGCGTCACGCGCGATCGACGCGTCGGGGTGCACGACGGTGAGCGGGGCGAGGTCGGGGCACGCCGAGGTGAGCCGTTCGAACAGCGCGCCACGCACGGCATTGTCCCCAACCGCGACGACGAAGGCGTTCGCATTGTGGCGGCGCGCGCACGACGCGAGATCGTCCTCGGTACCGACGACCGGGTGGCCGCTCACGAGCGTGTCGTGCGCGATGGAGTGGTCGAGCACGCCCACGATGCCGGCGTCCGACCCGGCTTCGAGCGCGCTGATGACCTGGCGACCCTGGTCGCCGCCGCCGACGACGATCACGGTGTGCACGAGGAACCTCGGAACCGTTCGGTGGTCGCGTGACCCGGGGCGGACACGCCTCGTCCGCTCAGCACCTGCCCGACGGTCCGGGCGAGGATGGTGGAGTCGAGGCGCAGCGAGTGATGGTCCACGTACCACACGTCGAGCGCGAACTTGTCCTCCCAGGTGAGCGCGTTCCGGCCGTTCACCTGCGCCCAGCCGGTGATGCCCGGGCGAACGTCGTGACGGCGCATCTGCTCGGGCGAGTACAGGGGGAGGTACTCCATCAGGAGGGGCCGCGGCCCCACCAGGCTCATGTCGCCCGTGAGCACGTTGACGAGCTCGGGCAGCTCGTCGAGGCTCGTGCGGCGCAGGACGCGCCCGAGCGCGGTGAGGCGTCGTTCGTCGGGAAGTGGGTCGCCCCGGGCGTCGCGCTGCTCGGTCATCGTGCGGAACTTCAACAGCGTGAACGGGCGACCGCCGCGGCCCGGGCGGGTCTGCCGGAACAGCACCGGTGGCCCGAGCCGGAGCCACACCGCCAGCGCGACCACGGCCGCGATCGGCGACAGCAGAACGAGGAGCGACACGGCACCGGCGACATCGAACGCCCGCTTCGCCACCGTCGTGTTACCCGGCCGCGCGCTCGGCGCGGAACCACGCCACCGTGGCGCGGAGCGCCTCGACCAACGCAACCGGTGCGACGTCGGGGAACAACGCCCGAACGCGGGTCGAGTCGGCTTGCGAGTGGCGCACGTCACCGCGGCGGGCCTCCGCGTGCTCGACCGCGAGCGGCACGCCCACCTCGTCGCTCACGAGCCCGGCCAGCTCGAGGATCTCGGTTCGGGTGCCGAACGCGAGGTTCACCGGGTCGAGGCAGGTCACGCGCCGGGCCAGCGCGTCGGCGAGCAAGGTCGCAACCGTGCCCACGAACGTGAAGTCCCGGGTCTGGTGCCCGTCACCGTGGATCACGAGCGGCTCACCGGCGAGCGCGGCCGACACGAACGCCGGCACGACTGCGGCGTACGCGTGGCCGGCGTCCTGCAGGGGGCCGAACACGTTGAAGAACCGGAACGCGAGCACAGGGAGACCGAACGAGTGCTGGTACGCGAGCGCGTACGACTCGGCCGCGAGCTTGCTGGCTCCGTACGGGCTGAGCGGGGCCGTCGGCAGGTCCTCGCGCTCCGGGAGTCTCGGGTCGGCGCCGTACACCGACGACGACGACGCGACGATCACGTGCGGAACATGATCCGCTCTCCGTGCTGCCTCGAGCACTTCGACCGTCCCCGTCGCGTTGGCGACGTGTGAGGCCATCGGGTCGGCGAGCGACCGAGGTACCGACGGGCGCGCCGCGAGGTGCACGATCGCGTCGGCTCCGCGCGCCACGTGGTCGAGGGCCGCGGCGTCGAGGATCGTGCCTTCGACGAATTCGACCGCGACACCACGCAGGTTGTCCTTGCTTCCTGTCGAGAGGTCGTCGAGCGCGACCACATCGACGCCCGAGGCCGAGAGCGCGCTGCACAGGTTGGCGCCGATGAACCCTGCACCCCCGGTTACCAACACGCGCACTCGCGTGCCCCCGTCGCTCTGCACCACTGGTCGCTCGCTGCGAGCCGGGATGTCCGGCCTGCTCGAGCTCGCTCCTGCTCGGCCGGCAGGCGACCTCGGCACCGCTCGCTCCGTCACCGAGAAGAGTACCGTCGTCCGGTGGACCGCCTGTTCCTGTCGCCACCCGACGTCGGCGACGAAGAGCGCGCGTTGCTGCTCGATGCCTTCGACTCCAACTGGATCGCGCCGCTCGGTCCACACGTCGACGCGTTCGAGCGTGAGTTCGCGGTGCGGCTCGGCGCGCGTGACGCGGTGGCGCTCTCGAGTGGTACCGCCGCGCTCCATCTCGCGTTGTTGCTACTCGGAGTCGGCGCCGGTGACGACGTGATCCTGCCCACGCTCACCTTCGTCGCCACGGCCAACGTGGTGCGCTACGTCGGCGCGTGCCCCGTGTTCCTCGACGTCGACGAGGCCACCTGGAACCTCGATCCGCAGCTCGTCGCCGACGAGTTGGACGCTCGAAGCGGCCGCGGTCAGGCCCCCGCGGTCGTGATCGGTGTCGACCTCTACGGGCAGAGCGTCACCTGGGACCCGATCCTCGACGCCTGCGCGAGGCACGGGGTACCGGTGGTCGACGACGCCGCCGAGGCGCTGGGTGCCAGCTACCGGGGTCGCGCCTGCGGCACGTTCGGCACGTTCGGCGCCTTCTCGTTCAACGGGAACAAGATCATCACCACGAGCGGAGGCGGCATGCTCGTGTCGGACGATCGTGAGCTCGCGGCGCACGCGCGCCGGCTCGCCACTCAGGCGCGTGACCCTGCGCCGCACTACGAGCACTCGGAGACGGGCTTCAACTACCGGATGAGCAACCTGCTCGCGGCGATCGGTCGTGGCCAGCTCGCGCGGCTCGACGAGAAGGTGGCGCGGCGGCGCGCCATCAAGCAGCGCTATCGCGACGCGCTCGGTGACACACCGGGCATCGACTTCATGCCCGACGCGCCCGACAGCGTGCCGACCAACTGGCTCACCGTCATCACCGTCGCCGAGTCCGAGTTCGGCGCGTCACCGGGCGAGATCCGCGAGCATCTCGAGACCCTCGACATCGAGGCGCGCCCGGCATGGAAGCCCATGCACCTCCAGCCGCTGTTCGCGGGCTGCCCCGTGCGCGGCGGCCGGGTGGCCGAGCAGATCTTCCGCACCGGCCTGTGCCTCCCGAGCGGCTCCGCGATGACCGACGCCGACGTCGACCGCGTCGTCGACGGCGTGCTCGCTATGTCGTCGCGCCCGCGTACCGGCCGCGGTTGAGCACACGGCGCAGCGTGTCTTCGAACGCGAGCCCACCGGCGGCCTTGTGACGGAACCAGCGCATCCCGTCCGCGTACTGCAGCGGCGATCGTGCGAGGCGGTAGGGGTCGGCCCCGGGACGGTTCACGCGCGTACCCGCGAGCGCGGCCGACTCGAACCGCGTACGCACGAGCGCGTCCGCGCCGGCAGAGCCCGGAACTGCCTTCGGGTACGCGAAGTGGCGCGCGCGTGTACCGGCGTGTTCGCCGATGAGCTCGACGGATCGGTCGAGCTCGTCGGCCACGCGATCGGTCGGCAACCGGTCGAGCAGCGCGTGCGTGTGCGTGTGCGAGCCGACGTCGACCAGCCCGGTCGCGACCGCGTCCCGCAGCGCCGACCAGGTGAGCGGCACTCCGTCGTTCGGGAACGGTCGTGCGCACTCGACGAAGTCGGTGGCGACGTAGAGCGTTACGGGCACGCGGTGCTCGACGAGCACGGGCAGGGCCGCGTCGGCGAAGTCGGCGGTGCCGTCGTCGAAGGTCACCGAGACGATCGTGTGGAGCGGCGCATCGTCGGCCGAGAGGCGCGCCAGGCCGTCGGTCAGCGAGACGACGCGAGCGGTGCTCGCGAGCTCGGCGATCTGCCCGCGGAAGGTCGCGAGCGGCAGGTCGACCTCGATGCCGGTCCGTCGCCCCACGCGGTGGTAGACGAGCACGACGAGCCCAGGTGGCGGCCGCCGCACCTGGTCCACCGCCGCCGCGGCTGCCTTGACGGCGGTCCGCGCGGCACCCACGCGCGCGGACACTAGACGCGATGTCCTCAGCCGCCGTCCCCGATGTCGTCACACGGCGCGCGTCGCCCACGGACTTTCCCGATGTACTCCCGCTCCTCCGGCGCGCGCTCGGGTGGACCGACGCCGACACGCGCTATCTCGAGTGGAAGCACACGGCGAATCCCTTCGGTGTGTCACCGATGTGGATCGCAGTCGCCGGCACCCGGGTCGTCGGGTTCCGGGCGTTCCTGCGATGGGAGTTCTGCGGACCCGACGGTCGCGTCCACGTCGCCGCGCGCGCGGTCGACACCGCGACCGATCCCGACTACCAGGGACGCGGCATCTTCACGCGGTTGACCCTGGGCGCGCTCGACGAGCTCCGTGCCGAGGGTTGCGAGTTCGTGTTCAACACGCCCAACCGACAGAGCCTCCCCGGGTACTCGAAGATGGGCTGGGAGCAGATCGGGCGCCTGCACGCGGCCGTGCGCCTGTGTCGCGGGCGTAGTGTCGCGGTCCTCCCGACCGCTCGTCATCCGGCCGGGCGCGGGTTCGTCGCCGGTGGGCCCGGCGACGACGCACCGGCGGCGCTCACCGATCGGGACGCCGTCGCGCGGCTCCTGCGCGCGCAACCGGCGCCTCGCGGGCTGTCGACCCGCCGCACCCCCGACTACCTCGCGTGGCGTTACGGCCACCCGGATCTCGGGTACCGGGCGCTGCTCCACGGGACCTCGCCGGCGGGGGGGATGGTGCTGTTCCGCCTCCGCCGGCGCGGTCGCGCGGTGGAAGCGACCGTCGGCGACGTGCTCGTACCGCACGGCGACCCCGGGGTGGCGACGGCCCTCGTGGGGGACCTGGCCCGCAGCCGCGTGGCCGACTACCTGATCCGCCTCCAGGGTTCGCGCGTGACGCGCGACCGGTTCGTGCGTCTTCCCCTGGTGGGGCCGGTGCTGGTCGGCCGGTCCCTCACCGGGGCGCCCCTGCCCGACCGGTCCGGGTGGGCCTCGAGCATGGGCGACGTCGAACTGCTCTAGCGAGAGGGCGCGGCCGAAGGGGCCGCGGGGGAAGCGAGCGGGTGACGGGCACGAGCAACGGCCATGTGGTGACGGCGGTCGCCGAGCACGACCCGCCGCGGGTCTCCACACGACTGCGCGGCTATGCGTGGGCGCTGTTCGCGCTCGGCGCCGGCACCGGCGGGGCGCTCGCCGTGGCCGGCGCGCCGTGGCCCGAGGCATGGCCGGTGCTGCTGCTCGGCGCGCTCGTCGCCCTGAGCCTCAACCGACTCGCGTTCTTCCCGAGCGAGTGGTCGGCCACAGCCGAGGCGGCGGTGCTCGTGGCGGCCGTCGTCGGGTTCGCCGGCGCGTCCGGCGGCGGGCTCGCGTCACGCCCGGCACTGCTCGGTCCGTGGGCGGTCGCCTTCTCGTGCGGTCCACTCGACCTCGTCCACTGGCGCCAGCGGGCCTTCTGGCGCATGGCGTACAACTCGGGCAACCGCATGCTCGCGGCGTTGCTCGCCGCGGTCGCGTTCTCGGCGGTGCGCTCCGCTGTGGACGCTCACACGCTCGGTTTCGCGCTCGGTGCTCTCGCGGCGGCGCTGGCGCTCGCGCTCGTCGACCTCGTGTTCTTCGTCGGGTTCGAAGGGTTGCGCGGACGCTCGCCCCGAGACGCGGTGCGGGACGACCTCCTGTACGACTCGCTCACCGTGCCGCTCGGGCTCTGCGGCGCCGCCGCGGGCTGGGTGGCAGCCGAGGCGGGTTGGTGGGCAGGCGCCGTCCTGCTGCTGCCGGCGCCGTTCGTCCCCGAGCTCGTGCTCGTGCGCGCGCGACGGGGACTCGGGATGGCGGCGCCGGTCGCCGGTTGCGCGCTCGTCGTCATCGGTGTGGTCGCGCTGGTCGCGCCGCTGCCGGAGCCGGTCGCACTCGTGGGCATCGTCGGGGTCGCACTCGCCGTCGGACTCGAGCTGCGCACCGATCACCGGCAACCGGTGCCTCCACTGGTCGTGACCGCGGTCGTGGCCGGCCTCGTCGTCGGCGTCGGTGCCGAGCTCGCGGCGGCCGTGATCGCCGCGGTCGTCGCGACCGCGACTGCTGCGATCGTCGGATGGAACGGCCGGTGGTGGGCGCCGGCCCTCGCCGGCGTCGCGGCTGCGGGCGGCGCCGCGGTGGTCGACGCCCGCCCGAGCCGCGCCGCGGTCGTGGCCGCCGCGCTCGTGTTCGAGTTCGCCGTGGTCACGCCCGCGGCGCGCCTCGTCTGGACGGCGCCGCTCGTCGCGGCGTCGGTCGCGCTCGCGTTCCTGTGGCGCGTGATCGGCGGTGGGGGAGCCGTGGTCTTCGGCGTCGGGCTGTTCGCCGCTGCCGCGACGGCCGCGCGTTGGGGGTCGCTCCCGTGGGCCGGCCGGTGGCTGCGCCGTTGCACGCGCGCGCCCACGCCGCGTCTCGCGCTGCTCGGCGCCGACGCCCTCGCGCTCGGGCTCGCGTGCGCGGCGCAGTTCCTTCCGGCACCCCGCGACGGCTTGGTGTTCGCGGCCTCGGCGGTCGCGTGCGCGGTGGCGACGATGGCGATGGTCGGTGTCCGCCAGTGGCGGTTCGCGCCGCGCCGGCGTGTGCGCGACTCCGCGTTCGTGTGCACGGCCACTGTGGCCGTCGTGCTGGCGTATCCCGCGCTCGCGCTCGAAGGCCGCGGTTGGGGCCTCGCACTCCTCGTCGGCGCGCTCGGAGCGTGCAGTGGCCTCGCGTGGCCGGGGGCGCGCCGGGCCGAGGAGGCGGCGGAGCCCGCGGGCCTGGGCGCACGATGACGCCACGGCTCGCGACGCCCGAGACGAACGCCGACCTCGACGTCACTCGCGAGAACGGACGTTGGCGCGTGTTCGCGATTGCCCTGTTCGTTGCCGCGCTCGCGGCCGGTGGCGCGGTTGCGGCCATCGACGGTGGTCTCCCGCCGCCGGGCGTCTACGTACTGCTCGCGGTGTTGCTCGCGTGCGCCGTCAACCGCTACGCGTTGTTCCCCACCGAGCTCGCCGTCACCGCCGAGGTCGCGGTGCTGCTCGCGGCCGTCATCGGCTGGCGCGAGGCCAGCCCCGTCACCGGCCCGTGGCTCCTCGCGCTGCTCGCGGGACCGTGCGACCTCGTGCACTGGCGCCAGCGGGCCTACGTCCGCATGGCGTACAACGCGGGCAACCGCGCGCTCTCGACGCTCGCCGCCGCGCTCGCATGCTCGGGAGTCGTTGCCGTGATGGGGTCGTCGTCGATGGTCGCCGTCGGCACGGCGGCGGTGTGC
>DASPTH010000281.1:0-11888 GCA_035623515.1 Acidimicrobiia bacterium
AGACCACGACCGGTGTGCACCGCCTCTATCAGATGCACGCCGCGGGCACGCTCCTGTTCCCGGCGATCAACGTCAACGACTCGGTCACGAAGTCGAAGTTCGACAACCTCTACGGCTGCCGACACTCGTTGATCGACGGCATCAACCGGGCCACCGACGTCATGATCGCAGGCAAGGTGGCAGTGATCTGCGGCTACGGCGACGTCGGCAAGGGTTGCGCGCAGTCGCTCAAGGGCCAGGGTGCGCGTGTCATCGTCACCGAGATCGACCCGATCTGCGCGTTGCAGGCGGCGATGGAGGGCTACCAGGTCACGACGCTCGAGGACGTCGTCGAGACGGCCGACCTGTTCGTCACCACGACCGGCAACAAGAACATCATCACCGCCGACCACATGGGGCGGATGAAGCACAACGCGATCGTGGGCAACATCGGTCACTTCGACACCGAGATCGACATGGCCGGCCTCGCGAGGGTGACGGGCATCGAACGCGTCAACGTCAAGCCCCAGGTCGACGAATGGATCTTTCCGGCCGAGGACGGGCGCGAGCGCCACGCGATCATCGTGCTCGCCGAGGGCCGGCTCCTGAACCTCGGCTGCGCGACCGGGCACCCGAGCTTCGTCATGTCGAACAGCTTCACCAACCAGGTGATCGCGCAGATGGAGCTCTACGGACACCGTGACTACTACGAGCGACGCGTCTACACCTTGCCGAAGCACCTCGACGAGGAAGTCGCGCGACTGCATCTCGACAAGCTGGGAGTGCGGCTCACGACGATGACCGAGGACCAGGCGTCGTACCTCGGCGTCGCCGTCGACGGGCCGTACAAGCCCGATCACTACCGGTACTGACCGCAGCGCGGAACTCGCGGTGGCCGCACTCCGCCTACGACGCGAGGAAGAGGTACGCCACCGCGACGGCGAGGAGGATCAGCACCCCGACGAGGATCCGGTCGAAGTAGTCCTCGCTCCGGCCGAGGGTGCGCTCGATGTTCGTCACGGTCGAGCGTGCCCAACTCATGAACACGTGCATCGTGAGGGCCTTTCTCTGATCGCTCCGGCCCCCGCACTCGTTTCGTCCATGATCGGCATTTGCCGCGCTTTCCTTGACTGGGCGAGCGGGGACGACCGCTGAGCAGCGAGCGTGGCCACGACCACCGACCACGCCAGTTCGCGATCATCCGTCAGTACGGGTCCTTCTACGGGTCCCAACCGACGGATGTTCGAGGAATCGAGCAGCGAGCGCGCCGAGGAATGACTGTCACAGTCCGGCCGTAGGTTCATCGTGTGCTGGATCTCGTCCTTCCGCTCACCTGCCCGGGATGCGGGCGTCGCGGCGCGCCGCTGTGCCCCGGCTGCCGGGCCGAGCTCCGGCGGTCGCGGCCGGCGCCGCCGCCCTGTGGGATCGACGCGTGGGCGGCGCCGTTCGCCTACACGGGGGTCGCGCGGGAGCTGGTCGCCCGCTTGAAGTACCGGAACGTGCGGGCGGTCGTGCCGTGGCTGGCGTCGGCGATGGTCGAGACGGCGCCGATGTCGGACCTCGACGTCGACGTGGTCACGTGGGCGCCCACGACGGTTCCGCGCCGGCGCGCCCGCGGCTTCGATCCGGCCGAACTGCTGGCCCGTGCCCTCGCTCGACGCATCGGCGTGCGCTGCGATCGCCTCCTGACGCGTCAGCTCGGCCCGCCGCAGACGGGACTCGCCGCGGCCGCGCGCCGTGTGGGCCCGCGCTTCGCGCCGCGGCGCCGCGCCCCGCCGCGGGTGTTGCTGGTCGACGACGTGGCCACCACCGGCGCCACCCTCGCGGCGGCGGCGGCCGCGTTGCGGGCAGCGGGTGCGCGTCGGGTGGTCGCCGTCACCGCGGCGCGAACGCCGCCGCCGAGCGCTCAGGACCGCCGGCCCGAACGCGCGCCCGGTACCTCGTAGAGGAGGTCGGTGCCGAAGCGTCCGACGAATCGCAGGGGGCGGGCGAGATCGGGGCGGAGCAGCCGATCCCAGGGTCCGCCGGCCACCTTGGGGTGGACGACCACGTACCGGATGCCGAGCGCGCGCAGCGTGCCGAGCGCGCGCTCGTCGGGCAGCGAGCGGAGCTTGGCGAAGGTGCGCGCGTACGATTTCGGTACGTAGCTGGAGAAGCCATTGGGCATCGGGCGATGGTGCGCGGTGCTCTCGTACATGTCGGCGGGCTGGTCGAAGAAGCTCAGGTCGAGGACGTCGGTCCCCGTCGCGTTGCCTGGCAGGTAGACCACGCCGCCCGGTGTGTGGAGCGACGCCAGGTACGTGTCGACGGCATGCACGCGCGCGGTCGGCAGGCCGGTCCACGGCGCGTAGCCCTCGACGAGGATGGCAACCGCGGCGAGCGCGGTCACGACCGCGACTCCGGCGCGGAACCCGCGCGCCGCGAGCCACCGCCCGATCGCGCGAGCACCCACGCCGGCGAGCAACGACATCCCCAGCAGGCCGACGAGCCACGTGCGGTCGGCGGCGCGCAGTGCGTGCCAGCCGGGCACGAAGTCGTAGAGGACGCGGTAGGGGGTGAACTGCCGCCATCCCTTGTTCGACGCACCGATGCCGAGCGCGAGCCCGGTGACGACGAGCGCGAGGCCCGCCACCGCCACGCGGCGCATCCGCCGGTCACGCCACGCGGACACGGCTCCGAACGGCGTGAGCACGAGGAGGACGACGCCGGGGAACGACATGCCCCCCAGCGCCGGCCACCCCGTGCCCCTGCCGAGCGCCGAACCCCAGAGCCAGATCCGCGGGTCGGTCTTGGTGAAGTCGACGTAGTAGCCGCTCACGGTCTTCAGAGGGAAGTTGAAGTCGTGGAAGCGCGCCGAGTTCTCGAGGTAGGGGATGGCGAGGAGCAGCGTCACTCCCGCCGCGCCGACGAGCGCGAGCGCGGCGGCGATGCCACCGCGGCGACCGAGCGAACGGGCGCGTACGAGCAGCACGACGACGACGGTGACCGCGGCGTACGCCGTCGTGCCGAACGACACGGAGGCTTGCCACGACAACGCGGCGAACAGCGCGAGCGCGGGCGGCCACGTCGACGCGCCGCGCTCGGCGCGGTCGGCGAGCACCCAGACCGCGGCCGCCGACAGCGGCATGCCCGCGCGCCAGATCGTCTGGACGTGGCCGAGGTGCACGGTTGCGATGGGGCCGAACGCGAACCCCGCCCCGGTCACCGCGGCGACGGCGCGCGATCCGGTCGCCACGCGGCCGAACAGATACGCGCTGGCGGCGGTGAACGTGGTGCCGACGAGGACCGCGACGTTCAGTTGTGCGATCGGCGAGACACCGAGCCACCGCAGGGGGAGGAATGGGATCGCGATGCCGATGAGCGAGTCGGAGTAGGCGAGCGTGTCGGGTTGGGGAGCGAACATGTTGGCGTCGAACAGGTGGCTCGGCGACCGGATCGCGTGTTGCACCCAGTCGAGGGTCCACGCCTGGACGAGCGGGTCGTACGCGTCGTGCGCGACGCGACCCAACTCGGTCGCGAGCGGCCAGGTGCACGCGATCGCCGCGCCCGCCGCCACCGTGAGGACGACGAGTGCCTCGACCAACGGCCGGTGCGGGCGCGCTGCCCCGTTGGCCGCCGCAGTCGTGCTGCGGGCATCCGCGAGCGAGGTGGCCACCGTTTCCCGTCTGTGCCGGCGCGCCGCGCTCTCCGGGAGCGAGCGCGAGAACGCCTACGTATACTCGGTAGGAGCGTCGTGCTGCGAAGGTGCGTGCACATGGACATCGTGGTTCGGGGAAAGAACCGATCGGTGTCATCCCGACTGGAGGTTGCGACGCGCGAGAAGCTCGGCAAGATCGCTCGCCTCACGCACGACGCGGGACGGGTGGAGGTGGAGTTCTCGGAGGTGCGCACCGCGCGCATCGACGGCCGCCAGCTCTGTGAGATCACCGTGCACCTCAAGCGCCGATTCCTGAAGGCCCACGCGGCTGCTTCGGAGCCCGAGAGCGCGCTCGACTTCGCCGTCGACAAGGCGTGCCACCAGGTTGCTCGGTTGAAGGACAAGCGCGTCTCCCGGTCGCACCCGCGTCGCGCCAACGGATCTGTCGGCAACGGCGCGGCCGCACCGGGTGCTGACGACGGGGACGCCGGCCTCGACGGCGAGCTCGACGAGACGCCGAGGATCGTGAAGACGAAGCGCTTCGTCGCCAAGCCCATGGATCCCGAGGAGGCAGCCCTGCAGATGGAGTTGCTGGGCCACGCGTTCTTCGTGTTCACGAACACCGAGACGGGCCACGCGGCGGTGCTCTACCGGCGCAACGACGGCCAACTCGGCTTGATCGAGACCGTCTCCTGACGGAGACGCGCTACCGCACCCGCCGCGCGACGACGTACTGGTCGCGCGCGTAGACCACACGGAACGGCCCTGTGGTCGTCAGGCGCACGAGCAGCGCGCGTGTGTTCCGGTCGAGCACGTTGCGATCGGCGACGATCCACTGCACCCGCCGACCGCTCCGGCGCGGCCGGCCGTCGATGCCGAAATTCGACGACTGCCACGGGTTCGGGAAGGTGTAGATCTCGGCGCGGTGGGTGAGGTGCGGCACCATGTTGTACGTCGCGCTCACCGCCGCGCTGCCGGGGACGCGGTCGACGGCCGCACGGGCGGCGGCGAGCGTGGAGTCGGCCGTGAGCGCCCACTCACCATCCCGGTACTCGTCACCGATCGGCGAGGGACCCCACGCCACCGTCGCCATCAGCGCGCAGACCAGGACGACCGCGCCGACGATCGCCGCGCCGTCGTACGCGCGGAGCTTGCGGGCCAGGAACGAGACGCCCTCGACCGATGCGATCGTGACTGCCGCGAACGGAATCGCGGCGTAGTGGAAGGTGATGGTCTTCGTCCACGGGACGTTGGTGATGAGGTTCAACAGCGCCTGCGGTGCCCCGAGGAGGAGGGCGAGCGGCGCGAGCAACGCCGTCAGGCCGTACGGCGCGAGCAGCTTCCACCCGTAGTCGAGCGAATCGCGTGTCGCGAGCTTCGACGTGATGCGCCCGGGGTGGGTGAATGCGGTACGGAGGATGCCGCCCGGCGACCCTCCGACGTCGGCGTAGAGCGCTTCGTTCTGGATGCGGCCGTGGTCGAGGATCGGGAAGACCGCGAAGACCCAGGCAGAGAACCACGCCAGCGCGATGCCGGCGGTGACGAGTCCGACCTTGCGATCGCCCCGCAGCGCGATCACGAGACCCAAGACCGCGACCGCGAGCGCCACGTCTTCCTTCCAGCACGCCGCGAGGATGGCGAACAACGCGAACCAACCCCACCGCTTGCGCACTGAGCAGTAGTACGCGCACAGGAGTGGTGTGATCGCGATGACCTCGGGATGGAACAGCTCCGACATGAAGAACTGCAGGGCGGGGTGGAGCAAGAACGCGACCCCCAGGGCGGTACCCAGCCACGCCTTGCCGGTGCGGTAGCGGGCGAGGAGGTACACGGGAACCGCGCCCAGCGCAGCGACGCACACCTGGGTGATGTTGAGCAGGTGCGGGCCGCCCCCGAGCCAGTAGAAGGGTACGAAGAGGACGTAACCCGGGGTCGCGTGGTGCCCGAACACCTGCAACCCGCGGACGGTGAGAAACCCCCGGAAGTGCGCGAGCAGCCAGACGCTCTGGTCGTGGATGCCCATGTCGAAGTCGACCGACGCGAACCGCGCGTGCTTCAGGTACACGAGCACGGAGAAGGTGACCGCCCAGATCGTGATGGCGACCGCGAGGGTGACCTCCGCGGGGAGGTCGGCGCGGCGGCGTCGCCCGAGACGCTCCGCCCGCACGGCGGCCCGGGCGCCCGCAACCTCGGCAGCGCCGGTGGCCGTCCCCATGCCCGTGCATGGTCGCATAGCCCCGACGCCTCACCGGTGCGGGCGGGCGTCCGGCCACCTCGCCGGTAGCATTGACGTCCTCATGGGCCTGTTCAACAAGCTGTTGCACGTCGGCGAGGGTCGGAAGCTGAAGTCGCTGGAATCCGTGGTGCCGCTCGTCGGCGGGTTCGAGCCCGAGATGCAGCGCCGCTCCCACGACGAGCTGCGCGCGCTCACCGCGAGCTGGCGCGAGCAGCTCGACAACGCTCCCGACGACAACGCGCGCGCCGACCTGCTCGACGACCTCATGCCCGAGGCGTTCGCTGCCGCCCGGGAGGCCGCATCCCGGACGATCGGGCAGCGGCACTTCGACGTGCAGCTGATGGGAGGCGCGGCGCTCCACTTCGGTTGGGTCGCCGAGATGAAGACCGGAGAGGGCAAGACCCTCGTTGCGACACTGCCGCTCTACCTCAATTCGCTCGCGGGCCGGGGGGCACATCTCGTCACCGTCAACGACTACCTCGCGAAGCGCGACGCGGAGTGGATGGGCCGCGTGTACCGGTACCTCGGCCTCGAGGTGGGGATGGTGCTGCCGCAGATCGACGACGCGGTGTTGAAGCGTGAGGCATACGCGGCCGACATCACCTACGGCACGAACAACGAGTTCGGGTTCGACTACTTGCGTGACAACATGGCCGTGACGCGAGAAGACCAAGTCCAGCGCGGCCACTTCTTCGCCATCGTCGACGAAGTCGACTCGATCCTCGTCGACGAAGCGCGTACCCCGCTCATCATCTCGGGTCGCGCCGACGACGCCCAGGAGCTCTACCACCAGTTCGCGGCGATCGTGAAGACGCTCGAGCGCGACCGCGACTACGAGGTCGACGAGGCGAAGAAGACGGTTGTGCCCAACGACGACGGGATCCAGCGGGTCGAGAAGGCGCTGGACGTCGACAACCTGTACGAGCACGTCAACCAGAACTACGTCCACCAGCTGCAGGCGGCTCTCCGCGCCAAGGAGCTCTTCAAGCGCGACGTCGACTACGTGGTGCAGTCGGGCGAGGTGCTGATCGTCGACGAGTTCACCGGCCGGATCCTCGAGGGGCGCCGCTGGAGCGAGGGTCTCCACCAAGCGGTCGAGGCGAAGGAGCGAGTGAAGATCAAAGAGGAGAACCAGACCCTCGCGACGATCACGCTGCAGAACTACTTCCGCATGTACGAGAAGCTCGCCGGCATGACCGGTACTGCCGCGACCGAGGCCGGCGAGTTCGCCCACACCTACGCGCTCGAGGTCGTGACCATCCCCACCAACCGGCCGATGGTCCGCCTCGACGAGTCCGACCTCATCTACAAGACGGAAGCGGCCAAGTTCGACGCCGTCGCCGACGACATCGGAGAGCGCCACGCCGCGGGCCAACCGGTGCTCGTGGGCACGATCTCGGTGGAGAAGTCGGAGGTGCTGAGCCGCACCCTGGAGAAGCGCGGGATCGCGCATCAGGTGCTGAACGCGAAGCAGCACGAGCGAGAGGCCCACATCGTGGCGCAGGCGGGCCGTCCGGCCGCGGTCACGGTCGCCACGAACATGGCCGGTCGCGGCGTCGACATCCTGCTCGGCGGGAACCCCGAGGGCCTCGCCCGCCAGGAGGTCCTGGCGAGCGGCAGCACCCTCGAGGAGTCGCCCGAGCGCTACGAGGAGCTGGTCGAGAAGTTCACCGCGGAGTGCGCGAGCGACGGCGAGAAGGTCCGCGAGCTCGGTGGCCTCTACGTGCTCGGCACCGAGCGCCACGAGAGCCGCCGCATCGACAACCAGCTCCGGGGCCGCTCGGGTCGCCAGGGTGATCCCGGCGAGAGCCGCTTCTATCTCTCGCTCGAGGACGACCTGATGCGGCTCTTCGCCACCGGTGCCATGAACTGGGTCATGGGCAGGGCCTTCCCCGACGATGTCCCGCTCGAGGCGAAGATGGTCACGCGCGCGATCGAGCGCGCGCAACGCACGGTCGAGGATCGCAACTTCGAGATCCGCAAGGACGTGCTCAAGTACGACGAGGTGATGAACGAGCAGCGCAAGGTGATCTACCGGCGCCGCCAGCAGATCCTCGACGGCAACGAGTTGCGCGACGACGCGATCGACGCCATCGAAGCGAGCATCGCGAGGATGGTCGCGGCCAACTGCGCGACCGAGTACCCGGAGGAGTGGGACCTCGACGAGCTCGAGCGCCAGATGCACGTGGTATTCCCCACGCGCATCACGCGAGACGACCTCGAATCCATCGCGCACCGAGACGGCCTCACCGAGATGCTCACCGCCGACGCGCTGGATCTCTACGAGTCGAAGGAAGAGTCGATCGGGACCGAGAACCTGCGCGAGATCGAGCGGCGCGTCATGCTCTCGATGATCGACCAGCACTGGCGCGAGCACCTGTACGAGATGGACTACCTCCGCGAGGGCATCAACCTCCGCGCCATGGGTCAGAAGGATCCTCTCGCCGAGTGGCAGCGCGAGGGCTTCGACATGTTCGAGGCCATGATGGGTCTGATCCAGGACAACTTCGTGCAGTACGTCTCGCATCTCCAGGTGGCCACCGTGGCCGACGCGCCGCGGGCGCCGGCGGCCACGGAGATGCAGTTCCTCTCGGCCGACGACGCCGATCAGGGGGCGGCGGCCATGCGCGCCACCGCGGCGAGCATGCCGGCCGAGGAACTGATGGGCGAGTTCGACCCCGACGCGGGCGGCGCGGTGGCCGTCGCCGACGGCGGGTTCGAGGAGGCGCAGCAGCCCGTGCGCGTGGAGAAGACGCCCGGGCGCAACGAGCCCTGCTATTGCGGGAGCGGCAAGAAGTACAAGCTCTGCCACGGCCGCTGAACGCCCGCCGCTGCCAGCTTTGCTCCGATGCGCGACTTCTCCGCCGACCTTGCCCAACTGCGCCGCCGCGTCGATGCCGCGCGTGCCTACCTGCGCGTCGACGACGCCCGGAGCCGGATCACGGAGCTCGAGGAGCAGGCGAGCGCGCCCGATCTCTGGAACGACCAGGTGCTCGCGCGTCGCGTCACCACCGAGCTGGCGCGGTTGCGCGACGACGTCGAGGTCCACGACGGCCTCGAGCAGAAGTGCTCCGACCTCGAGACGCTCGCGGAGCTCGCGCGCGAAGAGGGCGACGATTCGCTGGAAGGCGAGATCGCCGAGGGCGTCGACGCACTGACCGAACAGCTCGACGACCTCGAGTTGCGTGCGCTGTTCACCGGTGAGCACGACGATCGCGACGCGATCTGCACGGTGAACAGCGGCGCGGGCGGTACCGACGCGCAGGATTGGACGAACATGCTCCTGCGCATGTACTTGCGGTGGGCGGAGCGGCGCGGGTTCGCGACGGAGCTCGACGAGGTGTTACCGGGGACGGAGGCCGGTATCAGCTCGGCGACGTTCACGGTGAAGGGTCGGTACGCGTACGGCATGCTCGCGAGCGAGCGCGGCGTGCATCGGCTCATTCGCATCTCGCCGTTCGACGCGAACGCGCGTCGTCAGACGGCATTCGCGTCGTTCGACGCGGTGCCCGCGCTCGACGAGGCCGAGGAACCGGAGATCGACCCGAACGACTTGCGCATCGACACGTACCGCTCCTCGGGTGCGGGCGGCCAGCACGTGAACGTGACCGACTCCGCGGTACGGATCACGCACTTGCCCACGCAGATCGTCGTGTCGTGCCAGAACGAACGGTCGCAGACACAGAACAAGGCGCGCGCCATGCAGATCCTCGCGGCGCGCCTCGCCGAGCGTCAACGGCGCGAGCGGCAGCTCGAGCTCGAAGCGCTGTCGGGTGAGAAGCGCGACGTCGCGTTCGGCAGCCAGATCCGCACCTACACACTCCAGCCGTACCAACTCGTGAAGGACGAGCGCACCAAGCACGAGACCGGCAACGTGCAGGCCGTCCTCGACGGCGAAATCGACGATTTCATCGAGTCGTATCTCCAGTGGCGGCGGGGGCAAGCCGAGGAATAGGGCTGAGAATCCTCCCGCCAGACTCCACAGACCGAGACGACCCTGCTACCCTCTGGTCCGCTTGACACCCGACGCCCACACCGGGCCCGGACGTCGGGCGCGACGCCCTCATGATTCGCTTCGAGAACGTCTCCAAGATCTACAAGGGCGACGTCGTCGCGTTGCGCGAGGTGACCGCCGAAGTCCAAAAGGGCGAATTCCTCTTCTTGGTCGGCCCGTCCGGATCGGGCAAGTCGACGTTTCTGCGGCTGTTGCTCCGTGAGGAGGACGTCACGAACGGCCGCATCATCGTGGCGGGCCGCGACATCTCGCAGTTGAGTCACTGGAAGGTCCCGCAGCTCCGCCGCAACATCGGCTGTGTCTTCCAGGATTTCAAGTTGCTCCCCAACAAGACCGTGTACGAGAACGTCGCGTTCGCCATGGAAGTGATCGGTCGGCCCCGTCATGTCGTACGGACGCAAGTGCCCCAAGTGCTCGACCTCGTCGGGTTGGCGAAGAAGGCGGCGCGATTCCCGTCGGAGCTGTCCGGCGGTGAACAGCAGCGGGTATCCATCGCGCGCGCGTTCGTCAACCGTCCATTGATCCTGCTCGCCGACGAGCCCAGCGGGAACCTCGACCCGGCCACCACCGTCGGCATCATGAAGATCCTCGATCGCATCAACCGCACCGGCACCACGGTGGTGATGGCCACTCACGACCAACGCATCGTCGACGCCATGCGAAAGCGGGTGATCGAGCTCGACCGCGGGAGCATGGTCCGCGACCAGGCGCGTGGCGTCTACGGCGTCGGAGGCTGACACTCTCCATGTGGACACGCATCGGCTACTTCGCGCGCGAGACCATGGTGTCGCTGCGGCGCAACGTGCTGATGACGGTCGCCGGTATCGCCACCGTCGCCGTGTCACTGACCCTGTTCGGCGGCATCCTGCTGCTGTCCAACTGGGTGGATCACGGCACTGAGCGCATCAAGGGTGGTGTCACGCTCGAGATCTTCATGAACGTCTCGGCCAGCCAGGACCAGATCAGCGCGGTCCGGAACGGCCTCGACAACGACCCGAACGTCAAGAGCTACCGCTACCTCGACAAGAAGGCCGCGTACGAGGAGTTCAAGCGGATCTTCCGGAACAGTCCCGACACGACGCGCGACATCCGGCCCCAGGACTTGCCCGCGTCGTTCCGCGTCGCGCCGAAGCGCGCGGAGCTCACCGAGACGGTGAGGAACGAGTTCAAGACGCAACCGGGCGTCGACGTGGTGAACACACCGGGTGAGTCCCTCAAGGGCCTGCTCGACGTCACGCAGAAGGTCCGGTGGATCTTCATCGTGATCTCGCTGGTGTTGCTCGCGTCGTCGCTCTTCCTGATCGTGAACACCATCCGGCTCGCGACGTTCGCGCGACGCCGTGAGGTCGAGGTCATGAAGTTGGTGGGCGCGTCGAACTGGTTCGTCCGTGTGCCGTTCGTCGCCGAGGGCATGGTGCAGGGCCTCGTCGGGGCGGGCATCGCGGTGCTCGCCGTCCTGTCGCTCAAGCACTTCGGGTTCGACCAGGCGTTCCGGGACCCGAACAGCTTCTTCAGCGACTTCTACGTCACCAGTCGGGACGCCACGGTGATCGCGATCAAGGTGCTGGCGATCGGCATCGGGATCGGGATGTTGGGTGCCATCGTCGGTTTGCGGCGGTTCCTCCGGGTCTGAGCCAGGGCATTTGGGCCACCCGGGGCAGGGGAGCCAGGCCGGAAGAGTGCAGAGGGGCGCTGTGGCCGGTGTGACTGGTGTTGCCTGTGGGGCCAATGTTGCCTAGCATCCTCGGGATGTCTCGGCGCCTCCGGTCTGGCGTGCGGTACCGCCTGGCCGTCCTGATCGCGCTGGTCGTGGTCGTGTGGGTGCCGCTCGCCGGGCGGGCACCGGCGCAGAACTCCGACTCGCTGGACCAGATCAAGCAGCGCCAGGACGAGACGACGGCCGAGATCGCGCAGGCCCGTCAGGAACTCCAGTCGCTCCAGAGCCAGCACCAGGATCTCCAGGTCTCGGTCAACTCGCTGACGGACCAGCTGACCGCGGCGAACGCGCGACTGGCGCAGGC
>DASPTH010000300.1:0-5533 GCA_035623515.1 Acidimicrobiia bacterium
GATGGCCGGGACGCCGGAGCGGAATCGGCCCATCAGCCAGGACTCAGGCCGGCACGACCCACATGAGTTGAGCGACGTCCTTCGGCACGACCGTCTCCCCCGCGTCGCTCGTGACTCGGACGCCCTCGGGCGCGGCGCCGAGCACGATGGCACGCGAGCCGGGCGTGAGCCGTGCCCCCGCGAGGAACTCGAGTGCGCGGTCGTCGATCTCGATCTTCTCGCTGATGCGACGCACCACGATGTGTCCGGGGACGGACTGTGACAGCGGGGTCGTCTGCGCCGGGTCGACGCTGCGCGACGAGCCCGGGATCGGGTTGCCGTGAGGGCAGGTCGCGGGGTCGCCGAGCAGCGCCACGAGCTTCTCCTCGACGTCGGCGGAGATCACGTGCTCCCACCGGTCGGCCTCGCGGTGCACCTTCTCCCACTCGAGGCCGATGACGTCGACGAGCAGTCGCTCCGCGAGCCGGTGGCGCCGCACGATCGAGGTGGCCACCTCCCGACCCTTCGGCGTGAGCCGCAAGGTACGGTCGTCGAGCAATTCCGCGTAGCCGTGCTCGACGAGGCGGTTCACCGTCTCCGAAACCGCGGGGGCCGACAGCCTGAGGCGTTCGACGAGGCGCGCGCGAATCGGCACGATGCCTTCCTCTTCGATTTCGAGGATTGCTTCGAGGTACTCCTCGGTGGCGTCGTGGTGTTCTGCCACGCGGCTCCCTCCGCCTCCAGTGAGGCCACCTTATCGCCCGCTTCGAGACCCTCCGCCCGCGACGGTCAACGCTCGGTCAACAGCGTGAGTGGCTCGCGCAGCAACGCTGCGATGGTGTCGAGGAAGTGGGTCGCGTGGTACCCGTCGACCACGCGGTGGTCGGCCGACAGCGAGAGCGCGAGCGCGGGCGCGGCAACGACGTCGTCGTCGTCGACTACCGGTTGTGGGCGGATCGCCCCACAACCGAGGATCGCGACCTGCGGTGGGCGGACGATCGGCGTCGCGAAGCGGCCGCCTTCGGTACCGAAGTTCGTGATGCTGAAAGTCGCACCGCGGAGCGATTCGGGACCGAGGCCGCCGGCACGCGCCGCCGCGGTGACGCGGTGGATCTCCGCGCCGAGCGCGAGCAGTCCCAGCGATTGCGCGTCGTGCACGACGGGCACGACGAGCCCGTCGTCGGTCGACACGGCGAGGCCGATGTGGATCGCGTCGTGGTACACGATCTCTCCCGCGTCGTCGTCGAGGCTCGCGTTCAGGAGCGGGAGCGCTTCGAGCGCGAGCACCGACGCACGCGCGAAGAAGGCGGTGAGCGTGAGCGGGTCCGACCCGGAGAGATCACGAGCGGCGCGCAACGCGTCGACGAGCGGCCGCGCGTCGATCTCGTCGAACAGAGAGATGTGGGGCACGGTGCGCCAGGCTTCGGCCATGTTGCGCGCCATGGCGCGCGGGATCCCGCGGAGCGGCACCCGCCGTTCGCTCGACCCGCCGCCGCTCTCGGGCGCGCCGCCACGGTCCACCGCGGCGCGGACGTCGGCGGCCGTGATCCTGCCCCCCGGGCCGCTCCCCGCGACGCGCGCGAGGTCGACGCCGAGCTCGCTCGCGAGCTTCCGGACGGGTGGCGCCGCCTCGACGCGAGTACGCGCGGCGCCCCCACCACGAACTTGCGTCAATGGACCCGGCACAGCAGCGTCTTCTGACGCAACTTCGAGTTCGAGGAGGGGTGCGCCGACTTCGAGGACGTCGCCCACCGCCCCACCGAGCGCGGTCACGACGCCGGCCCACGGGACCGGTAACTCCACCTCGGCCTTGTCGGTCTGGACGACAGCGACGACCTGGTCGCGGGCCACGTGGTCGCCGACCCCCACCTCCCAGCGCACGATCTCCGCTTCCGCCATCCCCTCACCCAGGTCCGGCAGCAGGTACGGCGTGGGGTCAGGCATCAGGCATCCAGTGACGCCTCCAGCGCGGCGACGACGCGCGCGGTGTCGGGGCGGCACCAGTCCTCGACGAGCGGCACCGGCGCCGGCAGGTCGTAGCCGGCCACGCGGCGGATCGGGGCCTCGAGTGAGTAGAACGCCTCTTCCTGGATCGTGGCGACGACCTCCGCGCCGTAGCCCGCGGTGAGCGGCGCCTCGTGCACCACCACCACACGTCCCGCGCGCTCGGCGACCGCCGCGAGCGTCTCGACGTCGAGCGGCGCGAGCGTGCGGAGGTCGACGACGCCGACCACCGCGCCCCTGCGTTCCGCCAGCACGTCGGCGGCGTCGCAGGCGATCGGCACCATCGCGCCCCACGCGACGACGACCGCGTCCTCCGGTTCACGGACGACGCGCGCGCGCCCGAGCTCGACGAGGTGCTCGCCCTCGGGCACGTCGTCGCGCGCGTGCCGGTACAACGGGATCGGCTCGAGGAAGAGCACCGGGTCGGGATCGCGCACGGCGCTCGCGAGCATGCCCTTGGCGTCCGCCGCCGTCGACGGCACGACGACCTTCAGGCCGGGCGTGTGCGCGTAGGGAGCCTCCACGGAGTCGGCGTGGTGCTCGGGTGTGCGGACTCCGCCGCCGTAGGGCGCGCGCACCGTGACCTGGCAGTGCAAGGTCCCGCGGCTCCGGTAACGGAGTCGCGCGAGCTGACCAACGAGCTGGTGATACGCCTGCAGGCTGAACCCGGCAAACTGGATCTCTGTGACGGGCACGAGCCCCGCCACCGACAACCCCACGCTCGCGCCGACGATGGCGGACTCCGAGATCGGCATGTCGACGACGCGGGTATCGCCGAACCGATCGAGCAAGCCGTCGGTGGCGCGGAACACACCACCGTTGCGCCCGACGTCCTCCCCCAGCACGATGACGCGCTCGTCGCGCGCCATCTCCTCGGCGATCGTGTCGCGGATCGCCGCGACCATCGTCATGGTCGCCACGACACACCGGGTTCGGTCTCGTGTTCCGCCCGGTCGATGCGCGCGGCCAGTTCGTCGCGTTGCCGCGTAAGACGCGGTGCCTCCGTCGCCATGACGTGGTCGAACGCAGCGTCGGGGCGTACCGGGTGCGCGAGGGCGGCCCGGACGATCCGTTCGATCCGTGCCTCGACGGCGTCGACGAGCGCCGCGTGCTGCGCGTCGTCCCAGTAACCCCCCTCGGTGAGGTGCGCGCGCAGACGGTTGATCGGGTCGCGCTCGCGCCATGCGGCGAGGTCGGCTTCGGGCACGTAGCGGGTGGGGTCGTCCGAGTTGGTGTGCGCGCCCATCCGGTACGTGAGGAGCTCGATCAGCACGGGTCCGCTGCCGGAGACGGCGTGTGCGCGCGCGAAGCGCGTCGCCTCGACGACCGCGAGCACGTCGTTGCCGTCGACCTGCATGCTCGCCACCCCTGCGGCGTCTGACTTGGCCGCGAGCGTCGCCGCCGCGGTCTGGCGCGACGTGGGCGTGGAGATCGCCCATCCGTTGTTCAACACCGCGACGACGAGCGGGACCTCCTGCACGCCCGCGAGGTTCAAGCCCTCGTAGAAGTCGCCCTCCGACGTGGCGCCGTCGCCGATGAACGTGCACGCGACCCCGGGCTCGCCGCGCAGCTTCAGGCCCCACGCGAGCCCTGCCGCGTGCGGGACCTGCGAGCCGAGGGAGATCTGCGGCGGCAGGCACCGTACGCCGGCGGGCACGCGACCGCCGTCGGGGTGCCCGCGCCAGTACATCACGATCTGCTCGAGGAACTCGTCGCCGAGCGCGGCCATGCCGACCTGCTCGCGGTAGTAGGGCGCCAGCCAGTCGTGCTCGAGGTCGAGTGCGCGCACGACGCCGACCACGGCTGCTTCCTGCCCCGTGAGCGGCGGGATCGTGGCGATCTGGCCTTGCCGCTGGAGGTTCCAGAGCCGCTCGGAGAGGCGGCGCGCGAGCAGCATGTCTTCCATCAACGTGGGATGGAGCACGGTGTCACCGGTGGCATCGGCGCCGCCGGCCGCGTGCTGATCGATCCCGGGTGCCGCTCGAACTTCGGTCATCCGGAGTCTCCCGTGTCGTCCACGGTGAGGCTACCGACCGTACGCTGCGGTTCGGTCGATCGGCGCGTCACGGGGCGAGGGCGCGCCGGAACAGGTCGACGATGTGCTCCTGCTCCGCGGCCATCGCCGTCGCGCTGAGTGGGTCCTCACCGAGCAACGCGCCGAGGAGCGGTGCGTCGGACACGTACGAGAGGACCGCGCCGTAGCCCGTGAGCACGAGCCGGCGCGCGTCGCACTGCCGGACCCGTCCGGCGTTCATCTCGCGTTCGAGGAAGTCGACCGCGCGTTCGAACATCGGGCGCAGAACCGACGCCATCTCGTCGGCGAGCACCCGACCGCCGTCGAGCGCCTCCCACCGCGCCAGCCGCACGAAGTCCGGGCGCTCCTCGCAGAACACGAACGCGGTCCGCAGGATGTGCTCCACCTGCGACCAGCCGTCGAGCGGCGTCGCGGTGGTTTCGCGGATCAGCTCGAACCAGTCCTCGAAGGCGTCGAGCAGCACCGCGCGGTACAACTCGAGCTTCGACGGGAAGTAGTGGAACAGGCTGGGCGTGCGGATGCCGACCTCTTCGGCGATCTCGGCGAGGCTGGTGCCCGCATAGCCCCGCTCGGCGAACCGGTGGCTCGCCACCGCCAGAATCGTGTCCCGCGTGCCCGTGACGCTCTGCATGCCCACGCACCTCAGAGGGTACCGGCGGTCCGGCGAGGATGGGCGGGCGAGGCCGGGGGCAGGACCGCGCGGCGGCCACAATTTGCACTCTCGCTCTCCGAGTGCCAACATGGTTAGCACTCTGCGGCCGTGAGTGCTAAGCCCCGCTCGAGCGCCCCGACCGCGGGTCGCACACGATCCCACGAACCACCCGCCCACCAAAGGGGAACCACGTCATGCCCAAGCAGATCGCTTACGCGGAGAACGCCCGCCGCTCCCTCGAGGCGGGTATGAACAAGCTCGCCGACGCCGTGCGCGTCACCCTCGGTCCGAAGGGCCGCAACGTCGTCCTCGAGAAGAAGTGGGGAGCGCCCACCATCACGAACGACGGCGTCTCGATCGCCAAGGAGATCGAGCTCGAGGACCCGTACGAGAAGGTCGGCGCCGAGCTGGTGAAGGAAGTCGCCAAGAAGACCGACGACGTCGCCGGCGACGGCACCACCACCGCCACCGTCCTGGCGTGGGCCATGGTGCGTGAAGGCCTCAGGAACGTCGCGGCCGGTGCCAACCCGATGGTGCTGAAGCAGGGCATCCAGCAGGCCGTCGAGACCGCGGTCGACGCGATCAAGGGCCTTTCGAAGAAGGTCGAGACCGACCCGGCCGCGATCGCGAACGTCGCGGCGATCTCGGCGGCCGACAAGGAAATCGGCTCGATGATCGCGGAAGCGCTCGAGAAGGTCGGCAAGGACGGCGTCATCACCGTCGAAGAGAGCCAGACCTTCGGCATGGAGCTCGACCTCGTCGAAGGTATGCGCTTCGACAAGGGCTACATCTCGCCGTACTTCGTCACCGACCCCGAGCGCATGGAAGCGGTGCTCGACGACGCGGTGCTGCTGTTCGTCTCG
>DASPTH010000345.1:0-16978 GCA_035623515.1 Acidimicrobiia bacterium
CTCCGACCACGCGCACGCCGTCGTGTGACAGCTTGGACGCGACGCCGAGCGTGTCCTCGCCGCCGATCACGACGAGCGCGTCGATACGCTCACGAGCGAGCGTACGGTGCACGTGTTCCAGGCCGTCGGGTGCAGACCTGGGATTCGTGCGCGACGTGCCGAGGATCGTGCCGCCGCGATGGATCAGACCGCGCGTTCCTGCGATCGTGAGGTCGACGACCTCGTCGTCCATCACACCCCGCCACCCGTGGCGAAAACCGACGAGGTGGTCCCCGTACGTTCCCTCACCCCTGCGGACCACGGCGCGGATCACCGCGTTGAGCCCCGGGCAGTCGCCGCCGCCGGTCAGCACGCCGATGCGCATCACGCCTCCTCTTGTTCGAGTCAGCTCGTTTCGATCCTGCTCGCACCATGTTGCCCGAGCCGCAAGAAGGGCCCGGTTGGGTGTCGGTAACCTGCCGGTCACCCCGGTGGCGAGACGACAGGCGCAGGCGTGCAGCAGACCAAACGGCGTGCGCAGATTGCTGCGATGGTTGCGCCGTACCTGACCGACAACGAGGAGCTGGTGACCGCGAGCACGGTCTGGGCGGCGCGGGTCGGCCAGGTGCCGTTGCTGTTCCGCGGCCGGCACCTCCACCTGCTCGCCACGACGGGCACGCGCCTGCTCGTCTTCGAACGCCGGCGGCGGCGGCGCGACGCCGCCCTGCCCGTCGTCGACGCGCGCCTCGACACGCTCGATCTCCAACGGGCACGTGCTCGACCATTGCTGTACCAGGTCTTGTTCGGTCTCGGGGACGGCCGGCGTCTCCTGTTCGAGTTCCGATACCGCGACCGCGCTGCCGGCCGAGCGTTCGTGCGCTCGCTCCGCTCGCCCCGGGAGGCGTGAGCGTGGCAATCGTGCTCGCGATCGACGCCGGGACCACCGGCGTGCGCACGGTCGCGGTGGGCGCCGACGGCCGCGTCGGCGCGTACTCGTACCGCGAGTTTCCCCAGCACTTCCCGCGACCCGGTTGGGTCGAGCACGACGCCGCCGAGATCTGGCAGGCGGTTTCCGCGACGCTGGCCGACGTCGTGGCCCGCCTCGGTGGCGAGGCGGTCGCCGCGATCGGGATCACGAACCAGCGCGAGACGACCGTGGTGTGGGACCGGACGTCGGGGGCGCCGCGGCACCGCGCGCTCGTGTGGCAGGACCGGCGGACCGCCGACCGGTGCGACGCGCTCCGCGCCGCCGGTCACGAGCCGCTCGTGCGGGCCCGCACCGGGCTCGTGCTCGATCCGTACTTCTCGGCGACGAAGCTCGAGTGGCTGCTGCACGACGGTGGCGTCGACGTGACCGCCGACCTCGCGTTCGGCACCGTCGACTCGTGGATCCTGTGGAACCTGACGGGCGGCCCCGACGGCGGCGTGCACGCGACCGAGCCGTCGAACGCCAGCCGCACGCTGCTCTTCGACATCGACGCGCTCGCGTGGTCCGACGAGTTGGTGGCGCTCTTCGGGGTGCCCCGTTCCTGCCTGCCCGAGGTGTTGCCCACGAGCGCTCGATTCGGGGTGACCGCGCCGGACCGCGCCGCGGGGTTGCGAGTTCCGGTGAGCGGCATCGCCGGCGACCAGCAAGCCGCGCTGTTCGGGCAGGCGTGCTTCTCGCCCGGCATGAGCAAGAACACCTACGGCACGGGGTCGTTCGTGCTCGTGAACCTCGGGGCCGAGCACCCGGCGCCGGTGGACGGCCTCCTCACCACCGTTGCGTGGACCCGTGGCACCGACGTCACGTACGCGCTCGAGGGCTCGATCTTCGTCACCGGCGCCGCGGTGCAGTGGCTGCGCGACGGGCTGGGAATCGTTGCCGACGCGTCCGAGGCGGGCCCGCTCGCCGAGAGTGTCGCCGACACCGACGGCGTCGTGTTCGTGCCCGCCTTCACCGGGCTGGGATCGCCGTACTGGGACCCCCACGCGCGTGGCGCGCTGCTCGGCCTGACGCGCGGCACGACGCGCGCGCACATCGTCCGGGCGGCCGTCGAGGCGATGGCGTGGCAGACGGCCGACGTGGTCGACACGATCGCCGCATCCGGGACTCGTGTCGTGGAATTGCGCGTCGACGGCGGCGCGAGCGCGATGGACGTGCTCTGCCGGTTCCAGGCCGCCGTGCTCGGCGTCACCGTCAGGCGGCCGGTGGTCCGGGAGACGACGGCCCTCGGTGCGGCGTTGCTCGCGGGGCTGGCCGAGGGTGTGTGGGCGTCGGAGGCGGAGGCCGCCGGCGCGTGGCACGAGGACGCGTCGTTCGCGCCCGCATCGCTCCCGGACGTCGACAACCGCCGTGCTCGATGGCACCGCGGTGTGGACCGAGCGCGCGGGTGGGTGGTCGACGGCGCCTGACCCGGGCCGACGCGGAGTGAGTGGCGCTACCCGAGCTTGGTGAGCGCGCGGCGGATGCCGCGGACGGCCTGGCCGATGCGGTGCTCGTTCTCCACGAGCGCGAACCGGACGAAGCCCTCGCCTCCGGGCCCGAAGCCCACGCCCGGTGACACCGCGACCTTGGCGTCGCGGATGAGCAGCTTGGCGAACTCGAGGCTACCGAGCTCCTCGTAGGGGCTGGGGACAGGAGCCCACACGAACATCGTCCCCTTGGGCTTGTCGATCTCCCACCCGATGCGCGCGAGGCCGTCGACCAGCGCGTCGCGACGGCCGACGTAGACCCGGTTCACTTCGACCGGGTAGTCGGGCGCCTCGTTCATCGCGACGATGGAAGCGATCTGGATGGGTTGGAACGTGCCGTAGTCGAGGTAGCTCTTCAACTTGGCGAGGGCGGCGACGACTTCGGCGTTGCCGAGCAGGAACCCCATGCGCCAACCCGCCATCGAGAACGACTTGGTGAGCGTGTAGAGCTCGACCGCGACGTCGGCGGCACCGGGCACCTGGAGGATCGACGGCGGCTCGTAGCCGTCGAAGCCGAGGTCGGCGTACGCGAAGTCGTGGACGAGCAGCACCTCGCGCTCGCGCGCGAACTCGACGACGCGCGTCATGAAGTCGAGGTCGACACACGCCGTCGTCGGGTTGTGCGGGAACGACAGCACGATGATGCGCGGGCGCGGCCAGGAGTCCTCCCAGGCCTCGAGCAGGTTGGCGAAGAAGTCCTGGTCGGGCCCGAGGCGCACGTGCCGCACCTCGGCTCCCGCGAACAGGGGACCCCAGATGTGGATCGGGTACGAGGGACTCGGCACGAGCGCGGCGTCGCCGGGGCCGAGCAGCACCCACATGAGGTGGGAGAACCCTTCCTTGGCGCCGATGGTGGAGCACGCCTGGGTGTCGGGGTCGAGGTCGACGCCGAAGCGGCGCCGGTACAGGTCGGCGATGGCCAGCCGGAGCTTGGGGATGCCGCGGCTCGACGAGTAACGGTGGTTGCGCGGGTTCTCGACCGCCTCCGCGAGCTTCTTCACCGCCACCTCGGGCGACGGGATGTCGGGGTTGCCGAAGCCGAGGTCGATGACGTCCTCGCCGGCCCGCCGGGCCTCGATCTTCAGCGCGTCCATCACACCGAGGACGTACGGAGGCAGCGCGTTGATCCGGCGGAACTCCACCGCTGCACGGTACCAGGAGGGTCATCGGGCGCCGGGTAGCTTTCGGTCCGTGCCGCCCGATCCGTTCCGAGACCGCGGCGCGCCCGAGTATCCCGTGCTCGCGAGCGCGGTGCGACGGCTGCTCGACGCCGCCGTCGACGCCCGACCGCTCGATGCCGACACGCTGCACCGGATCGCGCACACCATCGACCGTGCGTCGTCGGAGCTGGAAGCCGCGCTCGCGGGTCTGCCGACCGACGAACGCAACGTCTGGTTCGACGGCCAACGCGTGCCGATGCCGCACTGGGAATTCGAGGCGACCGAGCATGCGCTCGTCGCGCGCGGCGCGTTCACGAACGGGCACACGGGCCCGCCCGGGACGGTGCACGGCGGCTGGGTCGCGTACGCGTTCGACGAGGTCCTCGGATGGGCGAACGTGCACGCCGGGTTCCCCGCGATGACCGGCAAGCTCACGATCCGTTACCGCAAGCCGACTCCGACGAACGTTCCCGTCGAGTTCCGCGTCACGTGGCCGCGTGTGGAGGGCAAACGAGTGCACGCGCGCGGAACGCTCACCGCTGACGATGCCGTCACCGCGGAGGCCGACGGCCTGTTCGTACACTTCCGAGGGAGGCGAGACGCGGTGCCGTTCGAGCGCGCGCTGCCGTCACCGCAGGAGCGGTAGCACGGCTTCGCCGAGGACGCGCGCGTTGTCGGGCTCGGAGGAGTCCACGGGACCGACGATGATCCACTCCGCACCTGCCGCGGCATAGGCGCGGAGCTCCTCGGCGACGCGCTCGGGACCGCCGACGATCACCGGTGGAGCCGGCTGGAACCGGTTTGCCTTCGCCCTTGCCGCGCGTTCGTCGGCACCGAGCAACACGAGCCCGCCCCACGACGTGGTGAAGGGGCGGCGCACGGCCGTCGAGTGGAGCATCGCGGCCCGCGCGCGGAACGGCTCGAGGCCCGATCCCCACGAGTTCCATCCGTCGGCGTCCGCGGCCGCGAGCCTGCACACCGAGGCGGCGTGCCCACCGACCCACACCGGGTAGCCGCGGTCGCGGGCCGCTTCGACCGCCCCGTGGAGGGTGGCGACACGTTCGGCGATGTCACCGAACGGCAGCCCGAAGCTCTCGTTCTCCTCGCGGCTCTGCCCGTCGCCCGAGCCGATCGCCGCCACGACCCGGGCGGGGCCGGCGATGCGGGCGACCGTGTCGAAGCCGTGGGCGAGCACCGCCGGCGCGCGCAGGCTGGCCCGGGCCACGAGCGAGCCGAGCGCGATCCGGCGGGTCTCCGCGGCGACGGCGCCGAGCAACGCGAGGAGTTCGAGTGCCGGCCGCCGTGTGCCGTCGGCCGCCCGCCGGAACAAGTGGTCGTAGGCGAACACGCCGTCGAGACCGGCGGCCTCCGCGGCGGCCGCCACCGCGAGGGCGGGCCCGGCGTCCTGCCGGAACGACGGAAGGGTCACGCCGACTCGGATCATGCCGGCGCGCGCAGCCGGTCGGCCGTGCGCGCGAGCGCGGCCGCGCCGACGACGCCGGCGTCGTCCCCGAGCACGGCGGGCAGGATCTCGACCGGGGCACGGTAGCGCGCGCCTTCGATGTGGCCGTCGAACCAGCTCCGCATGGGGTCGAGCAACGCCGCGCCGAGCCCGACGAGCCCGCCGGACACGAGGATCACCGCGGGATCGAGGATGTTGGCCAGTCCGACGAGCCCGATCGCCACCTGCTCGGCGTACGACCGGACGATGCTCAACGCGTCCGCGTCGCCGGCGCGCGCACTCTCGCCGACGTGCATGCCCGTGATCGCGTCGACGTCGCCGCCGGCACGGGCGAGCACCGCCGGCGCGTCGCCGGTCGCCGCGCGCTCGCGGCCGAGCATGCCGAGCGCGCGTCCCGACGCCACCGCCTCCCAGTGCCCGCGTTCCCCGCACATGCACATCGGCCCGTTCGGATCCACCTGGAAGTGGCCGATCTCGGCACCGAACCCGTGGGCGCCACGGAACACCTGGCCGTCGATGACGACCCCCCCGCCCACGCCGGTTCCGAGGGTCACGAGCAGGAAGTCGGTGAGCCCGCGCCCTGCGCCGTGCACGAGCTCGCCCAGCGCGGCGACGTTCGCGTCGTTGTCGACCACGACTGCACGTCCGGTGGCGTCCGCGACGAGCCCACGCAGGGGCGCGCGTACGAACGCAGGGATGTTCGGTGCGTAGTGGACCACGCCGTCGAAGTCGATCATGCCGGCAGCACCGATGCCGACCGCCTGCGCGTCGGGGTGTCGCGTGGCCAGCTCGTCGATCGACCCCGCGATCTGCTGCACGATCTCGTCGAGGGTCGCCGGCGTCGGCGCGTGGACGAGGTCGAGCACCGAGCCGTGCTCGTCCACGACCGCGCAACGCAGGTTGGTGCCGCCGAGGTCGACGCCGAACGCCGGCCGCGACCTGGACACCGCGCCCGTCACTGCGTCGGCTCGTCGTCGCCGCTCTTGCGCAGGACGCGATCCGCGGCGTCGATGAGCGCACGCGCCGCGTCGAGCAGGGCGTCGGCTGCCGCCAGCAGTGAGTCGCGCACCTCGGGCACCGCGGCGAGGAACTCGCCGACGAGCACCTCGAGCGCCGACGGGCCGGGGAGCCCGCGGTCTTCCGTGGCGACCTCGTCGTAGTCGACCGCCTCGGGGTGCGGCGCGGCGCCGGGCTCGGGTTCCGGTTCCGTCGTGCTCACGGGACGCCCGCCTCGGCCACGCGCTTCAGGTCGGCGAGCGCGGCCCCGGTGATCATGCCCGCCGCCTTGCGCTTCAGGATTCCGGGCATCGGCACCGTGAGGTCCACCCGCAAGTCGTAGGTGACATCGGTGCCGGCGCCCTCGGCCGCGAAGCCGTACCGCCCGTCGATGGCCTTCACCATGTCGCCCTCCACGAGCCGCCACGAGAAGGCCGCCGGGGCATCCGCGAAGTCGTAGTCGAGCACGTAGCGGATGGTGCGCCCGAGCGCCGCAGCCCGGTACTGCACGCGTGTCGGGCGCCCGGCGTCGTCGCGCGCCAGCACCGTCGCCTCCTTCACGTCCTTCGCCCATGTCGGGTACGCCTCGAAGTCGGTGGCGAGATCGAAGCAGTCGAGCGGGTCGGCATCGACGTGGATCTGCTCGTGCGCCTCGTCGGCCATGGCCGCCCATGCAAGCACATCGAGGGGTTACGCGCGCCGCTGTGGCTTGGCCGGCGGGCGCGGCGGGAACGTGCCGTGGCGCGCCGCCCACACGCCGGCGAGCCCGATCGGCAGCATCGGAACCAGGACTCCGAAGGGCTCCCACGCGACGGTGGCCGCGGTGATCGCGAGACAGGTGAGGAACATCCACAGGAAGCCCCGTTGCACGGAGCGCGGTGCCGAGCCCTGCAGGAAGAACAGGTTGGCGACCACGATGTTGTCGCCGCGCGTGCTCCGTGCCACGGCGAGCGCGAACGCGTACGCGAAGGCACCGATCGCGGCGAAGAACAACGCGAGCGCGACACCGATGGCAATCGCGACGGCAGTGTCGTTGCTCGTGATCGCGGCGGGGACAGCCGTGAGCGCGAAGACGCCGTTGGCGATCCAGCCCACGCGGAAGACGGCGCGCCCGCGCGCGGGAACCACCTCCGTCACGGGAGCCCGCCCAGGACCGTGAGGTCGCCGGCTGCGAGCGGCGCGAGACGCTCGACGAGCCGGTCGTACGAGAACTCGGTGACCGCGCGATCCCGTGCCGCCAGCCCCATGCGCGCGCGGAGCTCGTCGTCGTCGAGCAGCCGCGCCACCGAGCGCCGGACCTCGGTGACGTCGCGACCGTCGACGACGAGGCCCGTGACCCCGTCGACGACCGCCTCGTGCGACCCCCCGCTCCGGCCTGCCACCGACGGCACGCCGGCCGCAGCGGCTTCGAGGAACACGATCCCGAATCCCTCGGTCTCGAGCCCGAACCAGCGGTCGCGGCAGGGCATCGCGAACACGTCGGCGCTCGCGTAGAGGGGCGCCAGCGCGGCGTCGGGCACCGGGCCGAGGAAGCGCACGCGCCGCTCGATGCCGTGCCTGGCGGCGCGGGCCGCGAGCCGACTGCGGTCGCGTCCCCGGCCGGAGGCGATCACGAGCTGGAGGTCGGGCACGCCCACGACCGCGTCGATCAGCACGTCGAAGCCCTTGCGGGGCACCAGCCGGCTCACGCCGAGCACCAGCGGCCGGTCGGCGTCGAGGCCGAAGGCCTTGCGGACGGCGGCCCGTTCGTCGGGGTCGATCGGGCGGAATCGCTCCACGTCGACGCCCGGCGGGATCACCACGCCCGCCACCGAACGCTGCGCAGCGCGTACCGCTTCCCAGGCCGAGTACTCGCTCGCGGCCACCACGCCGGCGGCGGCGTGCAACACCCGCGCGCCGAGTTGGCGGGAGCCGGGCAGGCGTCCCGGCACCGTCACCTCGGCGCCGTGCACGACGACGACGTACGGCGCGGCGCGGAGGCCGGGCCCGAGATGCCCGAGCGGGAGCCACGGGTCGAGGAACACGACGTCGGCGCCCACCTCGAGCGCGAGCCCGTCGATCCGGCGCGCGAGCGCGCGCGTCGGCAGGAACTGGGACTGCTGCGCGCGCACGACCCTGAACTTCCGCTGGGAGTCCCACTTCTTGTCGCCCGCGAAGCTGGTCGTGAGGACGGTCGTCTCCGAGGCCGGCAGCCGCCGCCACAGCTCGTACAGGTACGACTGGATGCCGCCGATCTTCGGCGGGAAGTCGTTGGTGACGAGCAGCGACGTCACGCCGAGGTCACGCGGCGGCGGACGCGTGCGCGAGTGCGCCCTCGAACGACGCCTGCTCGGCGATCATCCTGCGGTACTGCATCACCTTCGCCGGCATCGAGAAGCCGAGGACACCGACCAGGCGCGCGCCACGGCCGAACACAGCCACGAAGCGGCGCTCCTCGAGCGAGCCGTGCACGACCCGCATCTCGTCGTCACCCGTGAAGTGCCCGGCGGTCTGGATCTTGCGGTCGTACTGGTCGGACCACACGAACGGCACCGGTGCGAAGGGCTCGGGCTCCGCCCTCTCGCCGCAGAGCAGACGCCGCGCGGCCGCGACGCCCGAGTCGGACGCGTTGGTCCAGTGCTCGAGGCGCATCGATTCCCCACCGAACAGCGGGTTCGGCCACCGGGCAACGTCTCCGGCCGCCACCACCCCCGGCGCCGCGAGCAGCGTCTCGTCGCAGACGACGCCGTTGTCGATCGTGAGCCCCGAGTCGGCCAGCCAGTCGGTCACCGGGCCGACGCCGACGCCCACCACCACGAGGTCGGCCTCCACCGCGGTGCCGTCGTCGAGGCGGACGCGCTCGACGCGCGCGTCGCCGTCGAAACCCGCGACGCCCACACCGAGGCGCAGGTCGACGCCGTGGTCCCGGTGGAGCTCGCCGCACACCGCGCCGAGTTTCGGGCCCAAGCCGCGCACGAGCGGCGCGGGCAGTGCCTTGAGCACCGTGACGTCGAGGCCGCGCAGCCGGCACGTGGCGGCAACTTCGGAGCCGATGAAACCGGCGCCGACGACGACCACCCGCGGGCCCTCGTCGAGGCGCGCGCGGATTGCCAGCGCGTCGTCGAGCGTGCGCAGCACGAACAGGCCGTCGAGGTCGGGCGTGTCGCGCAACGTGCGCGGCGCGCTGCCCGTGGCGAGCACGACCCCGTCGAAGGGAACGCGCTCACCCCCGTCGAGCGCGACGGCTCGCGCCGCGAGGTCGAGGCCGGTTGCGCGCCGCCCGAGCACCAGCTCGACGCCGAGCTCCTCGTAGGGCGCGCGGCGCAGCGCGATGTCGTCGGGTTCCACCTCGCCGGCGAGGAGCTGCTTCGAGAGTGGCGGTCGGTCGTAGGGCAGGTGCGGTTCCGCGCCGATCAGCACGAGGCGGCCGCCGAAGCCGTCACGGCGCAGCGTCTCGACGGCGCGGAGTCCCGCCAACGACGCCCCCACCACCGCCACGGTCCCGAGCGCCACTGCGACGACCTACCCTTCCGCGCCCTTCCGCGATCCCGTCTCCCGGCCTCCCGAGCGGGCCCGGACGCGCATCGACCCCTGTCCAGGGGGGACGGACAAGGGTCGATGCTACGGCGCTCACCGGCCATGGGGCACGGGCGCCCGTTCTCTCTCGGTTCCGACGTTCGCTCGCCTGGCTGCGGTTCCCGGGTTCCGGGCCTCGCGTGATGTTGAGAGTATCTACTCCGTAGTATTCAATGTCAAATCCGCCCGCGGCAACCCACGGGTGGACCAGGCTCCGACGAGGGATACGAACGTGGACGGCTGGCGGATCGACGAGCTCGCACAACAGTCGGGCTTCGCCGTCGACACCATCCGTTTCTACCAGCGCGAGGGGCTGTTGCCGGCCGGGGAGCGGCGCGGGCGCTCGGTGCTCTACGGGCCCCGGCACCTCGACCGGCTCGAGTGCATCCGCGCGCTCCAGGCGCGGCGCTTCTCCCTGGCCGCGATCAAGGCGATCGTCGACCACGAGGGCCCCGGCGTCGTCGCCCTCCTCGCCGGCCGTGAAGGCGCCGCCTACGACCACGAGCACCTCGTCGCCGCCGCCGGCGTCCCCGATGACCTCGTGGAGGGCCTCGAGAAGGTCGGGCTGTTGCGCGACCCCGGCGACGTCGGGAGCGCGGCCTACGACGCCGACGACGTCGACGTGCTGCGGTCGTTCGCCGACCTCATGGCGCTCGGCGTGCCGGCCGTCGTGCTCGTCGAGCTCGCACGCATCCTGACCGACGGGATCGAGTGGATCCAGGTGCAGACGGTCGCGCTGTTCCAGTCGGGCGACCGGCCGGAGTGGAACGGGGACGCGCACGCGCGCTTCTCGTCGCAGCTCCTCGACGAGTCGCCCCGCGTCGCGCGCGACGTGCGCGCGATCGCCGACTACCTCCAACACCGAAGCATGCAACACCTCGTGCTGCGCAAGCTCGAGGAGTACGAGGGCTGAGCGGCGGAGCCCTACGACTTCAGGACGACGTAGAAGAGCAGGTAGTAGACCACGACGAGCACACCGCCCGCGATGAGGGCGTTCTTGTGGTTGTCGTAGATCACGTTGGCACCACCGGGATCGCGGCCGCCGAGCACGCCCAACGCGTTCGCCTCGAGCACCGCCCAGATGATGATCGCGATGATCCAGTAGGTCGCGCGCTCGCCACCCGTCGGGAGGAACTTGAAGCCGTTGCCGGCGGTGAAGAAGTGGAACGTGCCGACCATGAACATCAGCATGGTGAACGAGAAGATGGTGTTCTGACGTGACGCCATCAAGGCCCGGCGGTTGGCCGGCGCGGCGGCGGGGTCGGCTTCGCCGCCCGCCTGCACGTTCCGAGCGTTCGCGATCACGATCTTCTGGTTGGGCCAGATCACGAGCCACACGTTGGCGAACATCGTGAGCGCGAGCAGGATGCCGGTGGCGATGCTCATGCCGGGAACGCTCTTCCAGTAGTCGCCGTCGAAGAGCTCCGCCTTGCCGTTGTTCTGGAACAGCAGGATCAGGATCCCGGTGGCGACGGTCGCGACCGCCGCCCAGCGGAACCACCACAACGCGCGCGACGCGAGCTTGTCGATGGCGTTGTTGCGCGCCGCCGCCTCCATCTCTGCGAACGACGGGACCTGCACGAAGTTGAAGTAGTAGAGCAGACCGATCCAGGTGATCCCGACGACGACGTGCGCCCAGCGCGACGCGAACGCGCCGCCGGGCCGGCTGATGATGTTCAGGGCATCGGCGAGAATCATGGCGCACCCCCCGTGGGACGGCCGGCTCGGACTCGCAGCGGGCGCAAGCTAGCACCGAGCTCGCGGCGGGGTGCGGACCTCCCGGGGTCGCATCACGCGATCCCTTATTGCCGGTTTGTACGTTTTCTCCTAATCTCTCGGGTCATGCGGTTCCTGCGCCGGGTCGTCGCCCTCGGGGCGCTCGTCAGCGCGGAGATCGCGGCGGTCGTCGTGCTCCACCAACTGGGCGGGCGCGCGCCCTTCGACCTGCCCCTGTCACACGTCGAGCCGTGGCTGCGCGCCGAACCGGTTGACGCGCTCGCGGCCGCGTTGCGCGTGGTGGCGCTCGTGAGCGCCTGGTGGTTGCTGGCCCTGACGATCGCCTACTCGGCGGCTCGCCTGTCGCGACTGCCGTCGGCCATCCGAGTGTGCGAACACGCGACCCCGCGTCTCGTCCGGCGAGTGGTCGACGCGGCGTTCGCGGCGTCGATCGTCGTCGGCGTGCTGGCGTCGCCCGCGTCGGCGGCGACCGACCCCGGTCCCCGCGTCGAGATCACCGTGCGCGACGGCCACCACCACGACGCCGGACCGGTCGCCGCGCTCCCCACCGAACCCTCCACGCCGTCCGCACCGGCGTCCGCACCGGTCGCGGCGAGCGCGCCGGTCGCGGCGCGGCAGCCCGCCGCCGATCTCGGGTCGGTCGAGGTCGCGCCGGGCGACAGCCTCTGGGGCATCGCGGCCGACGCGCTCGCCCGCGCCACCGGACGCGAGCGCCACGCGCTCACCGACGAGGACGTCGCGCCGTACTGGGAGCGGGTGTGCGCGCGCAACCGCGACGCACTGCGCTCCGGCGACGTGAACCTCATCTACCCCGGCGAGACGGTGGTGCTACCCAGCCCTACGTGACCGCGTCCGACAGCTCGAGGAACCGCGCGTAGCGCGCCGCAACGGGCTCGACCCACTCACGGCGCGGTTCCACCGTGTGACCGCGCCGCGCCCAGCGCCGAGCCTCCGGCATCGCCGTCGGGCCCTCGAGCCCCGCCGCCATCCGGGCGAGCCACGCCGAGCCGAGCGCGGCGCCCTCGGGCACGGCCACGCACTCGACCGGGAGAGCGGTCGCGTCGGCGATCGCCTGGAGCCACGCGTCGACCCGTACCCCACCGCCCGACGCAACGATCCGCTCCGGCGTCGCGCGCAACGCCGCCCGGGTGGCGTCGATGGCGCGGCGCACGACGAAGCCCGACGCCTCGTACGCAGCGCGCCGCACCGCCGCGGCGTCGTGCGTGAGGTCGAGGTCGGCCAGCGTCGCCCGCCGGTCGGGATCGTTGATCGGGCTGCGCTCGCCGCGCGGGTACGGCGCCCACACGGGCACCCGGTCGGGCTGCGGCCCGCCGGCGTCGCGGTCCCGCCCGCCGAGCAACCGGCCCACCCAGTCACAGAACAGGCCGCCGGCGTTGCTCGGCCCACCGACGAGCGCCATCCCCGCCGTCGTGTGCGGGATGATCGTGTAGCCGGGAACGTCGCCGAACTCCTCGGCGACCACCCACACGATCAGCGTCGTGCCGAGCAGCACGAGCACGTCGCCGCGCTGATCGGCGCCGGCCACCAGCTGCTCCGCCATGGCGTCGATGCACCCTGGCGCGAGCACCGCGTCCGTCCCGAGCACCGTTCCCGCCGCGCTCCCGGTCGGCGCGATCGGCGGGAACTGGTCGACACGCGCGCCGAGTTGCGCCGCGATCTCGGCGTCCCATTCGGTGAAGTTGAACACGGGCTGCGCGGTCATGGCCGTGACCGAGTCGATCACCGCCTCGCCCGACAGCGCGTGGTTGGCGACCGCCTGCGCCGGCCAGAGCCCGCGCGCGTCGGGCGCCTCACTCGTGAGCCATCGCACGAACCCGTCGAACTCGAGACCGGTGGCGCCCGCGCCGGCCGCCTTGCCGGCACGCCCGCGCTCGTCGCCGTAGAGCAGGCCGGGCAGCACGGGCGTGCCCGTGGCGTCGACCGCGGTCAGCGACGGCACCATCGCCGACACCGAGACCCCGCGCACGCCGTCGACGCCGAGGGCCGCGAGTGCCGCGATCGGCCCGTCGCGCCACGCGACGGCGGCGTCGTGCTCGAGCCGGCCCGGCGACGGCACCCGGTATTCGTGGGGGACCCGGGCCGACGCCACGACGGACCCGTCCGCGTCGACGGCGAGCGCCTTCACCGAGGACGTCCCGATGTCGATGCCGACGGTGACGTCGCTCATGGCGCCAGCGCCGCCAGCACTTCGTCGTGCAGGATTCCGTTCGTCGCCACCGCGTTCCCACCGTCGGCGCGCGCGACACCGTCGAAGTCGGTGAACCGCCCGCCCGCGACCTCCACGATCACGAGCGGCGCCGCGAGGTCCCAGATCGACAGCCCATCGGGCTCCACCGCGACGTCGAGCGAACCGTCGGCGACCATGACGAACGGCCAGAAGTCGCCGAACCCGCGCGTGCGCCAGCATCGGCGTGCGAGCGCGAGGAACGCGCGGTCGCGTCCGACGGTCTCGAAATGGCGGGCCGCGTCGTAGCCGAGGTGCGCGTCCTCGAGCCGCGCGACCTGCGAGACGCGGACGCGGTCCCCGTCGCGGTAGGCGCCGTCGGCTCGCGCCGCCCACCAGCGCGCGTGCAGCGCCGGCGCCGAGGCCACACCGACCGCGAGCACGCCGTCGCGTTCGAGGGCGATGAGCGTGGCCCACACCGGTATCCCCCTCGCGTAACCCCGCGTTCCGTCGATCGGGTCGAGGATCCACCGGCGGTCGCCGGCTCCCGTGGTGCCGTACTCCTCCCCCACCACCGCGTCGTTCGGGTGTGCGCGCGCGATCCGGTCACGCATGACCTCCTCGGCCCCCCGATCCGCCTCGGTGACCGGCGTCAGGTCGGGCTTCGTCTCGACGGCGAGATCGGACGCGCGGAAGCGCCGGAGCGTCAGCTCGTCGGCGGCGTCGGCCAGCTCGAGCGCGAGCGCGAGGTCGGGGTCGATGCGCCAGGAATGTAGCGAACGGGCGCGGTGCCGATGAGAAGCTGGGGTATGGCCACGAGAGGGCGAGAGCCGGCGCCTTCCCTCGACGCGCTCCTCGCGGGCACGTCGAGGCGGGAGCCGATGCAGAGCGCGGACTCGAAGTCGGGCGCGCAGTTCGAGCGCGTCGAGATCGACGGCGACCGGTACGTGCTCAAGCACGTGGACCGCGCCAACGACTGGATCGCACGCCAGACCGGAGACCTCGGCTGCTGGCCGGTCATGGTGTGGGAGCACGGTTTGGTCGACCTCGTGCCCGACTGCATCGACCACACCATCGTGGGCGCGGCGCGCACGGAGACTGGGGGCGCGGTGCTCATGCGCGACGTGAGTGCCTGGCTGGTGCCGTCGGACGACAGCCGGCTCCCGCTCGAGCAACACCTCCGGTTCCTCGACCACCTCGCGGCCTTCCACGCGTCGACGTGGGGATGGGACGACACCGTCGGCCTCTGCCCGCTCGCGAACCGGTACGCGTTCTTCGGTCCCGCTGCGCTCGAGTGCGAAGCCGCGCTCGGCAATCCCGCGCCCGTGCCGCGCCTCGCGGCCGAGGGATGGGAGCGCCTCCGTGACGTCTCGCCCGACCTGACGCGGATGCTGGCGCCGCTCCGCGACGAGCCCTGGCGCCTGGTCGAGGCGTTGGCGGGCACGCCGCAGACCTTCCTGCACGGTGACTGGAAGGCCGGCAACCTCGGGAGCACTCCCGACGGGCGCACGGTCCTCCTCGACTGGTCGATGCCCGGCGTCGGTCCCCCACTCGCCGAGCTCGCGCACTACCTGGGGTTGAACGTGGCGCGGTTCCCGGCGGGCCACACGAAGGACGACGCGATCCGCGCGTACCGCGCGGCGCTCGAACAGCACGGCGTCGACACCGCACCGTGGTGGGATCGCCAGCTCACCGTCTGCCTGCTCGGCATCATGGTCCAGCTCGCGTGGAACAAGGTCGACGACGAACCCGACGAGCTGGCGTGGTGGACGGCGCGGGTTCGCGAGGGCGTCGACGCCGTCGACCGACGCTGACGGCGGCCGACCTGTCATCATCACGGTGTGGTCACCGAGGACGACGTACGCCGCATCGCGCTCTCGCTCCCCGCGACCACGGAGAAGCCGTCGTACGGCACCCCCGGCTTCCGCGTGCAGGGCAAGCTCTTCGCCCGCATCCGGCCCGAGGGCGACGTGCTCGTCGTTTGGTGCGAGGACCTCGGTGAGAAGGAAGCGTTGCTCGCGTCGGAGCCCGACAAGTTCTTCACCACGCCGCACTACGACGGCCACCCGACCGTGCTCGTCCGCTTCGCCGCCGTCGACACGCAGGAGCTCACCGAGTTGCTCACCGACGCCTGGCGCGTCCGCGCGCCACGCAAGCTCGTGCAGGAGCTCGACGCGCGCTGAGCGAGAACGGGGCTAGTCGAGCAGGTCGGGCTGTTCCCGGACGATCTTGTCGTAGAGGGGCCCGAACGACGCGTAACCGCTGATGTGCTGGCCGACCTGGCCGGATGTGAGGCGGGCGTTCTCGGTGTCGATGAGCACGGGCGTGCCGGCGGCCTCGGCGAGGAGCTGGGCCTGGCAGGTGCGCTCCATCGTGACGAACCAGAACACCGTCTCCTCGACGGAATGCCCGACGGTCAGGAGACCGTGGTTCCGCAGGATGACGGCCTTGTTGTCACCGAGCGCGTGCGCGATGCGCTTCCCCTCTTCGGGGTCGAGCACGACGCCCGTGTAGTCGTCGAACAGGGCGTGATCCTCGAAGAACGCGCAGGCGTCCTGGGTGAGCGGATCGAGCAGCCGGCCGAGCGACGACCACGACTTGCCGTAGATCGAGTGCGAGTGCGCGGCCGCGATCACGTCAGGTCGCGCCGCGTGCACCGCGGAGTGGATCGCGAACGCGGCCCGGTTGACGCTCGCGTCGCCCTCGACCACCTCACCGTCGGCGTTCACGCGGATGAGGTCCGACTGGCAGATGTGGGCGAAGCTCATACCGAAGGGATTCACCCAGAAGTGGTCGAGGTGCTCCGGGTCGCGCGCGGTGATGTGACCCGCCAGCCCTTCCTCGAAGCCGAACTTGGCGAAGATCCGGAAGCCGGCCGCCAGCCGCTGCTTGCGGTGCCGGCGTTCCTCCTCGACGGTTTCGTACGCGGGCATGTACCGCCAGTCGTCAGGCATGACCACCCCTTTTCGTCCCCACCAGCGTACTCAGGGCCGGAACGCCGAGAGCCCGCCGAGCTCCTGCACCCGGCCGTCGTCGTGGACGAGGAGCCCCGTCGCGCCCGACGACTCGATCAGCGCCGCACCCTCGCCCGCGCCCCCGATGAACGCGGCCTTGGCGAGGACCTCCCCCCGCCACGCCTCCCGCGCCACGACCGTCACCGACGCGAGACCGCTCCACGCGGGCCGGCCCGTCCGTGGGTCGATCAGGTGGTGAGCGGCGACACCTTCGCGGTCCCACGCCCGCCGCAGCCGCGTGCTCGTCGCGATCGCGCCCTCTGCCAACGCGAGGAGCCCGGTCTCCCCGGTGTCCAACGGATCGTCGACCGCCACGACCCAGCCGTGGGGCTCGGGCGCGTCACCGACGGCGCGGAGATCGCCGCCCAAGTTCACGAGCGCGCCACGCGCGCCCCCGTCGACCAACTCGCGCGCGACGAGATCGGCTGCGTATCCC
>DASPTH010000366.1:0-12281 GCA_035623515.1 Acidimicrobiia bacterium
GTCGACACGGGCCGGAAGGCGGCCGACGGCGGCCGCCCGGACGCGCCCAACCCACCGATCAGCGGAACCGCGATCGACTCGCGCGCCTCGACCGCCGGCGGTGCGTACGGCTCCGGACGCGTGACGGGGCGGAACACCGCCGACTCCGCGGGCGGTACGGACGCAGCCGCGGCAACCAACGGGCCGCCGATCGACTCGCGCCGGTGGATCGCAGGGGGTGCGTACGGCTCCGCACGAGTCACCGGCCGGAACGCCGCCGACGCGTCGGTCGGCTCGGAGACGGTGAGCTCACCGATCAACAACGAGGGGACCGGCTCACGCGCCCTGATCGCGGGCGCTTCGTAGCCCGGGGCGGGCTCCCGGAACGCAGCCGAGAAGTTGCCCGAGCTCGCGCCGGGACCACCGATGAGCGGGAGCGCGATCGGCGCCCGCTCCGCGACGTGCGGCGGCTCGTAGGGCTCGTTCGACGCCCGACGTGAGGGTCTACCCGGCATTGTCACCCTCCTGTCCCGCGGGGACGGTAGCACGATCGCCCTTGCCGGTGAGCCGATCCCGGGCCCGAGCCACGTGCACGAGCGCGGCCGCGCACCGGGTCTTCGCGCGCTCGCGCGTGCCGCCCGCGGGGCTCGGGCGCGGCCGCATCCCCTTGCTCCGCATCCGGCAGTCCCAGTCGTGCACCACCGCGCTGCGCACGGTGTCGGGGGTGCTGAACCCGATCGACAGTCCCACTGCGGGACCGTCGTCGAGCACCGTCGTCCAGTGGAAGGCGTACGGCGGGATGTAGACGCCGTCACCGGGCCGGAGGACGAAGCGGCGGGCAGGCGGCAACACCGGCGCGCCGTCCTGTGGGTGGCCCATCCAGTCGAGCACGCGCAGGTAGTGCGCCCGCTCGTCGGGATCGTCCTCGACCCACACCTCTTTCGTGCCGCTCACGCCGAGCAGCAGGTTGTGGTGACGGTCGGGGTGCGCAGGCGTGACCGCATCGGGTGACGCCAGGAACACCCCGAGGTTCAACGACTCGACGCCGCCCTCGTCGTCGCCGACGAGCGCGCGCACCGGTCCGTCGACGGCAGCCGCGACCTCGCGGAACTCCGACGTGAGCTCGAGGTTGTAGACGCGGATCGACGCGTTCGACGTGGCGAGGTCGCGCACGATGGTGTCGAGGTCGGCGTCGGCGGGAACGGTGTCGACGCCGCGGGGCTCGTGCGGGGAGTACTGCGCCCAGTGGGCGCGGATCCACGCGCTCGGGAGCCGCGCGGTGTATGGACCCAGCGTCTCGAGGGTGCAGCGGGCGTCGTCGCCGAAGCCGTGCCGGAAGGCGACCGGGTGCTCCCCGATGACGGCGTGGAGCGTGTCGCGCTCGAGGTCGAACGGCGCGATGGGTGCGCCGTTCGACGTGCTGTCCAGCGGTTCGGCGGACTCTGCCATCAAGCGCGACGAGACTAGCCTGCTCCGCTCGTGCCGGTTCGCGTCGTCGATGTTGCCGGGGTCCCGGTCACGCTCGAGGCGTGCGACGACGAGCGTGCCGAGGGTCTCGCGGCTGCCTTCACCGCGTTCCGCCCCACCGACGAGCCGTCCCGGGCGGCGATCACGGTGGATGCGAACGCCGGCGTCGTGCCGTCGAGACCGCCGCACTCACAGTTCCGAGAGTTCAGCTTCTGGGAGGAGCCCGACGGCCTCGTGCTCAGCGCACCCGGGATCGTCGTGGTGGTCGAGGGGAAACGCGCGCGCGCTCACGTTCCCGACCCCGCTGCGTTCGCGTACCTCGAGGCCTGCGTGTACCTGCCGGTCACCTGGTTCCTCGCCCGGCACGGCCGCTTCGTGCTCCATGGCGGAGCCGTCGCGCGCGACGGACGCGCCCTCCTGTTGCTCGGTGGGAGCGGCGCGGGCAAGTCGACGCTCGTGGCGGCAGCCCTCGAGGCGGGTTGGGAGGCCCTGGCCGACGACGTGGTGATCGTGCACGCGGACGGCGCGGGCGGGTTCCGCGTCCACGGCGTGCACCGGCGCCCGACGATCCCGATGGAGCTCGGCGGCCCCGTGGTCGAGTCGGCGGAGCCCCTCGCCGACCCGCGTGAACGGGCGGCACTGCCGCGCGACGTGCTCGCCACGGGCGATCGCGCGCTGGCCGGCGTGGTGCTCATCGCGCATGCCGACGACGACGGCTTCCTGCGGACCGCGCCGGGGTTCCGCGTGTTGCCGCTGCTCCTCCAGTCGTTCGGTGCCACGGTCGATCCGCGCTTGCGCGCCGCGTTCTTCCCCGTGGCGGGCGACCTGAGCCGGCTCCCGCGGTGGGAGCTCGCCCTCGCGGTCGATCCGACGGTGCGCCGCGCACACGCGGCCGTCCACCTCGGGCACTGCGCGCCGTAGCGCGCGTCAGGTGCGCTCGCGCACCTTGTCCTTGATGCTCGTGAGCGACTTCGTCACGCGCTTGCCGACGCGATAGGTCTGCTGTTTGGCGCGGTCGATCCGCACATCGGTACCCGGGAGGGACGGCCGCAGGCCGACCTTCCGCGCGCGCAGGTTGAACTCGTGCACCGCCGCCATGCGCGCGGTGGTCACAGTGCCGACGACACAGGTCATCGCCACCGACACGTCGTCGTGCCCCTGCACCCAGTGGAACGTGAAGGCGGGGATCACGAGCGCCTCACCCTCGTGGAGCACGTGTTCTGCGCTCACGTCGGGCATCACGTCGGCGTTGAAGCGGTAGGGCTGCATCCCGCGCTCGATCTGGCGCTGGAGCACGCGCGGATCGGTGAACGTACCCGTGCCGACGGTCTTCGTTCCCCGCACCTGGATCAGGACGTGGTGGTTGCGGTCGAAGTGCACCGGCACCGTCGCTCCGGGCGCGCCGATGAACGCGATCAGGTCGTGCTCGACGGGCTGCTCACCACGCGCGCGCAGCGCGAGCTCGAAGCGCGCGGCCAGACGCCGGAGCAGCGCCTCGTACTCGGGGAGCGCGCCGAGCGAGCGGATCATCACCCAGCAACCGTTGGTGGCCGCGTTTCGGACCGCGTCGCCCGGCGTCTGGTCGAGCGCGATGCTCTCACCTCCCGGGAGGATGACGGGGAGGTCGCCGAGATGGTGCTCGACCTGCCCGGGCAGCCGATCGGCTGCGTTCCCCAGCGCGTCGAGCGTGACGAGGGGTTCGTCGCCCAGCGGGTACTCGACGACGTTCGCGGTGGTGACGTCGATGGACGTCATTCCTGGACGACCAGCGCGGCGCCTTCGAGCTCGGTGAGGAACACGCGCACGTCGGCCTCGAGCTGGTCGCGCGCGACGTCGGGCCGGGTTTCGTGCAGGCGCTCGGCGATCGCAGCGGGGTCGCCCTCGTTCGCCAGCGCGTCCCACACGGCGGTGCCGGTGGAGTTGAGGGTGATCAGCTCCGTGCCGTCCGACGCGACGAGCATCGCCTTGCCATCGAGCACTTCGCTCAGCACGCCCTCGGCGCGGCGGTACACCATGCGCGGATCCTACTTTCCGGCCGGGGCGAGGCCGAGCAGGCGCAAGCCGTTGTCGCGCATCACGAGCCGGATCGCGTCGACGGGGCGGTCGACGCGCGCGGCGAGCTCGGTTGCGCACTGCCGGTAGTCGTCGACGTCGGACATGCCCTCGGCGTGCGGGAAGTCGGAGCCGAAGAGGACCTGCGTCGGTCCGAGGAGGTCGACGAGCTCGCCGATGTCCTCGCCGTAGTGGTGCGGAGACACGAACACGTGGCGCCTGAAGACCTCGCTCGGGCGACCCTCCACGTACCCGCCCGGCCACGGTCCGTGCCGTCCCATCCCCTTCATGTTGTCCATCGCGCGCAGGAGGTACGGCACCCAGATCGATCCGTTCTCGACGCTCGCGACCCTGACGTTGGGGAAGCGACCGAACAGATTGCAGTAGATCAGGTTGCACAGCGTGTCCATGATGGGGCGGTCGCGGTAGAACATCGTCCACTGGAACGCCGACCGCCCCGGTGCCCCGCCGTACAGCCCGTCGGGGTCGGGGTGCTCTCCCCAGTCGGGCGAGTAGCGCTCCTGGTACCCGGAGTTCCCCAAGTGGAAGGTCACGAGCACCCCGGCCTCGTCGACTCGTGCCCAGAAGCCGTCGTACACGGTGTCGGCGGGCGACCGGCCCCACGTCGCCGGCCCGGGCATCAGCTGCACCAGCCGCGCGCCCCGGTCGAGCGCGAACTCGAGCTGACCGACGGCGAAGTCTGCGTCGGCGAGGGAGATGATCGCCGGCGCGAAGATCCGGTGCTCGTAGTCGAACGCCCAGGTGTCGTAGAGCCAGCGGTTGAACGCGTCGACGTGCGCGAGGAGCAACGCGGGGTCGTGGCGCGTGCGGTTCTCGATGGTGACCCCGGTGCTGGGGAAGATCATCGTGGCTTCGATGCCCTGGCGATCCATGAGCTCCACGCGAGCCGCAGGATCGGCCGCGTAGCTGTCGTCGACCTCCTCCTCGTCAGGCGGGAGCTCGCCGCGCAGCCGCCGGCGCAAGCTTCCGGGACGGATGCGCTGGCGCTGACCGGAACCGCCGACGAAGCCGAACGGCGTGCCGTCGAAGGTCACCACGCGGTAGCCGTCGGGATCGACGTGGACCTCGAACGTGCGCTCGCGGAACTCGGGCGTGATGTAGCGCTCGAACAGGTCCAGGGGCTCGTAGTAGTGGTTGTCGGCGTCGAAGACGCGGTACGCGATCGGCTCGGCGGTCGGCGGCATCCGACCATGGTGTAGAACACCGCCGTCACCGTCAAACGAGAGGAAGCACGGGCACCCGTGACCCAGGTGATCCACCTCGGGCACACCGTCGGGCCGTTCGAGGGTCGCATCGACGACGACGCCGCGCTCGCGTACGCGCTGGCAACCGACGATCCCAACCCCGTCTATGTCGACGGCGACGCGGTGCCTCCGCTCTACACCGTGTCGCTCGCGCTGCCGGCGCTCCTGCGCGGCAACCACGAGGGCGTCGACATCGGCGCGATGCCCGGCGTGCGCGCCGGCGTGCACGGCGAGCACGACGTCTTCTTCCACCAGCCGGTCAGCCGCGGGATGCGCCTCCGCTGGAGCTCAGTGACGCACGCGGCCGCGAACACTCCGGCGGGCGTGCTGGTCACCCAGCGCATCGTGCTCACCGACGCCGCGGACGCGCCGGTCGTCGAGCACCTCTGGTCCACCCTCTACGTCGGTGGCACGATCGACGAACCCCTCGGGCCCGCGATCCCCGAGCACACGTTCCCCGAGCCCGCACGCGAGCACCCGCTGGGGAGCCACACGTTCGCGGTGACGCGCGACCAGTCGTTCCGCTACGCCGGCGCTTCCACCGACCACGCGCCCATCCACATCGACGACGAGGCGGCGCGGCGTGCCGGCTTCCCGTCGAAGTTCCTCCAGGGACTCTGCACCTTCGCGATGTGCAGCGGCGCGGTGGTGAAGGTCGCGGCGGGCGGCGACCCACTGATCCTCCGCCGCATCGCCGGCCGGTTCGCGTCCCCCGTGTTCCCACGCCACGAGCTCGTCGTGGAGGTCTTCGACGCCGGCTCGATGCCCGACGGGGGGCGGTGCGCCGCGTTCGAGGCCACGTCGGCGGGCCGGGTCGTCGTGAAACACGGTCGTGCCGAGCTCGCGGCGTAGCGCGGCCCACCACGAGATGGCCGGTCGTCGCGGGGCGCGTGCTATCACGGTCGCCGACCGGCCTGCCGAGAGCGGAGGAGCACGAGCGAGCGTGCGCGAGCAAGATGAGTGAGCTCGTGTGGGAGGACGAACCGCAGCTCGAGGGTGCCGTCCTCGTCACCGCGTTCGCCGGCTACTTCGACGCGGCGTCGGCGTCGACCCGCGCAGTCGACTGGCTCGTGGAGCGCCACCACGCCACGCGGGTCGCACACATCGAATCCGACGGCTTCTTCGACTTCCAACAGCTCCGGCCGCAGGTGGTCCTCGAAGAGGGCGTCACCCGCAGGATCCTGTGGCCCGAGAACGTGGTGCACGTCACCCGCTCCACCACCGACCGCGCCGCCGCGGGGCGCGATCTCGTGCTGCTCTCGGGCATCGAGCCCTACATCCGCTGGCCCCGCTTCTGCACGCTCCTCCTCGAGGTCGCAGAACGCGCCGGCTGCGAGATGGTCGTCACGCTCGGCGCCACCCCGGCGCAGGTCCCGCACACGCGGATGCCGCCCGTCTTCGGCTCGTCGACCAACGTCGAGTTGGCGACCCGTCTCGGGCTGAGCCGACCGCAGTACCAGGGCATCACCGGCGTCGTCGGCGCGCTGCAGGTCGCCGTCGACCGCATCGGTCTCCCGTCGATCGCGATGCGGGTGGGTGTGCCCCACTACGCGACCGGCGCGCACAACCCGAAGGCGACGATGGCGCTCCTCCGCCACCTCGAGCACGTCACCGGCGTGCCCACCGGGCACGGAGAACTCGCGGACGACGTCGCCGACTGGGAGCGTCGGCTCGACGAAGCCGTCGCCGAGGACGACGACGCCCGCGCCTACATCCCACGCCTCGAGGAGCACTTCGACCGCGAGGCCGAGGACCAGATCCCCTCGGCCGACGACCTGGCCAGGGAGTTCGAGCGCTTCCTCCACGACCATCGCGACGAGGACGGGGATTGACTCCCATGGAGCTCGGTCGCCGGGATCTCGTGCTGTGCTCCGGGACGCTGCCGCGCGACGCGTCGTTCCGCGAGCGAGTCGACGCGGCACGCGACGCGGGGTTCCGGGGGCTGTCGATGTGGGGCCGCGACTACGCGAGTGCGCGGGAAGAGGGCCATGCCGACGCCGACATCCGGGCGATGCTCGACGACGCCGGTCTCGCGGTCGCCGAGATCGACCCCGCGTGGTGGTGGCTGCCGGGCGCGGCGGCAACCGGCGCGGCGATCCCACCCGAGCACGACGCAACCGACGTGTTCCGGTTCGGTCCCGACGAGTTGTTCCGCATCGCCGAGGTCGTCGGTGCCCGCTCGCTCAATGCCGTCGACGTGTTCGGCGGCGGCTGGTCGGTGGACGACGCCGCCGAGAGCTTCGCCGATCTCTGCGATCGTGCCGCCGAGCACGGGCTGCGCCTGCACGTGGAGTTCCTGCCGTGGTCGCGGATCCCCGACCTCGCGACCGCGGTCGCGATCGTGACGGCCGCGGGCCGCGCCAACGGCGGTGTCATGGTCGACTCGTGGCACTTCACGCGCAGCAACTCGACCCTCGACGAGTTGCGGGCGACGCCCGGTGACCTCGTCTTCGGGGTGCAGCTCAACGACGGGCCCGCGTCGCCCGAAGCTGATCTCGTGGACGCGACGTTGCACGCGCGGCGCCTGCCGGGCGAGGGAGACTTCGACCTCGCGGGGCTCGTCGGGGCACTCGACGGCATCGGTGCCGACGCGCCGTACGGCGTCGAGGTGTTCTCCGACGACCTCGCCGCGCTCGGGCCGGCCGAAGCCGCCCGGCGCGCGGCGGAGGCGACGAGACGCGTGCTGGCGGGCGCCCGGTGACGCGTCCGTTCCGGTTCGGTGTGATCACCTCGAACGCCGACACGGGGGCGGAGTGGCGCGACCGCGCCCGCCGGGCCGAGGACCTCGGGTACACGACGCTCTTGATGCCCGACCACTACCAGCCGCAGTGGGCGCCGACGGTCGGCCTGACCATCGCCGCCGAGGCCACCACCACGCTGAAGGTCGGCACGCTCGTCTTCGCCAACGACTACCGCCACCCGATGATGCTGGCGAAGGAGATCGCGACGCTCGACCTCGCCAGCGAAGGACGGGTCGAAGTGGGCCTCGGCGCGGGATGGCGCCGCGTCGACTACGAGCAGTCGGGCATGGCCTACGATCGGCCCGGCGTGCGGATCGAGCGGATGGTGGAGTCGCTCGCGATCATGCGTGCGCTCTGGTCGACGAGCGACCCGGTCGACTTCGCCGGCACCTACTACACCCTGACCGGTGCCGAGCAGACACCCGCACCCTTCACGTCCGGTGGCCCGCCGGTCTGCATCGGCGGGGGAGGTCGGCGCATCCTGTCGGTCGCGGCGCGTGCCGCCGACATCGTCGCGATCAACGCGACGCTGAGCGGCGGCGCGCTCGACACCGGAGCCGCCACTTCGGCGTCGCCCACGGCATTCGACGAGAAGGTCAGTTGGGTGCGCGCGGCCGCCGGTGACCGGTTCGGCGATCTCGAGCTCCAGATGCACTGCCCGTTCGTCGACTTCACCGACGACGGCGACGCATTGGCGGACGGTCTCGCCTCGGCCGTCGGCGCGCCGGCGAGCGAGGGCCGCGACGTACCGCTGGCGTTGATCGGCAGTGTCGACGAGATCTGCGAGCAGCTCGAGCGCCGGCGGGCGCGGTGGGGCTTCAACTACGTGATCGTGCCGAGCGACGCGATGGAGCAGTTCGGCGCGGTGGTCGACCGGCTGGCCGGCGCATGACGCCCGACGCCACCGGCGAGATGGAGGGCCACGGCGCCTACGACCGCCACTCGCTCGCGCAGCACTCGGCGGGCAGCTTCGGGATGCCGCTCCTCGAGCGCGCGATCGGTGAGGTCGTCGCCACGGACGACGGCGACCGCCCGGTGCTCGTCGCCGACCTCGGAGCCGCGGGCGGCCGCAACGAGCTCGCGCCGATGTCGGCCGCGATCGCGGGGCTGCGGAACGGCGGCGTGCGCGGCGCCATCGTCGTCGTGCACACCGACATCCCCACGAACGACTTCACGACGCTCTTCGAGACGATCGAGCAGAGCCCCGATTCGTACCTGCACCGACCCGACGTGTTCGCGTTCGCCGCGGGCCGCTCGTTCTACGAGCGCATCTTCCCCGCCGCCAGCGTCACGTTCGGCTGGTCGGCGATCGCCGTGCACTGGCTCTCGAGGGTGCCGGTGCCCGTGCCCGACCACGTCTACTGCGCGTTCGCCACCGGCGAGTCGCGAGAGGCGCTCGCGCGCCAGTCCGCGGCCGACTGGGAGGCCTTCCTGGTCGCGCGGGCAGCCGAGTTGCGAGCCGGCGGGCAGGTCGTGGTGGTCGGCGGCGCCGCCACCGACGACGGCGCCAGCGGTGCGGAGGCCTTGATGAGCGCGCTGAACGACGCGCTGCGCGACGCGGTCGCCGACGGGAACGTCACCGAGGCCGAGTACGGGCACATGACCGTGCCCACCTGGAACCGCACGCTGGCGGAGTTCGCGGCACCGTTCGCGCCCGACGGCGCCGCCACGGAGGCGGGGCTCGCGCTCGTCGAGCAGAGCCTCGTGGTGCTCCCCGACCAGTACCTCCCCGCGTACCGCGCGTCGCACGACGCCGACGCGTTCGCCGACGAGGTCACGGGGTTCCTGCGCGCCTTCACCGAGCCGAGCCTCTTCGAGACCCTCGACCGCCTCCCGGATCAGCGCGCCGCCGTCGCCTCCGCGGTGTACGCCGACGTGCACGCACGGGTCGAAGCCGATCCCGAGTCGTTCGAGACCACGTGGCGCGTGGCGCCGCTGCGCATGGTCCGGCGCTGAACCAACGTCGGGTCAGGTCACGTCGAGTCGGAGTTTCAACTGGTCGATGCTGGCGGCGCCGTCGACCGCGACCACTTGCCCGGAGACGAAGCGCGCCGCCGGCGAGCAGAGGTAGAGGGCCAGGTACGCGATGTCCGACCCGTGGCCGAGCAGTCCCACCGGGTTCGTCGGCCGCTCCTCCTCGGTGCTCGGCACCACTTCCGCGAATCGGCGCATTCCCTCGGTGGCACCGATCGCGCCGGGCGCGATGGCGTTGACCCGGATGCCGTACGGCCCCCACTCCACCGCGCACGTGCGGGTGAGCGAGTCGACGCCGGCCTTCGCCGCCGCCACGTGCGCTTGCAACGTGACGCCGCGCAACTCGAACGGCGCGCTGATGTTCACGATGTTACCGCCGTGCTCGCGGAGCCACGCGTCGAACGCGGCGCGTGACACGTTGTAGGTACCGAGTAGGTCGATGTCGACCACCGCCTTGAACCCGTTCGGCGAGATGTTCGTCATCGGCGCGGGAAAGTTGCCCGCCGCGTTGTTCACGACGATGTCGAGACGGCCGTAGTGGTCGACGATGCCCGCGACCACCTGCTGCACCGCGGCTGCGTCGCGGACGTCGCAGACGCCGAAGTACATGTCGATCCCCTCGCCGCGCAGCTCGGCGGTCGTCGCCTCGAGTCGCTCCTGGTTGCGGCTCGCGATGGCGATGCGCGCACCGTGCGCGCCGAACACGCGGCAGATCTCCTTGCCGATGCCGGTGGCCCCGCCGGTGACGAACGCCACGGAGCCCGCGAGCACGTCGCTACGGAACGGCGACGGCGGGAGCACGCCCGTCATCGGTCCACCTCGCGCAAGAAGTCGAGCAGGACGTCGTTCACCACTTCGGGCTCCTCCTGTTGGATCCAGTGCCCCGACCCCTGCACCCACACCGGGTCACGCAGGTTCGGGATGTGTGCGCGCGTCGCCAGCACCGCTTCGGGCGTCTGCCCGAAGATCGAATCGTGCTCGGCCCCGATGAACAGCGCGGGTTGGTCGATCACACGCCCCGCGAAGGGCGCGAGAAGCTCGCTCGTGCGGTCGATGTTTCGGTACCAGTTGAGCCCGCCGAAGAACGTGCCGTGATTCGAGAACGACGCGACGAACGCGTCGAGATCGGCATCGGTCAGCCAGTCGAGGGCGCCCGGCGGCTCGGCGAGCAGATCCCAGATCGTGCGGGCCGACGCATCGAAGAAGTGGTACTCGTTGCGCGGGATGTCGCCCGACAGCGCGTACAGGAAGCACCGCAACGTGCGGCGGAGATCGGCGTCGAGCTCGCGTTCGGCGACGCCGGGCTCCTGGAAGAAGAGGATGTAGAGGAAGCCGTCGCCCATCGCGGCGCGCAGGGCCTCGGTGGGTTTCGGCGCCGGGGTGGGCCGCGGCGCGATGCCGCCCCAGTGCACGCTGAGCGCGGCGACGGCGTCGAACCGGTCGGGACGCAGCAACGCGCTGTGCCATGCAACCGGCGCGCCCCAGTCGTGGCCGACGACCGCGGCACGTTCGATTCCCAGGGTGTCGAGCATCCCGACGAGGTCGCCGACGAGGTGGAGTTGTGTGTACTCGGCGACGTCGGCGGGCATGTCGGTGAGGCCGTACCCGCGCTGGTCCGGGGCAACGACGTGGTACCCGGCGTCACCGAGGGCGGCGAGCTGGTGTCGCCACGAGTACCAGCACTCCGGGAACCCGTGGCAGAGAACGACGGGGCGCCCGTCGGCGGGCCCTGCCTCCGCGACGTGCATGCTGATGCCGTTGGTCTCCACCGTGCGGTGCCGCACGCCGTCCATCGGTCGTCATGTTGGCACCACCCGCGTTCTGGCGTCTTTGAGTGGGGCTATAGCCCCACTCAAAGACGCCAAAACGGTTGCGGTCTCACCGAGTGCCAGTCAGGTCGCGGTCTCGACACCCACGACGAGGCTCTGGACGATGTCGTCCTCCGACACGTCGTGCACGACGTCGATCGCGCGCGGCGGGAGGAAGCGCGCCGCAACACAGGCCGCGAACACGATGACCACCGCGGCGACGGCGAAGGTCACGCGCATCGACGACACGAACGCCTCCTGTGCGGCTGCCACGAGCCGCGCACCCGTCGCGCCACCGACGCTGTGCGCGACGTCGAGCGACACGCCGATCGAGTCGTGTGCCTTGTGCAACACCTTCTGCGACACCCCGACGGTCGTCGCGATCGCGTTGTGGTATCGGAAGGCGAAGATGCTGCCGAGCACCGCGACCCCGAGCGCCCCACCTGTCTGGCGGGTCGTGTCGTTGATCGCCGAGCCGACCCCGGCGCGCGCGGGCGGGAGCGCGCCCATGATCGAGTCCGTCACCGGCGCCATCGTGACGCCCATCCCGACCCCGTACACCAGCCGGATGAGGAAGCCGAGCACGAACGACGACATGAGGACGTCCGACGTGTAGCACGCGGTCGATGCCCCCACCGCGAGGAGCCCGATCACGACGACGCGCGTCGTGCCGAATCGGTACACGAGCCGCGGCGCGTTCGGCGAGGCGACCATGAGCCCGATCGCGACGGGCATGAGCATGATCCCGGACTCGAGCGGGCTGTAGCCGAGCCGGAACTGGAAGTACTGCGTGAGCAGGAACGTGGAGCCGAACATCGCGAACTGGGTGAGCGTGATGGTGGCGGACGCGGCCGAGAAGCGTGGGTTCTTGAAGATGCGCAGGTCGAGCATCGGCCGCGGCGTGTGCCGTTCCCACGCGGCGAAGGCCACCAGGAAGACCGCGCCGATGGTGAACGCGCCCACCACCTCGGGCGACGTCCAGCCTTGGTTCGGTG
>DASPTH010000394.1:0-41180 GCA_035623515.1 Acidimicrobiia bacterium
TCGGGAACTCGAGCCCCTTCGCGCCGTGCACGGTGAGGATGCGCACGGCGTCGTCGTCGGTCTCGGGGAGCACCGTCTCGACGACGCGCGCGCCTTCGCTCCCCTGGAGATCGGCCCAGCGGAGGAAGTCGCGCAGGCTGCCCCCCTCGGCCTCGGTGAACGCACGCGCCTGCTCGATCACGAACCGGACGCGCCGCCACAGGTCGCGGGGACGGCCGTGCACGAAGCCGAGCTCGAGGACGCGCCGCTCGCGCACGACGAGGTCGAGCAGCTCGCTCGGCGCCAGCCAGAGCCGCGCGTGGTGCCACGTCGCCAGCGCCCGCATCGCCTCGCCCACCGGGTGGTCGGCGGGAAGCGAGTCCGGAAGGGGTGCCTGGTGGTTCCAGTGGCCGCCGTGCTCGACGCGGAACGTGTAGAGGTCGTCGTCGCCGCAACCGAGCACGGGCGACCGGAGCGCGCTCACGACCGCGAGCTCGTCGGTGGGGTCGTCCACCGCCGACAGGACGAGCAGCAGGTCGCGGATCTCCCGCGTGCCGTAGACGAGCGACGACGTCTCCGCCCGGTAGGGGATGCCGGCGGCGTCGAGGGCGTCCTCGAGGTGGCCGAGTGACGTGCGCGCGGGCAGCAGCACCGCGATGTCGCCGGGTCGGCACGGCCGCCACGCCTCCTCGCCGTCGGCGTCCTGGTACGCCACCGGCCACCCCTCGGCGAGCGCGGTGTTGACGGCGGCGGCGACGTCGGCGGCCTCGCGCTCGCGCAGCACCCCCGCGCGCGGGGCGTCGTCGTGTGGCTCGACGCCGAGCAGCACGGTGGACGGTCCGGACGGCGCCGCGCCGCGCACGGGCACGAGGGCGACGTACTCGGGTTGCGACTCCGGCTCGGCCACGATGAGGTCGCGGAACACGTGGTTGACGAACTCGATCACCGGGTACGTCGAGCGGAAGTTGCGGGTGAGGTGGCGCGGCGCGGCGCCGAACGCGGAGCGGGCGCGCAGGAACGCGGCGATGTCGGCACGGCGGAACCGGTAGATCGACTGCTTCGGATCGCCGACGACGAAGAGCCGGCCCGGGTCGACGCCGATCTCGTCCCAACGGTGCTCGCGCGCGTCGGGATCGGCCGACGCCAGCAGCGCGGCGAGGTCGCACTGGATGGGGTCGGTGTCCTGGAACTCGTCGAGCAGGAGGTGCGTGTAGCGCGCTCGGAGACGGCGACGCACCTCCCACCCGTGACGGGCATCGCGCAAGACGGCGCGCGACAGCACCAAGAGATCGTGGAACTCGAGACGGCCGCTGCGGCGCCGCTCGTCGGCCTCGCGAAGCGTGAACTGCGCGATCTCCCACGCGAGGCGGCGGATCGTCGCCGCGGTGACCGTGCGCGTGATCGCGGCGGCGTGCTCGCGGACGTCGGCGACGCGGCGCCGCACCGAGTCGACGTCGCACGACGCCGGCCAGTTGCCCTTGCGGCCCGACGTGACGCGGAACTTGGGAACGCCGTCGGTGAGCAACCGCAGGCGCTCGTACTCGTCGGGTGCCTGCAACAACCGGTCGAGCCACGCCGCGTGCTCCTCGAGCGCCGCCACCAGCTTGTCGTCGGGATCCGTGCACGCGCCGCCGAGCGAGCACACCTCGCCGAGGTCGACGAGCACGTCGTCGAGCGCGAGCGGTGGCGGGTCGGGCTCGGGGCCCATGCGCTCGCCGACGAGGTCCCAGTTGGCGTCGCACGCCAGCGCGATGGTGCGGAGCGTGGCGAGCCCGGTGTCGGCGTTGAGCGCGAGGAGCAGCGCCCGCTCGAGCGCGGGATCGTCGAGCAGCCGGTCGACGAAACGCGTCCACCGCTCCTCGAACGCGACCTGTGACGCGATGTCGTCGAGCACCTCGATCCGCGGGGGCAGGCCCGCTTCGATCGGGTGCTCAGAGAGCAATCGCTGCGCGAAGGCGTGCAACGTGGACACCGCGGCGGCGTCGAGCTCGTCGAGCGCCTCGCGCGCGAGCTCGTCGCCGGCGAGCGCCCGCCATTCGGGTTCTCCGCTCTCGGTGCCTTCGGCGCCGGGCCGCTCGGGCCCCGCTTCGTTGCGCCGCAGGGTACCTGCGGCGCGGACACTCAGCTCGAGCTCGCGGCGGATCCGGTCGCGCAGCTCGGAGGCGGCCTTCTCCGTGAACGTCACCGCCACGATTTCGCGCATCGGGACCCGGGCGTGCATCACGAGCGCGACCACGCGGTCGACGAGCGACTTCGTCTTGCCCGATCCCGCGCCGGCCTCGACGAAGAGCGTGTCGGCGAGGTCGTCGACGATGGCTGCCCTCGTGACCGCGTCCTCGTCGAACGTGAACCCGAGTTGCTCCTGGACGGCGCTCACGGCTCGTCGGGCTCCGCGTCGACGGTCTCGGGCTCGGTCAGTGCCACATAGGCGGCGAGCTCGGGCGCGGTGCGCTTGCGCGCCCACTCGCGGTAGCGGTCGCGCGTGCCGCGCGCGTCGGGATCGGCGTAGCTGCGCCAACGCCGCGGCCACGAATCGGGGGGGTCGAGCGCGCACGGGAACACGCCGTGCTCGATGCCGTCGACGATCGTGCGCAACACGTGGTCGAGGCGCTCCTGCGTGTGCTCGTCGAGCGCGACCTCGGCCCACCGGAAGTCGCCGCGGGTGCTGATGAACCAGTAGGCGGCAACGACGCGCGAGGCATGGTTGCCGAAGGCGGCACGCGCCGCCAGCGCGTAGACCGGGAGTTGCAGCTTCGTGCCCGCGGCGGTGGGGTCGCCGTCGTGGCCCACCGCGAACGAGCGACCCGTCTTGTAGTCGACCACGAGGAGGTCGCCGCCCGCATCGGCGTCGACGCGGTCGGCCGCGCCACGGAAGCGGAGGCGGCGGTTGTCGGAGAGGAGCAGCTCGACCGCCGGCCACTCGGCGTCGGCAAAGCCGAACCGGAGCTCGGTGGCGAGCGTGGTGAGCCCGTACTCGGCGCGCGTCCGGGCGTCTTCGGAGAGGAAGCGGTCGAGGTCGGCGAAGAGCCGCCGCCGGTCGCGATCCCAGAAGGCCCGGCGGCCGGTGAGTCCGAGCGCTTCGTACTGCTCACAGCGCGCGTCGGCGAGTTCGTGGAGCCGCGAGCGGTCGGCCGCCGTCCACACCTGCGTGGGTGAGGGCGGGCCGCCGTCGCGCGCGAGGACCTCGCGCAGGAACTCGTCGAGCGTGTCGTGGACGAGCGCGCCGCGGTCGAGCGGCGAGAGCTCGTAGACCTCCTCGGGCAGCTCGGGGATCTCCACCCGGAGGATGTGCTCCATGAGGTAGTCGAACGGCGAGACCGCCCAACGTTCGAGCCGGGTGGCCGACACCACGGACTCCGGGCCGGTGGGACTCGGGATCGTGAGCCCGCCGAGGTTGCCGTCGAAGCGGGTGAACTCGCTGCTCGCGCGCGCGGCCGCGCACGCGAAGCCGCGCCCGAGCACGGGGTCGGGCACCGCGAGTTCGTGGGACGCGACGTCGCCGCCGGCGCGCGCGGATTCGAGCAGGACGCGGAGCCGGTGCTCCTGCTCCGTGGCCGGAAACTGCGTGCGCGCCACGCCGGCGGCGAACGAGGGCACCCGGTGGAACCACTCCGCGTCGAGCTCGAGGAGGTCGTCGCCGTACCGGCGCGTCCCCGTGAGCGCTTCCACGGTGTCGAGGAGGAAGCGCGAGGGCATCCGTTCGGTGGTCCGGCGGAGGTCGCCGCGCGGGAACAGCAAGACGCGCTCGCCACGCGCCGCCGCCAACGCGGCCAGCAGACGACGGTGGTCGTCGTCGACACGGTCGGCGCGTCGCGCGAGGACACCGCCGGTGGCGCGGCGGTCGGCGTCGGGCAGGAGAGAGTCGTCGCGCACGCGCGCGGGGAACGTGCCCTCGGCGAGCCCGCAGACGAGGACGCGATCCAGGTCGAGCCCGAGCCCCAGCGCGACGTGCCCCATGAGGATCCCGTCGCCGAAGCGGCCGACGCGACCGAGGTCGGCGTCGAGCTCCAGCTCGAAGGTGCGGCGGAACACGTCGAGGCCGGGCGCGTCCTCCACCACGTCCAGGCCCGCGAGCCGGTCGAGCGCGGCCTCCACCTGGTCGGCCGCCTGGTGCTCGGCGTCGGGCCAGGTGCGTCGGCGCGTGTCGCGGCCGAGGAACGTGCGGACGAGCCCGCGCGCCCAGGCCGACAGCTCACGCCAGGAGGCGCCGGGCCGGGCGCCGGCGGCGAGCGCGTCGTGGAGCTCGGTGACGAAGGCGTCGAGCTCGCGGGCGGCGAGCAGCTCGTGCTGGTACCGGTCGGGCCGCGGCTCGCGGTCGGGCACGGCGAGCTCTTCGGCGAGCTCGCGTTCGAGCGCGCGCGCGTGGCGATCGAGACGGTCGTGCCACTGACCGGCGCCGCGGACGACGCCGGCGCGGCGGCTGATCCGCTCCCAACGCGCCGAAGGGACCGGGCGGTCGCGGAACCAGACCGGGGCGCTCGCGAGCAGCGCCATCACGTCGTGCCGGTGGAAGTCGCGGTCGGGGAGCCGCAGCAGGCCCCGGAGCGAGCGCCCGAGCACGCTCTCGGCCAGCGTGCGGACGGCGGCGCCGTTGTGGGGGATGCCGGCGGCCGTGAGCTGCTCGTGCACGAGGCGGGCGTAGGGCTCGGCCGCGCCGTAGAGGATCGCCATGCGCTCGAGCGGCACGCCGTCGACGAGCGCCGCCATCACCTCGCGGATCGCGGCGCGCACCTCGTCGTCGGGATCGGAGGCGGACACGACGTGCGTCGCGTGCACGCACTCGACCGGCGGCACGGCGAGCGTGACGCCGAGCCGGTCGACCACGCCCACGACGCCGGCGTCGGCGCGAGCGACGCCCGTGACACCGGCGATCACCGTGACCGGCACCGCGTGCGCCATCGCCCGCACGAGCGCGGCCGCGGGCAACGAGAGCTCCTGTGGCAGGTAGAGGACGAGCGCGCCGAGGTCGTCGAGCACCGCCGAGCCGGTGCGCACGGCGACGGCGGCGGTGTCCATCAGGTCGCGCTCGTCGTACCAGCCGTCGGCGAGTACAGCGCGCGCGACGCGGTACACGCGCACGACCTCCGCCGACCGGCGACTGGAAGCGGCGAGGTGTTCCAGCGCGGTGTCGTCGCACTGCGACAGCTCGCGGTACGCGTCGACGAGCGCCTGCTCGGTGGCCGGATGCTCGGCCACGTCGGCGAACATGCCGGGTTCGCGCGTGAGCACGCCGCGGATCGCGGCGCCGAGCACGGGTGTGGCCACCGGGCGGCGACCGGCACCGGCAAGACGCGGCGCGCCGAGCAGCTCCGCGACGCGGTACACGGTGAGGAACGTGACGCCGGCGACGCCGCGCCCGCGTTCGGTGAGCTGCCCGAGCGAACCCGATCCCAGCATCCGGCGCGCCGCGACACCGACGTAGTTCGTGGGCACCACGACGCTCACGGGTGCGAGTGGATCGCCGTGCTTCCCGGCGGCGATCGCGTCGCGCAGCGAGAGCGCGGCGTCCAGTCCGTAGGGGACCGCGACCACGTCGATGTCGGGCATGCCGGGATCGTACGGCGGGGGTGCGACAGTCTTGGTGGAACGCGCGCCCCGATGGGGCGACCCACCAGCCAATTCACCAGATGGTGACTTTCTCTTCGACGCGGGTAGGTTCGACGTCGTGCAAGGGGTCGTCGCCGAGAGCCTGGTGAAGCGGTTCGGCGACTTCACCGCTCTCGGCGGCGTCGACTTCGTGGTGGAAGAGGGGATGCTCGCGGGGTTGCTCGGCCCGAACGGCGCGGGCAAGACGACGACGATCCGGATCCTCACCACGCTGCTGCCGTTCGACTCCGGACGCGCAACGGTGGGCGGGTTCGACGTCGTGCGCGAAGCGCAACTGGTGCGGGCGGTGATCGGGTTGACCGGCCAGTTCGCCGCGGTCGACGACGACCTCACCGGCCGCGAGAACCTCGTACTCGTCGGCCGTCTCGGGCGCATGACGCGCAAGCCGGCGAAGGAGCGCGCCGCGCGCCTGTTGAACGTCTTCGAGCTCGACTACGCGGCCGACCGCGCGCTGAAGACGTACTCGGGTGGTATGCGCCGCCGCCTCGACCTCGCCGCCAGCCTCATGGTCGCGCCAACGGTGCTGTTCCTCGACGAGCCCACCACCGGGCTCGATCCCCGGAGCCGGATGGGGCTGTGGGACGTGATCGCCGAGTTGAAGAGCGAGGGCACCACGATCGTGCTCACCACGCAGTACATGGAGGAAGCCGACCGGCTCGCCGAGCGCATCAGCGTCATCGACGCCGGGCGCATCATCGCCGAGGGCACCGCCGACGAGTTGAAGGTCCTCGTGGGTGGCGACGTCCTCGAGGTCGAGGTGGAGGACCGTGCCCACCTCGGTGCGACCGTCCGCGCCATGGCCAGTGCGTTCGCGCTGGGCGAGCACGAGATCACCGTCGATCCGGAACTGGCGCGGGTGACGGTCCCGATCGCCGCGGGCGCGGCCTCACTCACGCAGGCCCTGCGCGCCCTCGACGCCGAGCACGTCCCGATCGTCGACGTGGCGTACCGCCGCCCGTCGCTCGACGACGTGTTCCTGAACCTCACGGGGCACCTGGCGGAGGACGAGGTCCGCGAGGAGCAACCGGAGCCCCGGCCCCTGACCCGGAGGAGGCGAGACACATGACCGCGGTCTCCACGCCGCTCGGCACCGGCACCGCGCACCGCCGCGCGTCGATCACGCCGCGGCGGCTCGTGATGGACGTCTGGCTGCTCGCCGAGCGCAACCTGCTCAAGATCTGGCGCCGTCCGCGCCTCATCGTGTTCTCCATCGTGCAGCCGATCATGCAGCTCGTCCTGTTCGCCTTCGTGTTCGGTGCGATCGCGAAGCTCGGGCAGGCGGGGCTCACCTACAAGGACTTCGTGGTGCCCGCGGTGCTCGTGCAGACCATGGTGTTCGCGGGCATCCAGTCGGGCATCGGCATCGCCGACGACATGCACACCGGCATGATCGACCGCTTCCGCTCGCTGCCGATCGCGCGGTCGGGCTTCCTGCTCGGCCGCACGGTGAGTGACGGCATCCGGCTCACGACGCAGGCGACCATCGTGACCGTCACCGCGTTCGTCATCGGCTTCCACACGCACAACGGTGTGCACGGGGCGCTCGGCATGATGGTGATCGCGATCATGTTCGGCATCGCGCTGGTCACGTTCTCCGAGTACATGGGCCTCGCGATCAAGGACCCCGAGACCGTGCAGGCGGCGGTGTTCATCCCGCTCCTCCCCCTGATCTTCACGAGCTCGGCGTTCGCGCCGATCTCGCGCCTGCCGGGCTGGATGCAACCGATCGCGCACGTGAACCCGGTGACCTCCGCGATCGACACCGCGCGCGGGCTCGTGCTCGGCGACGGCACGCTCTACAAGATCAGCCAGGTGCACCTCGCCACCGCCGCCCTGCGCTTCTTCTTCGCGTGGGCCGTGATCATGGTCCTCTTCACGTTCCTCGCCGTGCGGCAGTATCGGAAGGCGTGAATCGGTTCGACTCGGCGCGGAGCCGCGTCGTCCTCGCCCTCGGTGCCGGGACGCTCGCCGTCGTCGTCGTTGCCTGGTTCGCGCCGTGGCAGATCACGGTGCTGGCCGGGTGGGACGTCGCCGCGCTCGTCGTGCTGTTGAGGGTGTGGACGCACATCTGGCGCTTCGATGCCGGCGAGACGCAGGCGTGGGCGATGCAGGAGGACGACACGCGCACCGGCGCCGAGGTCCTGCTGCTCTGCGCGGGCGTCATCAGCCTGGTGGGCGTGGGCTTCGCCTTCCTCAAGGCGCAGGAGCACCCCGGTTCCCGAGAGATCCTGCTGGAGGCCTTGGGGATCATCACGATCGCGCTCTCGTGGCTCGTCGTGCACACCACGTATGCGCTCCGGTACGCCCACGTCTACTACACCGCACCCGAGGGCGGGATCGACTTCAAGCAGGGGCGCGAGTACCGGCCCGACTACCGCGACTTCGCGTACACCGCGTTCACCGTCGGCATGACCTACCAGGTGTCCGACACCGACGTCACCAAACGTGAGCTCCGCCACCAGGTGCTCAAGCACGCGGTGCTGTCGTTCGTCTTCGGCGCGGTGATCATCGGCGCCACCGTCAACATCGTGGCGGGGCTCCTCAACTCCTGAGCCGTCGAACGCGTAACGTCGGGCCGAGGTGAGCGTCTGCGCAGGTACGCCTGCGCCGCAGCGAGCCGTTTGCCGGGGCGATCTGCGGTTCGGTCCGGTGCCGGAGGCAACGAGAGCGGAGAGATGGATGGACGTCGCCGACTCGCTCGTCGACCTGATCGGGAACACGCCGCTCGTGCGGCTCTCGCGGGTCGGCGCCGGGCTGTCGTGCGACTTCCTCGCCAAGCTCGAGATGCTGAACCCGGGCGGGAGCGTGAAGGACCGGCCCGCGGTGGCGATGATCGACGCCGCCGAGCGCGACGGGTTGCTGCGGCCCGGAGGCACCATCGTCGAGCCCACGTCGGGGAACACCGGCGTGGGGCTCGCCATCGTCGCCGCGCAGCGCGGTTACCGCTGCATCTTCGTGATGTCCGACAAGATGAGCGAGGAGAAGGTGCGTCTGCTCCGCGCCTACGGCGCCGAAGTGGTGGTGTGCCCCACCGCAGTTCCGCCCGAGCACCCCGACTCCTACTACTCGGTGGCCGACCGCCTCACGCGGGACACGCCGGGCGCCTTCCGGCCCGACCAGTACTCGAACCCCGCCAACCCCGCGGAGCACGAACGCTCGACCGGTCCCGAGATCTGGCGGCAGACCGACGGCCGGGTCACGCACTTCGTCGCCGGCATCGGAACGGGCGGGACGATCACCGGCGTCGCCCGCTACCTGAAGTCGCAGAACCCGCGCGTGCAGGTGATCGGCGCCGATCCCCAGGGCTCGGTGTTCTCGGGCGGGTCGGGGCGCCCGTACCTCGTGGAGGGCGTGGGCGAGGACTTCTGGCCCACCACGTTCGACCCGACCGTGGTCGATCGCACGGTGATGGTGACGGATGCCGAGTCGTTCGCGGCGGCGCGACGCGTCACGCGCGACGAGGGCATCCTCATCGGCGGCTCGTGCGGCACCGCGGTGCACGCCGCGCTCGTGGTGGCCCGTGAGCTCGGACCCGAGTCGGTGATCGTGGTCCTCCTTCCCGATTCGGGCCGCAACTACCTCTCGAAGATCTTCGACGACGACTGGATGATCCGCTTCGGGTTCCTCCGCACAGAGGGCACCACGGCCGGCGACGTGCTCGCCGCGAAGGGCCACACGATCCCCGACCTGGTGGTGATCACCCCCGACGCGCTCGCGCGCGACGCGGCGGAGCGCATGCGCGAGCTCGGCGTGTCGCAGCTCGTCGTCGCCACCACCACCGACCTCCCGCTCGCGGCCAAGGAGGTGTCGGGCATGCTCTCCGAGTTGCCGCTGATGGACAAGGCGTTCCGCGACCCCGGCGTGCTCGACCGCCCGACGGTCGACGTGATGGAGCCGGCGCCGCCGATGGTCGGGGTGGGCGAGACGGTGTCGGACGTCGTCGATCGCCTCGAACGGTGCAGCGCCGTCCTCGTCCTCGACGGCGGCCATCCCGTGGGCATCCTCACCAGCCAGGACGTGCTCACGTTCCTCGCCGCGCGCTCGCCCCGGTGACGCCGGTGGACGGTTTCGAGACCCGGGCCATCCACGAGGGGCAGGAGCCCGACCCGTCCACCGGGGCCGTCGTGCCGCCGATCACCCTGTCGTCGACGTTCGCGCAGGCCGCGGTGGGCGACCACCAGGGGTTCGAGTACGCGCGCACGGGCAACCCCACCCGGCGCGCCTACGAGGAGTGCCTCGCGTCGCTCGAGGGCGCCGAGCACGGCTTCGCGTTCGCGAGCGGGATGGCCGCGGAGGACGCCGTCCTGCGGCTGCTCGCGCCCGGCGAGCGGGTGCTGCTCCCCAACGACGCCTACGGGGGCACCTACCGGCTCGTGGCGCGGGTGCTCGGGCCCGCGGGCCTCGAGTACTCCGTGCTCGACCACACCGACCTCGAGGCGTGCGAGCGCGCGTGGCCCGAGGGGACGACCACGGTCTGGGTCGAGACGCCCACCAACCCCGCGCTCGCGGTGGTCGACATCGCGGCGCTGGCCGCGCTCTCGCACGAGCGCGGCGCGCGCGTCGTCGTCGACAACACGTTCGCCACTCCCTACCTGCAGCAGCCGCTCGCCCTCGGTGCCGACGTGGTCGTCCACTCCGCCACCAAGTACCTCGGCGGCCACTCCGACGTGATCGGCGGGTTCGTCGCCACGAGCGATCCCGACCTCGCCGACCGGCTCGCGTTCCTCCAGAACGCGGTCGGCGCGGTGCCGAGCCCCATCGACTGCTACCTCGTGCTGCGCGGCATCAAGACGCTGGCGGTGCGCATGGACCGGCACTGCGAGAACGCGCAAGCGGTCGCGGCGATGCTCTCCGCGCATCCGGCCGTGGCGCGCGTGCTCTACCCAGGTCTCGCCGACCATCACGGCCACGACGTCGCCGCCCGCCAGATGCGCGACTTCGGCGGCATGGTGTCGTTCCTCGCCGCCGGAGGCGAGGAGGCCGCGCTCGCGATCGTGGCCGAGACGCGGCTGTTCACGCTCGCCGAGTCGCTCGGCGGCGTCGAGTCGCTCGTGGAGCACCCGGCGCGTATGACGCACGCCTCGGTCGAGGGCAGCGAGCTCGCGGTCGACCCCGCGCTGGTGCGGTTGTCCGTCGGCATCGAGACGGCCGACGACCTCGTCGCCGACCTCCGACACGCGCTCGACGCGGTCGCCTGACGCCAGACCCGACGACCATCCCGGACTCGGGTGTCGTCGAGGCAGCCGAACTCCGAGACGTTCGCTACGTCACCGCCTTGCGGATGATCGCGCCCACGGCGTCGGCCTCGACGAGGAAGCCGTCGTGGCCGCGGACGGTGTCGACGACCTCGACGCCGGTCGCGGTGGGGAGGAGCGCGGCGAGCTCCTCCTGGAGGCGCAGTGGGTAGAGGCGGTCCGACGACATCCCCGCAATCGTCACCGCCGCCTCCACCTGCGCCAGTGCCGCTGAGATCCCCCCGCGCCCGCGCCCGACGTCGTGGTGGTTCATCGCGTCGGACAGGACGATGTAGGTGTTGGCGTCGAACCGGCGCGCCAGCTTGTCGCCGTGGTGGTCGAGGTACGACTCCACCGCGTAACGTCCGTCCTCGAAAGGGTCCTCGTCTTCCTGGTGCTCGCGGCCGAACCGCTCGTGGAGCTCGAGCTCCGACCGGTAGCTGATCTGGCCGACCGCGCGCGCGATCGAGAGCCCCGCGTGAGGCCCGTCGCCCGGCGCGGCGTCGTAGTAGTCGCCGCCGCGCCACTTCGGGTCGGCGCGGATCGCGCGGATCTGGACGCCGCACAGGCCGATCTGCTCCGCCGTCGCGTGCGCGCCCACGGAGATCACGACCGCACGCTCGACCCGGGCCGGGTAGCCGACCGCCCACTCGAGCACGCGCATCCCGCCCATCGACCCGCCGACCACCGTGTGCCAGCGTGCGATGCCGAGCTCGTCGGCGAGCGCCGCCTCCACGTCGACCTGGTCGCGGATCGTGATGGGACCGAAGCGGGCCGCGTACCGGCGCCCGTCGGGCGCGAGCGACGCCGGGCCCGTCGTGCCCTGGCACCCCCCGAGCACGTTCGGGCACACGACGAAGAGCCGGTCGGTGTCGAGCGGCGCGCCGGGCCCGATCATGGGATCCCACCACCCGGCGTGGAGGTGCCCGGGGCCGGCGGGCCCGGTGGCGTGGCTGTCGCCGGTCAGGGCGTGCACCACGAGCACCGCGTTGCCGCGGTCGGGCGCGAGCTCACCCCAGGTCTCGTACGCGACGGTGACGGACGGGAGCGATCCGCCCGCCTCCAGCGGGAACTCCCGCTCGAACGTCGCGAACCGTCGGTGCCCCGGGTCGTCGCCGGGCTGCCAGGCGCCCGACGCCGGGAGCGGGTCACTCACGACTTGGCGGCGCGGAACCCTGCTTCGAGGTCGGCCTGGATGTCGGGCAGGCTCTCGATGCCCACCGACAGGCGCACGAGGTCCTCGGTGACCCCGGTGCTCACCTGCTCGGCCGGCTCGAGTTGCGAGTGCGTCGTGGTGGCGGGGTGGATCGCCAGGCTGCGCACGTCGCCCACGTTGGCCAGGTGGCTGTGCAGCTCGAGCGCGTCCACGAACTTCTGGCCTGCTTCGCGGCCGCCCTTGATCCCGAACGACACGATCGCGCCGCAACCGTTCGGCAGGTACTTCTTCACCCGCGTGTTCCACGGGCTCGACGCGAGACCCGGGTAGATCACCCACTCCACCTCGTCGCGCGCTTCGAGCCACTGCGCGATCGCGAGCGCGTTCTCCGAGTGACGCTCCATCCGCAGGCTCAGCGTCTCGAGGCCCTGGAGGAACAAGAACGCGTTGAAGGGCGAGATCGCGGGACCGACGTCGCGCTGGTACTGCAACCGGCACTTCAAGATGTACTGCGCGGGCCGTAGTTCCTCGGGGAGCTGCGAGAACACGAGTCCGTGGTAGCTCGGGTCGGGCTCGGTGAAGTTCGGGAAGTTCCCGCTGGCCGCGTAGTCGAACCTGCCGCCGTCGACGATCACACCACCGATCGAGGTGCCGTGGCCGCCGATGAACTTCGTCGCCGAGTGCACGACGATGTCGGCGCCGTGCTCGAGCGGGCGGCACAGGTAGGGGGTCGCGAGCGTGTTGTCGATGACGAGCGGCACGCCGTGCTCGTGGGCGACGCCGGCGACGCCCTCGAGGTCGAAGATGTCGCCTTTCGGGTTGCCGATCATCTCTCCGTAGAGGCCCTTGGTGTTCGGGCGGATGGCCGCCCGCCACGCGTCGAGGTCGTCGGGGTCCTCGACGAAGCTGACCTCGACGCCGAGCTTCGGGAACGTGTAGTGCAGCTGGTTGTAGGTGCCGCCGTAGAGCGACGCCGACGACACGAGGTGGCCGCCGTTCTCCGCCAGGTTGAACAGGCCCTGGAACTGCGCGGCCTGGCCGCTCGCCACCGCGAGCGAGCCCACCCCGCCCTCGAGCGCGGCCATGCGCTCCTCGAACACCGCCTGGGTCGGGTTCATGATCCGCGTGTAGATCATCCCGAGCTCCTCGAGGCCGAAGAGCGCGGCGGCGTGGGCCGTGTCGCGGAACACGAAGCTCGTCGTCTGGTAGATCGGGACGGCCCGGGCGCCGGTGGTCGGGTCCGGCTCGGCGCCGGCGTGGATCTGCTTGGTCTCGAAGCCCCAGCTGTCGGCCATGGGCGGGTCCTTCCTGGTCAGGGGGTTGCAGGAGCGCGGCAGGAACGCGAAGGGACGCTACGGCCCGGTCTCGCGGCGCTTCAAGTTCGGCGGCCCCCGCTGACACATTCTCGCTGCCCGTCGCTATGTTCGACCCGTGGCATCCGTGGGAGAGGTGCTCGACGGGAGGTACCGGCTCGAGCATCCCCTCGGCGCGGGCGGGATGGGCGAGGTCTTCGCGGCGCGTGATCTCCTGCTCGACCGGCTCGTCGCGGTCAAGCTCCCGTCGGGCGCGGCCGCGCAGCCGGCGGAGCGCTTCCACCGGGAGGCGACGGCCGCCGCCCGGCTGAACCACCCCAACGTCGTCGCCGTCTACGACTGGGGCGCCACGGGCGACGACCTGCCCTTCATCGTGATGGAGCTGGTCGAGGGGCGCAGCCTGCGCGACCTGCTGAGCGAGCGCCGCGTGCTGCCGCCGCGCGAGGTCGCGGCCATCGGCGCGCAGATCGCCGATGCCCTCGCGGCCGCGCACGCGCAAGGCGTGGTGCATCGCGACGTGAAGCCCAGCAACGTGCTCGTCACGGCGTCGGGCCAGGTGAAGGTGGCCGACTTCGGGATCTCGAAGTCCGACGAGCCGGGCGACGAGGCCCTCACCGCGCCGGGCGCGATCGTCGGCACGCCCGGCTACCTCGCGCCGGAACAGATCGTCGGCCACGCCGCCGACGCCCGCACCGACGTGTACGCGCTCGGTGTCGTGCTCGGCGAGCTGCTCCACGGCACCCGCGACGCCACGATGGAGATGGGTAGGACGACCACCGAGCTGGAGCGCGTGATCACGCGCGCGCGGCTCGAGGACCCGGCGCAGCGCTACCAACGCGCCGCCGACCTGCGCGACGCGTTGTGGAACGTGGTGCGGCGCCTCGACGCGCCGGTCACCGCGGTCGCGCTGCTGCCCACGCAGACGGCCGTCGTGGGCGCGCCATTTGCGCACGCGGTGGTGCCGATCGCGCCGGCCGCGGCGTTCCGGCCCATGGTTGCGGCCCCCACGGTTGCGGTCCCCACGGTTGCTGCCCCGGCGGTCGCTGCACTCTCGGTCGCGGCTCCGGCCGTCATCGCTCCGGCCGTCACTGCGCCGGCCGCCGCCCCGAAGCAGAGCCGGCGGGAGCGCCGACGCGAGAGCCGGGCCGCCCGCCACGCGCTCCACCTGCGGGCCACGTCGCAACGCCGCTGGCGGTTCCGTCACGTCGCCGCCATCGCGGCCGCGCCGCTCATGGTCGTGGCGGCGGCGGCCTTCGCGTACTCGCAGCTCACGCGGCCGGCGTCGGTCCAGGTGCCGAACGTCGTCGACACCGACGTGTTCGCCGCGGCGAACCGTCTCGAGAAGGCCGGCTTCGAGGTCGACACCTCGCTCGCGCACGACCCGCGGCCGGCCGGGATCGTGCTCGCGCAGTACCCGCGACGCAGCGTACGCATCGACGAGGGCTCGCACGTCACGATCACCATCTCCGACGTCGTCGCCACCATGCCCGACGTCGTCGGGAAGCAGGTCGACGACGCGGAGGCCGCGCTCCGCGGCGTCGGGTTCGTCGACGTCACCGTCACCGACGACTACCGCGACGATTACGACCCCGGCACCGTGGTGGGCACCACGCCGGCCGCGTACACGGAGGCGAAGAAGGCCGACCCGGTCGACATCTCGGTCGCGCGCGACCCGCACGTGACCGTCCCGAACCTCGCGGGCGTCGACCAGGCGACCGCCACCGCCCGGCTCCAGCAGATCGGCGTGGTCGTGGGCGTCCAGACCGCCGGCAGCAAGAGCGTCGCGAGCGGGCTCGTGATCTCCACGAGCCCGGGCTCCGGCCGTGTCGTCCGGCGCGGCTCCACCGTCACCCTCACCGTCTCCAGCGGGCCGAGGCTCGTTGCCGTGCCCTACGTGGTCGGTTCGTCGGCCGACGACGCGGTCGGCCGGCTCGAGGACGACGGCTTCGACGTGTCGGTCGTGACCATGCCGGTGGCGAACGACCAGGTGGGCGACGTCGTGGCCCAGAACCCGGCCGGCGGGCGCGCGCCCGACGGTTCCACGGTCACCGTGACCGTCGGCGCCCGCCAGAGCTCGCGGGGCCGGTGAACGAGCGAGCGGCGATATTTCGCTTCGCTAATTAGTCTGGTAAAGTATCTGGCGTGACCGCGCCGACCACACCCGTCCCCACGGACGCGGCGCCCGAGGTGCTCGCGGCGCGCCTCCGCCTGGCCAACGCCCGGCTCGCCCGCCGGGTGCGCCAGGAGGCCTTGAGTGGGGGCGACGACCTCACGGCCTCGCGGCTCGCCGCCCTCGCCACCATCGACGCGCTCGGCCCGATCACCCTCGGTGAGCTCGCCGCCGAGGAGCAGGTCCAGCCGCCGAGCATGACCCGCATCGTCGCCCGCCTCGAGGAGAACGGCCTCGCGATCCGGGAGGTCGACGAGCGCGACCGCCGCATCGTGCGCGTGCAGATCACCCCGGCGGGTCGCCGGACGCTCGAGACCAGCCGCACGCGCAAGGCCGCGTTTCTCGCCCAGCGCGTCGCCCGGCTGTCGCCCGAGGCGCGCGCCGTCCTCGCCGACGCACTGCCCGTGCTCGAAGCGCTCATCGACGACTGATGTCCTCCGCGCGGTCGATCGCCTCCACCACGTTCCGCTCGCTGCGCACGCGCAACTACCGGCTGTTCTTCATCGGGCAGGGGATCTCGCTGTGCGGCACGTGGATGCAGACGATCGCGTTGGGCTGGCTGGTGCTCCACCTGTCCGACAACAGCGGCGTGGCGATCGGCGCGGTGATCGCCCTGCAGTTCGTGCCCACGCTCCTGTTCGGCGCGTGGGCGGGCGTGGTCGCCGACCGGCTCGACAAGCGCATCCTGCTCGTGGTCACCGCCGTGGTCATGGCCTGTGTCGCCACCACACTGGCCGTGCTCACGCTTGCCGGTGTCATCCAGCTCTGGATGGTCTTCGCGCTGGTGCTGGTACAGGGGTTCGCGCAGGCGTTCGACAACCCGACGCGGCTCTCGTTCGTGTCGGAGATGACGGGCGCCGAAGACCTCCCGAACGCGGTCGGCCTCAACAGCGCGCTGTTCCAGGTGGCGCGGATCGTCGGCCCGGCTTTCGCCGGAGTGATCATCGTGCTCGTGGGCACCGGCACGTGCTTCGCGCTCAACGCGGCGTCGTTCGTCGCGGTGATCGTCGCGCTGCTGCTGATGGACCCGGCGTTGCTGCACCGGAGTCCGCCCGTGGCGCGGGCGAAGGGTCAGGTGCGCGAGGGACTCCGCTACATCCGCGAGACGCCCGAGCTGCGATCGATACTGCTGATCACCGCGGTCGTCGGCACCCTGGCCATCAACTACCCGGTCGTGTTGCCGCTGATCGCCAAGCTCACGTTCCACGGGAACGCGGAGACGTACAGCTGGATGACGGTCTCCATGGGCCTCGGGGCGCTGGTGGGTGCGCTGGTCATCGCGCACCGGCAGAACCCCACCGGTCGGCTCGTGTTCCTCGCGGGCGTCGGGTTCGGTGCCGCGATCGTGATCGCGTCGCTCGCACCCACGCTCGCCCTGTTCGTGTTCTTCGTGGCGTTCGTGGGCGCGGGCCAGATCACGTTCCTCGCCACGTGCCAGTCGACGGTCCAGCTCGAAGCCGAGCCGTCGAAGCGCGGCCGCGTGATGGCGGTGTACTCGATCACCATCCTCGGCAGCACGCCCATCGGCGGTCCGCTCGTGGGCTGGATCAGCCAGGAGTTCGGCGCCCGCTACGGCCTGCTCATCGGCGGTGTCGCCACCCTCGCCGTCACGTTCGCGTTCGCCCGCACGCTGCTGCGGTCGCCGCGGGCGCTCGACAGCGGAGTTGCGTCAGAAGACCCGGCTCTACGAGGTGTACTGACGCAAGTTCGCTAGACGAGCCGCGTCTCCGGCACGTCCTCCAGCCCTCCGGCGCGGAGCTCAGCGACGGCGGGAACCGGATCGGGGTCCCCGAACAGCGCGGCGTCGCTGTAGTCGGTCGGACGGCCGGTGCCGTCGACGACCCACCACGACGCCTCGAGCGCGATCCCGTTCGGGTCGGTGAAGTAGACCGACCGGATGAAGCCGTGGTCGACGACCACGGTGACCTCGGAGCCGGCCGCGAGCAGCCGCTTCCGCAGCATCTCGAGCGCGTGCTCGTCGGGCACGTCGAACGAGATGTGGTCCATCTGGATGGCGCGGTCGCTCGGGCCGCCCGCGGGCTTCGCGAAGGTCTCCGCGCCCTTCACCTCGAAGAACGCCACGGTGTTGCGGTTGCCCATCTCGAAGAAGTAGTGCCGCATCGGCCCGGCCATCGTGGTCGCGACGAGCCGCATACCGAGCACACCCACGTAGAACCGGACGGTGGCGTCCATGTCGGGCGTGACGAGCGCGAGATGGTTGATGCCGTTCCAGCGAGGCGCGTCGGGCAATTGATCGATCGCCGGCATGTGCAGTTCCTCTCGTGCGGGACCTTCCATGCTAGGGCGGCTATGCGGGCGGCAACTCGTAGCCGGAGCCCTCGGGCTCTCCCCGCGTGAGCCACTCGAGCCAGAGACCGTGCAGATCGAGACGGTCGATCGCCGCCAAGTCGGCGCGGGCGCGTTCCTGCACGACGCTCGCGTTGTGCGTGCCCAGCGAGCGGAGGAGCCACTGGCGGAGGAGCCCGCCCGCGGCCCGTCCCGGCGCGAGCGACAGGTCGGGGCGACGCTCGGGGTCGAGCGCGAGCGAGAGGGTCAGCGCGGTCACGAACTCGCGCTGTGGCTCGATGCCGTTCTTCTCCATCAGGTGGATGAGGTACGACGCCACCGCCTGGAGCTCGCGGACGCCGTGGCGCAGCGCGGTGCTCAACTGCAGCGCGATCGGCACCGCATACGTGGCGAAACGCGCTGCCGGCACGGCCTTACCCGCCTTCGCGCTCCGGCGCGCCCACGGCAACGCGCGCTCGATCCACGGCGTGGCGCGTGCGATCACTGCCGCGATCGCACCGGCCGACGCGAACGACATCGTGCCGCCGGCACCGTGCATCATCACACGCTCGAAGTCCTCTTCGTTGCGCACGTCGTAGGGACGGTCGAAGACGCGCTTCATGGCGCCGTCGAGCAGCGCGCGCATGCTCGCGACGACCTGGGCAGGCAGCGGGCGGCGGAGGGGGAACTCGGCCGTCACTGGGTGAGCCCGTCGACGAGGGTGTCGAGGAGCCGGTCGTACCGCGCACCGGGGTCGGCCTTCGTTGGCCTGATGCCGACGATCTCGAGCATCACGAGCCCGTGCATCGCGCCCCACCAGACCTCGGCGATCTCGGCGGCGTCGCCCTTGAACGTGCCCGCGTCGATGCACCGTTGGACCTGGCGGACGAGACGCTCGAACGCGATGTGCGCGACGCCGAGGCTCGGGCGCGTCGGCACGAACTCCGGTACCGCACCACCGAACATCACCATGTAGTGGGTGGCGTGCGAGAGCGCGGTGGTCCGGTACGCGCGCGCGCATTCGCGGAGGTCGGTGACGGGATCGTCGGTCTTCGGGACCGCGCTCATGCCGTCGCAGAGGTGCCGGAACCCCTCCACGTAGAGCTCGTCGACCACGCCTTCCTTGCCGCCGAACCGGCTGTAGAGGCCCATCGTGGAGCAGCCGGCTTCCGAGGCGATCCGGCGCACCGTGAGGGCTCCCGCGCCCTCGTCGGACAGGATGCGGCTCGCGGCGACCAGGATGGCCTGGCGCTGCTCGTCGTCGGTGCGGGGCACGCCCATCAGTCTGGCCTCTCGGTTCTCGGATCGCTCGCCAGCCGTCGTCATCGTCGGCACTTCTCCCGGATGTCCGCCTTGACAAATGCTATAACCCTGTTATCATAACGAAGTTATTTCATCGTTCCAACCCCGCGTGTCGGGTCGGAACCGCGTCCCGGGGGATCGGAGGTGCGACGTCGTGGAGTCACTGATCAGCCCCGCTGCCGAGCGAGCCGCCCCGAAGGAGGGCCGGGTCGTCCCCCCGAGGACCCGACCCGGCTACGAGCGCCGGTGGCTCACCCTCGTCGTGCTCTGCATGAGCCTCCTCGTCATCGTGATCGACAACACGATCGTGAACGTCGCGCTCCCGACGCTCGAGCGCGACCTCGGCGCCACGATCAGCGGACTGCAGTGGGTGGTCGACGCGTACACGCTCGTGTTCGCCGGCCTGCTGCTGACCGCCGGTGCACTGGGCGACCGGTTCGGGCGCAAGCGCGCGCTCACCATCGGACTCGCGGTCTTCGCGACCGCGTCGGCGGCCGCAGCCTTCTCCGACGGCGTCGGTGAGCTGGTGGCCGCGCGCGCGGCCATGGGTGTGGGGGCGGCGCTGATCATGCCGGCGACGCTGTCGATCCTCACGAACGTGTTCACCGACGCGCGGGAGCGCGCGATGGCGATCGGGTTGTGGGCAGGCGTCACCGGCGTCGCGGTCGCGCTCGGCCCGGTCGCGGGCGGCTTCCTGCTCGACCACTTCTGGTGGGGATCGGTGTTCCTCGTGAACGTCCCGATCGTCGCCGTCGCGCTCCTCGCCGGCCGCTACCTCGTGCCGAGCTCGCGCAGCCCGGAGGCACACCCCATCGACTGGACGGGTGCGGTGCTGTCGATCGTCGGACTGATCGCCCTCGTGTGGGCCATCATCGAGGCCCCGAGCGACGGGTGGACGAGCGGCCCGATCCTCGCCGCGTTCGGTGTGTCGCTCGTGACGCTCGCGACGTTCGTGTGGTGGGAGCGTCGCATCCGGTACCCGATGCTCGACGTGCGCTTCTTCCGCAACCCGCGGTTCACCGCCGCGAGCCTCACCGTCGCGCTCATGTTCTTCGCGCTCTTCGGGTTCATCTTCCTCGCGACGCAGTACCTCCAGTTCGTGCTCGGCTACTCGCCGTTCGAGGCCGGCCTGCGCACGTTGCCGTTCGCGGCGGCGATGATGATCACCGCGCCGGCGTCGTCGAAGCTGGTCGAATGGCTCGGCACGAAGCGCATCGTCGCGGTGGGGATGCTGGTGTTCGCGGCGGGCATGGTGGTCGCGTCCACGTCGACCGTCACGAGCGGCTACCCGCGGGTGATGACCGCGATGCTGTTGCTCGGCTCGGGCATGGGTCTCGCGGTGGCGCCGTCGACCGAGTCGATCATGGGCTCGCTGCCGCGGGCCAAGGCGGGCGTGGGCTCGGCGGTGAACGACACCACGCGTGAGGTGGGCGGCGCGCTCGGCGTCGCCGTCATCGGCAGCCTGATGTCGTCGATCTACGGCAGCCGCGTGCTCGATCAGTTGCCGTCGGCGTTGCCCGCACCGGCGCGCCACGCGGCGGCCGACTCGCTCGGCGGCGCGCTGGTCGTCAGCACACACCTCGGGAAGGCGGGCGCGTTGCTGGTGGCACTGGCCCGGAGCGCGTTCGTGGACGCGATGTCGCGCGCGTCGCTCGTCACTGCGGTGATCGCGGTGGTCGGCGCGCTCGTGGCGTGGCGGTTCCTGCCCGCGCGCGCGACCGCCGAGGCCGACGACGACGTGCCGAGCCCGTCGGTTCAGCCGGCGTCGGCCAACCCGATCGGGCAGCTGAGCCCGGTGCCGCCGAGGCCGCAGTAACCGCCGGGGTTCTTGGCCAGGTACTGCTGGTGGTAGTCCTCGGCGTAATAGAAGGTGCCCGCCGGGCGGATCTCGGTGGTGATGTCGCCGAAGCCCGCGCGGCGCAGCACCTCCTGGTACATGTCGCGTGAACGCTTGGCCGCTTCGAGCTGCGCGTCGCTGAACGTGTAGATGCCCGAGCGGTACTGCGTGCCGATGTCGTTGCCCTGGCGCATGCCCTGCGTGGGGTCGTGGTTCTCCCAGAACAGCTTGAGCAGCGCGTCGTAAGAGATCACCTTCGGGTCGAAGACCACGAGCACGACTTCTCCGTGCCCGGTGCGTCCGGAGCACACCTCCTGGTAGGTGGGGTTGGGCGTGAACCCGGCGGCGTAGCCGACGGCGGTCGTGTACACGCCCTCCGCCTGCCAGAACACGCGCTCGGCGCCCCAGAAGCACCCCATCCCGAACATCGCCTGCTCGAGGCCGTCCGGGAAGGGCGGGCGCAACGGGTGACCGTTCACGAAGTGCGCCGCCGGCACCGGCATCTCCTCGTCACGGCCCCGGAGCGCGTCCTCGGCGGAGGGCATCTCGTTCTTGTGTCCGAAGAGCGCCATCGGACCACCCCTTCCTCTTCTCCGTTTTGGCGTCTTTGACTGGGGTCATAGCCCCACTCAAAGACGCCAAAACGTTAGTGGCGGGGTCGGGTATGGCCCCGGGGTTCACGTGGTCGCGCAGCTTGCGCAACGTCGCGGTGAGCTGGGCGAGCTCGTCGGGCGTGAGCGGGCTCACGAAGTGCTCGTCGAGGTGCTCGAGGTGCACGGGCACCGCGGCCTCGATGCGCGCGAGCCCGGCGTCGGTCAGCGCCGCGTAGGCGACGCGCCGGTCCTCCTCGCAGTGGACCCGCGTGACGAAACCGGCCTCCTCGAGGCGGTCGACGGCCCGGGTGAGCCCGCTCGGGGAGAGCGCAACCTGCGCGGCGAGGTCGCACATGCGGAGCCGGTGCCCCGGCGACCGTGCCAGCCGCAGCATCACCTCGAACCACTGGGCGGGGAGCCCGCACTCCTCGGCGAGCCGGTGCTCGAGCACGGCCGACAGCCCGGCGTGGGCCTCGAAGAAGAGGCCGGCGGCGGTGAGCCGCGTGTCGTCGAGCGGGGTGTCGGTGGGCATCGCCGACATTGTACCCGCGAACACTTGCACGCGCAACGATCCTGGTGTACGATCTCCTTGTTTCCACAACTATTGCTCGATCAACGAGAACGGAGCCCACGATGACCGCCACCGCCACCCCCGCCACCCCCTCCACTCCCGCAACCCCGGCACCGACCCGCACCGTCCACGGCGCCGAGGTGCCGGTGCCCGGCGCGTATGCCCTCGACGCCAGCCACACCCACGTCGGCTTCGTCGTCCGCCACCTCATGATCCAGAAGACCCGGGGCCGCTTCCCCGAGGTCGGCGGGTCGATCGTCGTCGGCGACGACCCCCTCGAGAGCTCGGTCGCCGTGACCATCGACACCACCAGCGTCGACACCGGCGACGAGAAGCGGGACGCCCACCTGCGCTCGCCCGACTTCTTCGACGTCGAGCAGTTCCCGGTCATGACCTACCGCAGCCGCCAGGTCCGCGAGGCCGGTCCCGGCCGGTGGCACGTCGACGGGGACCTCACCATTCGCGACGTCACCCGCCCCGTGGCGCTCGAGGTCCGCTTCGACGGGGCGCTCGTCGACCCGTGGGGCAACACGCGTGCCGGGTTCAGCGCGTCGGCCGAGATCGACCGCAACGACTTCGGCCTCACGTGGAACCAGGCGCTCGAGGGTGGCGGTGTCCTCGTGAGTCGCACGGTGACGATCGAGATCGAGGCCGAGGCCGTCCTCGGCGCCTGAACCCGACCGACCCCGCGCTCGGTGTGCTCGGTATCACGGAGAGTGGCTACGATTGCCGCTCTTCGTGGTACGGGCGCGCGGGGCGCGAGCGCACGCCCGTCGACCGGGACCCACCGTGGGTCGATGGAGGCGTGGATGTCGGCAGGGGAGCTCCCGCACGTGGACGCACGGGTCTCCCCGACCTCGGGACGACGGGTGGTGTGGAAGTGGTTGCGGTGGACCCGCCTGCCCCTCACGCCCGCGATCCTGGTGGTCGCCGCGTGCACGGTCGTCATCGACGTCGGCACCGCGTGGGCGGGGGTGTCGTTCGGCCACCTCGGCCGCGTGCCCATATCGCCGGCGTTGCCGCTCGGCGTCGCGCTCGCCCTGATGGTGGGCCTCCGGCGGCTCGGCCTCGACCGTGTCAACCTCGCCGCCTGGCACGAGTTCCTCGCGGTCGGCAGCGCGGCCCTGCTCTTCGGGATGCTCCAGTACTCCACGCAGCTGGGCGGGAGCCGCGAGGCGTTCGGCCTCGTGGTCGCCGCCCTCGGCGAGGAGCTCGTGTACCGGCTCGCGGTGCTGATCCTCGTGGGCGCGGTGTGCGCGGCGCTCCTCGGCCACAACTGGCGGAACGCCGAGGACTGGGGGGCCGTGCCCGGCCTCGCCGCGCTCCTCGCCGCCGGCCTCGTGTTCACGCTGCTCCCTGGCCATGTCGCGCAGATGAGCGACACGCTGCACGCGCTGCCGTTCGCCTGCCTCGGCGTCGTCCTCGGGTACGCGGTGCTGCGCACCGGCGCGCTGTTGCCCGCGGTGATCGTGCACGCGCTCCTCAACCTCGCGACCATCGCCGCGCTGGACGGCCGGGTGTCGCCCGCGGTCCGCACCGGGCTCGCGGCGTCGGCCTTGCTGGCGCTCGTGCTGGCGACGATCGTCGCCGGCATGCGCCTCGGGATCCTCCGGCCCGTCCCGCTCGACGCCCCCGCGACCACCTGAGCGCATCGGCATACGGTGGGCCCGTGCTGTTCGCGGGCACCCCGGAGCAGGCCGACGCCGCGCTGCGCGCCATGCGCTCCGTCGCCACCGCGGGCGGCACGCGGCCGCTCACCGACGCCGACCGCGTCGCCCTCGTCACCGCGCACGACGTGATCTTCCGGGGCGACGGCTCGCTCGACCCCGACGCGCTCGACGCGATCACGCCCGGCGACCTCGCAGCGCGCTACACCAAACGTGCCGACGCCGAGCACCTGGCCGGCTTCCTCACGGTGATGGCGATGGTCGACGGCGTCCTCGACGAGGGCCGCATCCGCACCGTCGAGGACTACGTGCGCGCCCTGCAACTCCACGAGCCGTTCGTGCGCGATCTGCAGGACCTGGCGCGCCACCGGCTCGCCGAGGCGCGTGCCGACATCGGCCGCCGCAACGTCAAGAGCTTCACCGGCCGCTGGATGGGCGACGACCTCGACGCGTGGATCATGCCGTACCGCGAGCACCCCGACCCCGCGCTCCACGACCGTTACACCACGCTCGCGGGCTGTGCCGGTGGCACGTTCGGCCGCGCGTTCGCCGACTTCTACGAGCGGAACGGCTTCGACTACCCGGGGCTGCCCGACTCGGCCAACGAGTCGTTCACCACGCCCCACGACTGCGCGCACGTGCTCAGCGGCTACGACACGTCACCCCAGGGCGAGCTCCTCGTGTCGACGTTCACCGCGGGCATGCACCCCGACGAGCCGATCACCGGCCACATCCTGCCGGTGATCGTGAGCTGGCACCTCGGCGTGGAGTTGGCGTCGTTCGCCGGCTCGTACACGGGCGGCCTCGACCCCCACAAGTTCTGGGCGGCGTGGGCCCGGGGCGACGAGACCGCGGGCGACACGCTCTCGCCGCGATGGGACTTCTGGGCGCGCGCCGCCGAGCCCCTCGCCGACGTGCGTCGCGCCATGCGGGTGCCCGCGCTCGACCCGGCCGACGCCGCCGACGGCCGCTATCCCGACTGGTACGAACCAACGGCGTGAACGGGAGACCGTGGAGAGCATGAACGAGGCGCCGGAACCCGCGGTGCGCGTGGTCACGTTCGACCACGTCGTGCTGAACGTCGCCGACCTCGAGCGGTCGCTCGCGTTCTACTGCGGCGAGCTCGGGCTCGAGCCGGCGCGCGTCGACGAGTGGCGCCGTGGGGAAGCGCCGTTCCCGTCGGCGCGCGTCGACGCGACCACCATCATCGACCTCGTCGCCGCGCCGCGCACCGGCGAGAACGCCAACCACCTGTGCCTGGTGGTGGAGCCGACCGACTTCGACGCGCTGAAGGCGAGCCGCCGCTTCGACGTGGTGGAGGGCCCGGCGACACGCTGGGGCGCGCAGGGCTACGCGACGTCGCTCTACGTGCGCGATCCCGACGGCAACACGGTGGAGCTGCGCGCCTACGGCTGATCGGATGCCGAGTCGTCGGATGCCGAGTCGTCAGATGCCGGTGAGCCGCAGCCAGCGGTCGAGCAGCGCGCGGTCGCCGAAGACCTCCAGCTCGGGGTTGTCGGGACCGATGCGGTTCCACACCAGGAGGAACAGGGCGTTGGCCGAACCGCGCACCGCGACGTCGCCCTTCGCGTGGTCGGGCCGGAGGGCGACGCCGTCCGGCGTGAGCTCCGCGACCCACTCCACTTCACGGTCGGTGCAGTGGAAGTGCACCGTCTCGCCCGTCCCTGTGATCGCCTGCACCGCGGGCATGAGCAGGAGGAGCTCGAAGTACTCGTTCACGCCGTCGGCGGCGACGTCGGCGGCGATGGCGCCGAGGTTGCCGTTCGCGAGATCGGCGTCGCAACGGTGGATGGCGATCTCGTGGGCCTGCCGCCGCGCCCAGAACCGCACGGTGCCGTCCCCGCCGAAGGTCCACACCGGCGTGTCCTCCGGCGTGGCGGCGAGCGCGTCGGCGAACTCCCGGCTGCCGTCCTGCAGCCACGCGAAACGAGCGTCGCCGTCGGGTGCGTCGGTGCCCGCGCGCACGACCGCGAAGTCGGGTGGCTCCGTGGAGCGGCGCCGCACGTGGTCGGTCCAGAACCGCTGCACCGAACCGACGTGGCGGGTGAGGTCGTCGACCGTCCAGCCCGGGCACGACGGCACGGGCGCGGCGAGCCCGGCGGCCTCGGCGGCGTCGGCGAAGCAGTCGCCCTCGGACCGGATCACCTGCACGTACGTGTCGTAGTCCACCGGTTCGGAGCCTACGGCTCCCGCATTGCATCGGCGCGGTGAGTTGCGATTCGATCTTGCCGTGACCGCGCCCCGCACCGTCCGGAACGAGACCGGGCTCGGCTACCTCGCGGTCCTGCTGGTCGTGTTCCTCTGGGGCATCGGGCCGCTCTTCGTGCGCGCGGTCGACGCGTCGGCGCTGACCATCGCCGCGGCCCGGAACTGGGTCGCGCTCCCGGTGGCGTTCGGCATCGCGTGGCTGGCGAAAGCCACGATCAATTGGCGGGTGTTGCGCGTCGCGATTCCGGGCGGTCTCGCGTTCGCGTGCGCACAAACGCTCGGGTTCGCGTCGTTCCACGAGACGTCGCTGGCCAATGCCGCGATCATCAGCGCGCTCTCGCCGTTGGTGATCGTGATCGTCGCGGTACCGCTCTTCGGCGAGCGGCTGACCAGCCGCCAGGTCCTGCTGATGGCGTGCGCGTTCGCAGGCGTGCTGGCTGTCGTCCTCGGCGCCGAGGGCGGCGGCGGCGCCAGCATGTTCGGCGACCTCCTCGCCTTCGGCAGCCTCTTCGCGATGACGGGCTACCTGCTGCTCATGAAGCACGCGCGCATGAGCGACGCCGACATCGACGCCGCCGCGTACGTGGCCGGCGTCTTCCTCGTGTGCGCGATCGTGGTCACCCCCGTCGACCTGATCTGGGGCGACAGCCTCGCCGCCGTCACCGAGATCGACTGGCTGTGGATCGTCCTGCTCGCGGTGCTCGCGGGGTGCCTCGGCCACACGTTCATGACGTGGGCGCAGCGGCACGTGAACGTGGGCGTGGCGTCGATCATGGTGCTCGGCACCACCGTCGTCACTGCCGCGGGCGGCTGGGTCTTCTTCGATCAGGCGCTCACCGCGGTGCAGATCGTGGGCGGCATGATCGTGCTGATCGCGCTGAGCGGCGTGCTGCTCCTCCAGTTGAGCGACCCGGCCCTGCCTCCCGAGGTCCCGGTGCTCGTCGAGTTGGCCGAATCGCCGTTGGCGGAGTAGGCAGGGGAGGAGGAGGCGAGCCGATGCCCGACGGGTTCGAGATGCTCGAACACGAACACCGCGCGGTCGAAGACCTCTTCGACCGCTACGAACAGACGGGCGACGACGCCGTCGCCGAGCAGATCTGCACCGACCTCAGCATCCACGGCGAGATCGAGGAGCAGGTGCTGTACCCCGAGCTGCGCGAGATCGGCGAGCGCACCTCGCTCATGGCCGACGAGGCCGAGGAGTCGCACGACCTGATCACCAACCTCGTCACGCGCATCCGCCACACGCCGAGCGACGGGCGGCTCAAGCTCTTCGAGGAGCTGTGGGCGATGGTCGACGGGCACGTGCGCATGGAGGAGACCGAGGTGTTCCCCGAGCTGCGCGACGCGGGCGTCGACCCCGAGGAGCTCGGGCGGTCGCTCGAGGCGGCCAGGAACGAGGCCATCGCGCGGAGCAGCGGCGCGGCTGGCTGACCGGCGCCGCCTCCGCAGCGCGGCCGCGGCGTCGCTCGCCGTGCTGGCCTGCGCGTTCCTCGCGAGCGCCATGGCCGCCGTCCCTCCCGCGCGCGCCGACGGCCTGCGCATCTCGGCCTTCGGCGACTCGGTGATGCTCGGCGCGTCGAACGCGATCGTGTCCTCGCTCGCGGGCAACGACGTCACCGTCGACGCGCACGAGGACGTGTCGCTCCTCGGCTCGCTCGGCACGCTGCAGGCTGCGCGCCCCACGATCGGCGACGTGGTGGTGCTCGACCTCGGCTACAACGACGGCTCCGACCTCACCGCGTGGCGTGACCGGATCGACCAGGCGATGACCATCCTGCAGGGAGTGCCGAAGGTCATCTGGCTCGACCAGCACGACTGGCAGGCCGGACGCGCCGAGATGAACGACGAGCTCGTCGCGGCGATGCAGCGGTACCCGAACCTCGAGGTGGTCGACTGGAACGCGGTCGTGGTGTCCCACCCCGAGTACGTGTACGGCGACGGCGTGCATCTCACACCGCCCGGGCAGGTGGCGATGGGCGACCTCGTGCGCGACCGCGTCGCCGCGTTCATCGAAGCCCGCATCGCCGCGACCACGACCACCGAGCCACCCACCACGACGGCGAAGCCCGCGGCGGCAGCGGCCGGCGCGCCGGCGAAGTCGCAATTGCGCACCGGCGGGAGCGGCTCGTCGGCGGGAGGCGACGACAACGGCTGGATCCCGGTCGTGATCGCAGGCGGCGCGCTCGCGCTCGTGCTCGCGCTCGTGCTCCGGCGCCAGTGGAGCCGCCCGCCGCCGCGGCGGGGCTGAGTAGCGTGCCGCCGATGGCCACGGTCGACCTGCACGGAGCCGACGGCATCCGGCTGCGTGCCGACGAGTTCGGTGACCCCTCCGACCCGCCCGTGGTGCTCCTGCACGGCGGCGGCCAGACCCGGTTCGCGTGGGGCACCACGCCGCGGGTGCTCGCCGACCGCGGGTGGCACGCCTTCCGGGTCGACCTGCGCGGGCACGGCGAGAGCGAGTGGCCCGACGACGGCGACTACTCGCTCTGGGCGTTCGCCGACGACACGCGCGCGCTCGCGGCGTCGATGCCGTCGCGGCCGGTGCTGGTGGGCGCGTCGCTCGGTGGGCTGTCGTCGATGGTGGCCATCGGGGAGTCGTCGGAGCCGGTGGCGCGCGCGCTGGTGCTCGTCGACGTCGCGCCCACGATGGAGGAGTCGGGGAAGGAGCGCATCGGCGCGTTCATGCGCGAGCACGTCGAGACCGGGTTCGGCTCTCTCGACGAGGTCGCCGACGCCATCGCCGCGTACAACCCGCACCGGCCGCGGCCGAGCAACCTGTCGGGCCTGCAGAAGAACGTCCGGCGGCGCGACGACGGCCGCTGGGTGTGGCACTGGGACCCGCGCTTCATGACGCAGTCACCCGACGAGACGCGGTCGTCGTTCGCGTCCACCGACCGGCTGCGGGACGCGGCGCGCAACCTCGACGTGCCGGTGCTGCTCGTGCGCGGCCGGATGAGCGACCTGCTGAGCGAGGAAGGCGCCAAGGAGCTGCTGGAGCTGGTGCCGCACGCGGAGTACGCCGACGTCGCCGGCGCCGGTCACATGGTCGCCGGCGACCGCAACGATCTCTTCAACGACGCCATCGTCGGGTTCCTCGACCGGCTCCACTGACGGCGCCGCCCGCCGGGAAGCAGGCGAACGACGCGCCTCAGCGGGTTGCTGTCGGCGCGTCGCTCGGCTCGTGGTGTCAGGGTTCCCGCCGGGCCGCGCGGGCAAACCTCGCGGGCTACGGGGCGACGAGCCGCTCGATGCGCGCGAGCGTCTGCTCCATGTTCTTCCGCGTCTTCTTGCGGCCGGCGCGGGCCACGACCTTCGTGTTCTCGTGCGAGATGTCCCAGCTCTCGCGTACGCGCGTGCCGCCCTCGACCGGTTCGAGCTCGTAACGCCAGATCCGTCCACCGAAGGGCAGCTTGCCGGGACCGCGCGTCTGCCACGCGATGCAGCGGTTCTCCTCGAACTCGACGACGGTGTTGTGCATCGAGTACGGCACGCCGTACCTCATGTCCATGCCGAACGTCGTGCCCAGCGCGAGGCGTTGCCGCGTGCCCTTGGCGTCGCGCACGCTGCCCGACCCGTCGATGTCCTGGTGGCGGCTCGGGTCGGCGAGCAGGTCGAAGATCTTCTCGGGCGGCGCGGCGATCACCCGCTCGACGGTCTCGACGTCGTCGGGCGCCGGCACGCTCGCGGACGGGACACCGGCGCTCACAGGTAGAGCGACTCCTGGTCGTCCGGGGGTTCCGGACGCCGGCGCGTCGACGGGCCCTCCTCGCCTTCGACGAGGCTGTCGTCGGCCGGGTGCTCGACGACGGCGATCACACGGGACTGCATGAAACGCGCCGTGCGCACGATCACACCGGTACGGGTGACCTCGGCGACCTCGACGACCCCCCGCCCCGTGGTGGTCTCCACACGGCGGCCGGCGCGTGCGGCGACGATCTCGTAGGTGCGGGTCTCCCCCCCGCCCACGTCGACGACCACTTCGACCCGATCGCCCCTCATGCCCCCATCTTTCCCCACGACGGCGACGGGCACCACCGCCCGCGCGATCCTGGTGCGATGACCGAGCGCGACCCGCAGGAACCCGACGCCGCGGCCGAGGTCGACGAGACCGAGGAGATCAGCACCGAGCTCGAGGGGCATCCCGACGCGCCCGAGGCCGACGTGATCGAGCAGCACCAGCCGGTGGTGCCCGAGACGCGACCCGATCGCCACCTGCGCGCCGACGTCCCGGAGGCCGATGCCCTCGAGCAGGCCATCCCGGTCGACGACGACGACTCCTTCGACGCATGAGACCGCCGGCCACCGCGTGAGCACCACGCGCACCGCCGTCGCGCGGCGCACGCCGCTGGTGCTCGTGGCGGTGCTGAGCGTCGCCCTGCTCGTGGTGTTGTACGCCATCGCGGTCCGCACCGCGGCCGGTCAGCGGATCGACGAAGCCGCGCTCACGGGACGCTCGCAGGACTTCGTCCTCATGGAGGCCATCACACGCGCCCTCCACAGTGTGAGCATCTCGTCTCTCGTGATCGCGACCGGCGCGATCGTCGCGCTCGCCCTCGTCCAACATCGGGCGCGGACCGCCGTGGGCGTCGTCGCCGTCGTGCTCGGCGCCAACCTCACCACGCAGTTCCTCAAGGACACGCTGGGGCGGCCCTTCTTCGCCATCCCGGGCACGCACTCCCACGTGGCGAGCTTCCCCAGCGGCCACTCGACGGTCGCGATGTCGCTCGCGCTCGCGCTCGTCCTCGCGGTTCCCGCGCGCCGCCGGGTGCCGGCCGGGATCACGGGCGTCGCGTACGCGGTCGTCGTCGGGGTGGCGACGCTCGCGAGCGCGTGGCACCGTCCGAGCGACGTGCTCGGCGCGTTCCTCGTGTCGCTGGCGTGGGCGGCCGTGGTCGGGGCGTGGCTCGCCCGGCCGAGAACGGCGCCTGCGCCGCGTATCACGCCCACCACGGCGGTGCTCGTCGACCAGTTGGTGATCGTCATCGCCGCGCTGTTCGTGCTGGCGGCGGTGGCGATGGTCGTCGACGTGATGCGCGACGCCAGCCTCGCCGACCTCGAGGTCGGGCGCGCCTACGTGGCCGCGTTGCTGGCGATCGGGGCGGGCGCCGCGGGCACGCTCGCCGTGCTCCTCGCCGGGCTCCGCGGCACCGAGCTCGACGCCTGATCGGCGCGCGCCGTCAGGTCCGGACCTCCTCGATGGGGGGCGCGATCACGAGCGTCTCGCCGTCGGGCAGCAGCGCCTCGTCGACCGGGTGGCCGGCGACTTCCGGCACGACCTCGCGTACCGGCTTGCCGCGCGGCATCAGCAGCGACGTGAGCGCGCCGACGACCGCGATCACGAACATCGTCACGAACACGAGGTGGAGCGAGTGCGCGAACGCGTCCCGCACCGCGTCCTGGGTCTGGGGCGGGAACGCCTTGGCCGTCTCGGCCGAGAGCAGCGCGCCGGCGGGGATGTGCTGGCCGGGGAGCAGCGCGGCGATGCGGCTCGTGAGCGAGTTGAGCAGCACGGCGCCCCCGATGGCCACGCCGAGCGCGCCGCCGAGCTGGCGGGTGAAGTTCACCAGACCCGTCGCGATGCCCATGCGCGGCAGGTCCACCGAGTTCTGCGCGGAGAGGATCGTGGTGAGGAAGCACAGGCCCATGCCGAAGCCGACGAGCACCATGCACACGCCGGTCTCGAGCTCGCTCGTGGTCGTGCCGAGACGCGTGAGCAGGAACGTGCCCGCGACCACGAACGCGAACCCGGCCACGGTGAGGAAGCGGTAGCCGAGAGTGAGGATCAGCCGCGCCGCGACGGGCGACGCCACCACCATGGCCAGCATCATGGGCGTGAGGATGCGACCGGCGTTGGTGGCCGACGACCGGTTGACCACCTGTACGAACAGCGGCAGGAACGACAGGGTGCCGAACATCACCATGCCGATGCCGAGGCCGACCGACGTCGACGCCCGCAGCTCGCGCACCCGGAAGAGCGAGAACGGGATGAGCGGCTCGTCGGCGCGCCACTCGACGAGCACGAACAACCCGAGCAGGACCAAGCTGGCGACGAGCGCGCCCACGATCTCGGGTGAGCCCCAGCCGTAGTCGCGGCCGCCGCTCTCGAGCGCGAAGACGAGCAGGCCCGACCAGCCGAGCAGCGCGACCATGCCCAGCCAGTCGATGCGGTGCCGGTGTCGGTGTTGGAGCGGTTCGATCATCACGAACGCGATCAGCACCACCGACGCGATGCCGATCGGCAGGTTCACGTAGAACACCCAGCGCCACGACAGTTGCTCGGTGAGGAAGCCGCCGATGAGCGGCCCCACGATCGAGCCGAACCCGAACACGATCGAGAACAGCATCGAGATGCGCGGGCGTTCCTCGATCGTGTACATGTCGGCTACGATCGTCTGCGCGACCGGGAGCACGCAGCCGGCACCCGCGCCCTGCATGGCGCGGAAGAGCGTGAGCTGGATCATCGAGCCGGCCGCGCCGCACAGCCACGACCCGACGAGGAAGATCACCAGGCCGGTGAGGAAGACCTTCTTGCGGCCGTACATGTCGGCGAAGCGGCCCCAGAGCGGGATGGTCGCGATCTCGGCGAGCAGGTACGCGGTGAAGACCCACGCGTAGTGGTCGAGGCCGTGCAGGTCGCCGATGACGGTCGGCATCGCGGTGGCGACCACCGTGCCGTCGAGCGACGCGAGGAACATCGCGGAGACGACGGCGACGAGCGTGGCCCGGCGGCGACCGGGCGTGATGCGCGCCGCGTAGGCGGTCGACTGGCTCATCGGAGCGCGGGCGCGATCAGCCGGGCGAACTGCGCGATGCGGTCGTCCTCCTGCATGCGCTCGCTCCCCGCGGCGGGGGACACGCCGGCCGCGGCCGTTCGCTCGCCGACCGCGTCGGCGTCGCGGCGGAGGAACTCGACGAACAGCCCCCAGAGGAACGTGGCGATGGCGTCGGCGGCGGCGGGGAGGTCGGCGTCGGGCGCGATGTCGACGGCGCACGCGAGCACCGAGATCCAGCGGGCGCGCCACCGCGCCGCCAGCTGCTTGCCCACCGCCAGCGCGTCCTCGTCGCCGAGCACGGCTTCGCCCTGCATGAGGCTGAGGAACTCGCGCTCGGCGAGGAAGCGCGTGAACTCCTGGTTCGCCTCGGTGACGATCATGGCCTCGACCGGTGCCGGCTCCGGGAGGACGACCTCGTCGGGGGCCTGCCCGAAGCCCCGCGCCCGGTACACCTCGCTGATGAGCTCGGCCTTGGAGGCGAAGTGGTAGTAGAGCCCGGGCACGGTCACGCCGGCGGCGTCGGCCAGCTCCCGCATGCTCACCGCCGTGGTGCCCCGCTCGGCGAAGAGCCGGAGCGCCGCTTCGACGATCCGTTCGCGCGTGGGGACGGCCGAGGCCCTCGCCGTGCTCACACCCCGCAACTTACTTGATCGCTCATTCAAGTTCCAGCGGTTCGGGCGGGAAGGGGCGGGCGTACCATGGCGGCATGGCGCGTTCCGGCGCCGTGAGCGAACGGCCCCTTGGCGGCATGCAGCCGAGCCCCACGTTGCTCACCGGCGCGCACGAGACCGCCCTCGTCCGGGCCGACGGCCGGCCCCGGCCCGCCTTCCGCGAGGAGCTCCGGCGCATCCCCTCCTGGCGCAACGCCGCGTCGGTGCTGTTCGTGTGGGTCGAGGTCGTCGGTGTGATCGCCCTCGCCGCGTGGTGGGGGAACCCGGTCGGCTACGTGCTCGCCTTCCTGCTCGTCGGCCGGGCCGACGCCCAGTTCGCCGCGCTCATGCACGAGGCCGCCCACCGGCTGCTGTTCGCCAACCGCCGTCTGAACGACGTGGTCGGCCGCTGGGTCGTCGGCTACCCGATCTTCACCTCCACCGACGCGTACCGCCGCGTGCACATGGCGCACCACCGTCACGAGTTCGGCCCCGACGAGCCCGACATCCCGCTGTACGCCGGCTACCCGATCAGCCACGCCAGCTTCCGTCGCAAGCTCGTGCGCGACGTCACGGGGCAGACCGCCGTCCGCCTCTTCCGCGAGCAGTTCGCGCCGGCGCGCTGGAAGGACGCGCGTGCACGCCGCACCTTGCTCTCCATCCTCCTCGTGCAAGCGGTCCTGCTCGGTGCCGCGATCGCGGCGGGGAAGTGGTGGCTCTACCCGCTGCTGTGGTTGCTCCCGTACATGACGGTGTGGCGCGTGATCAACCGCTTGCGCGCCATCGCCGAGCACGGCGGCATGGACGAGTCGTCCGACCGGCGCGAGACCACGCACACGGTGCGGCAGCACTTGCTCGCGCGGTTCTGGCTCGTGCCCTACCACATCGGCTGGCACCTCGCGCACCACGTCGACGCCGGGATCCCGATGCGCGCGCTGCCGCGCTACCACGACGCGCTGTGCGACGCGGGCTACGTCACACCCGAGCTCGAGTACCGCACCTACCCCGCGCTCTGGAAGGCCTTGCGCGCGGGCTGACGCTGCTCACGCCTGCGGCTGCGTGAGGTCCTGGTACTCCGGGTGGTCGTCGAGGAACTTCGAGACGTAGGGGCAGTGCGACACGACGCGCAGGTGGCGGCGGCGCGCGTCGTCGAGGGCGCCGCGCACGAGCCGCTCGGCCAGACCCTCGCCGCGGAATTTCGGGTCGACCTCGGCGTGGACGAAGTGGATCCGGTTGACGCGTTGCTTGTAGTCGGTGTGCCCGGCCAGCTCGCCGCCGCGCCAGATCTCGTAGCGCGACTCCTCCGGGTTGTCGCGTACCTCGACGTCCACGCGTGACGGTCTACCCGATACGGTCGCCGAACGATCAGTCGTAGGCGTCCAGCAGGCCGGCGGCATGGGTGTGCTGCAGCTCCCGTGCGGTCGCGGGCGCGGCGACCTCGACGTCGGGGTCGAGGCACACGAGCAGGTACTCGAGGCGCCGGTCGCCGATCACCGTGACGTCGGCCTCGACCCGGCCGGCGCCGAGCGGGCTCTCGCGCTCCACCCGGTGTGGGCGCGGCAGCGCCGCGAGCTGCTCCCGCGTCAGGCGCAGCGTGACCGTCTGCTCGTGGGCGGAGAGGTCGAACCAGTCGGGGATCTCGGTGTCGGGCGGCGGGTCGAAGGCCACGTCGCCGAGCTCGGCCTGCAGCATCCGGTCGACGCGGAACTGCTTCGGCTCGGTTTCGTCGAGCTGCCGGCCCTGGTAGTACCAGTGGCCCCACTTGCAGTAGACGCGGTACGGCACCGCTTCGCGCTCGGTCGCGGCGGCGGCACCGTCGGCGAGGTAGCGAAAGCGCAGCGACCGTCCGTCGCGCCACGCCTGCTGCGCGACGGGGAGCTGCGGCGGCGCCTCGACCGTGATGCGCAGCTGCGCGGCCACGAGCTCGCGCAGCTTGCGGAGTGCGCGGTCGAGGTCGGGCGTGGGCTCGGTCGCGAAGCTCTGCATCGCCAAGCCGGACACGAGCAGGCGGAGCGCGGTGTCGGGGTCGGGCGGCGCGGCGGCGAGGTCGCGCAGCCAGTGCCGCTCCGTCACCATGAGGCGGCCGTCCTCGGTGAGCAGGAACTCGCCCGACTCGCTCACGAGGTCGTGCGAGCCGGTGCGGAACTCGAGGTAGAGCACCGGTGCGAGCAGGTCGCGCAGCGCGGTCGGGTCGAGCCCGACGGCGCGGGCCGCGTCTTCGAGCTCCACGACGGTGCGCTCCTCGGCGAGGGCGAGCGCGGTCCGCAGCACCTCGAAGTGCCGCTGCTTCGAGAGCGCGGGCATCAGGAGCCTCCCGCGAGCGCGGCGAGGTGCGCGCGCACCACGTCGACCAGCACAGGCGGCGCGAGCACGACGGCGTGCGGGCCGAACGCGAGGAGACGGTTGCGGAACGACTGGTAGTGCCGGACGTCGAGCTCGATCGTGACCGCATCGGGCGCACGTTCGGCCACCTCGCCGCCGAGCTCGCGGCGGAACGCGTCGACGTGGTCGGGGTCGACGCGCGCCCTCGCCCGCACGACGGGATCGTCGCCCCAGACGTTCGGGTCGAGGTCGAAGGCGGCGGCCGCGTCGAAGCCGGTCGGGATCTCGTAGGCCCCCGGCGGGCCGTCGTCGGCGATCGGCGACGCGCCGGGCTCGGCGGTCTCGATGCGGTCGAGGCGGAAGCGGCGGAGCGCCCCTTCGTCGACGTCGCGGCCGGCGAGGTACCAGTGCGTCCGCCACGTTCCGAGCGCGTACGGCTCCACGTGGCGGGTCCGGTCGTCGTGCAGGAACCGCACCGGCGTGCGCGTGCCGATCGCCGTCCGCAGGGTGCCCGCGAGGCCGTGCACGCGGAGCACGACCTGGGTCGCGTCGTCGTCGACCGCGCTGCCCAAGGCGCCCGCGCCCGGCGTGTCGATGCCCTCGACGGCGACGGTCGTGGCGGCCGCGATGAGGGCGGCCCGCTCGTCGGCGGTGAAGAACGGCGCGCGCAGCGCGTAGCGGTGGTCGCCTTCGTCGTAGGCGAGGTCGATGCCCCAGTGGTCGTGCAGGTCCCTGATGTCGCGGGCGACGAGCTTGCGTACGCGTTCCCATTCCGGCGTGCCGGGCACGAGGTCGCCGCCGTGCGTATAGCCGGGGACGTCACGCGCGATGTCGTCGAGCGTCACCGACTCCCGCTTCCACTGCGCGTACGCGGCGAGTCGCAGGATCCGCTCGGCCGGCGCGTCGCGCCCCGTCATGGCCGCACAGTGTCCCACGCGGCGGCGAGACTGCACGGCGGTGGGGCGTCGCATCCGTACCCGGGCCGTGCTCGCGCTGGCGCTCGCGGCGTTGCTCGCGCTCGCCGCGTGCGGCGGGGGCGACGACCCGCCCGCGACCACGAGTCTGCGTTCCCCGGCCGAGCTGCCCGCGGGGCTCGACGGCCGCGTCGTCTCGGTCACCGACGGCGACACCATCAGGGTGGAGCTGGCGAGTGGCGCGGTCGAGCGGGTGCGCCTCACCGGCATCGACACACCGGAGACGAAGGATCCCCGCACGGTGGTCGAGTGCTTCGGCAAGGAGGCGTCGGCGCACACGCTGGCGTTGCTGCCCCCGGGCACCGCGGTGCGGCTCGAGCGCGACGTGGAGCTGCGCGACCGCTACGGCCGCCTCCTCGCCTACGTGTGGCGGGTCTCCGACCGGCTGTTCGTGAACGAGGAGCTCGTGGCCGGCGGGTGGGCGGTGCCCTACCGGTACCCGCCGAACGTGAAGTACGCCGACGAGATCAGCCGGCTCGGGGCCGAGGCCCGCCGCCGGAACCTGGGCCTCTGGGGCAAGTGCGGCGGCCCCAACACGCCCGCGGTCACGAAGGGCTGATCAGCCGTCGGAGCGGTAGTCGAAGTCGGACGCGAAGGAGGCGTTGCGCGAGCCGCGCACCTCCCACCGCAGCGCGGGATCGTGCGACTCGAGCACGTCGCCGTAGAGCTCGGTGCCGGGGTGGTCGTAACCGGGGATGCCGCACCGCACGTCGCCGGGCTCCGACGCGTCGCCCTCGGATTCCACGACGAGGTAGCCGACGACGTCGATGCGCTTGCGCGGAGCGGCGTGCTCGACGGTGATGCGCGCGCGGCGCACCGCGTGCACCTCGCCGATCGCGGGACCGTAGAGGTGCGACACCGAACCGCCCGCTCGTCCGAGGAAGATGTCGGCGAGCGCGGCGCGCTGCGCGTCGTCGGCGCGCTCGTCGACGTAGAGCACGACCTCCCAGGGCGTGCTCGGCTGTGTCTCGTCCCAGTAGCGGAGCGAGAGCACGACCCGCAGATCGCCGAGGTCGACGGCGCCCGCGTGCCCGTCGAGCACGTGCCACGACAGCGTGCCGTAGCACACGCCGTAGGTCGACGGCCCCCCCGGCGCGCCGTGCACGCTCCGGCACGGGCAGATCGCATCGCAGTTGCACGCCTCGAAGTACGACCCGCGCACCCGCCAGTCGGTGGCCGTCGTCACCTACATCCCTCCCATCCCGCCCATCGGGTGGCTGTGCGCGAGCGGCTCGAGCCCCGGCGCCACCGCGGGTACGAAGAGCACGACCACGGCGAGCACGAGGGCGACGACGCCGATCGCCCGCGCGAACTGCGTCCCCCGTGCCCACGTCTTCTCGACGAGCACGATGGCGGCGAGCGCCAGCATCGCGACGAGGTTCATGATCCCGAACACCACGAGCAGCGCCATGAGCGCCCAACAGCACCCCAGGCAGAACGCACCGTGGCGGCTGCCGACCACGAAGTCGCGTCCCCGGCCCCGGGACGCGCCGTACTTCACGAGGAACCCGAGCGGCGACCGGCAGTGGGCGAGGCAGCGGTCCTTGAACGGTGTGAGCTGGTACACACCGCACCCCACGAAGATGGCGGCGGCGAGCGCGGTGGCCGCGTCCGGATGGCCGTCGACCAGCCGGTCGGCCACCCACGCGAGCCCGTACGCCGGGAACGCGGCCGCGGCCCACACGAGCAGGTAGCCGGACGCGAACGCGACGACCCGCAGGCGACGCCGCTCCTGGATCGTCCGCGTGTACAGCGCGGCGAACGGTGCGACCGACGGCAGCATCATCGCCGCCATCATCAGCGTCCAGACCGCGACGAACGAGCCGAAGCCCAGGCCCATCGTGCCCGGCATCGAACCCATGTCGCCGGCGAGGGCGACGACACCGAGCCACGCCCCGGCCGCGGCCAGCAGGAGCGCGGCGGCAGGCGGCGTGAGCCACCGCAGGCTCGGAACGGTGGCGCGGCCCCCTCCGTGCGCGGCGCTCGTCGCGTCCACGCGGCAACGGTAACCCCTGGCTACGGCGCGTACGTCCAGTCCGGCGGCGTCGGCGACGTGGTCCTCGATCACCTCGCGCCCCGCGCGGATTCACCGCACCGTGAACCGCCCATTTGACGGCGAGCGCTTCGATGAATCGCGCGCAGGGTCTGTCGTGCGCCCTGGATCACACCGATCTGCCGCGCGGCGTGTCGAACGCGGTGAGGTCGGCCACGCCCTCGGCCACGTCGGCCCAGCGCTCCACGTCGAGGCCGACGGTCCCGAGCGCGGCGGTCGCGTACACGGGCGTGTCCCCGCACAACGCGCGCGTGAGGTCCTCGATCGACGGGTTGTGGCCCACGAGCATCACCGCGTCGTCGCCGTCGTCGAGCGCGCGCACCACATCGAGCAGGCCGCGGCCGCTCGTCTCGTACAGCGCGTCGTCGTAGCGCACCGGGCACCCGAGCGCGGCAACCACAGGCTTCGCGGTCTGCCGTGCGCGCGTGGCGGTCGAGCACACCACGAGGTCGACCGGCCAGCCGCGCACGTGCTCGGCAACCGCGAGGCGATCGCGCTTGCCACGCTTGTTGAGCGGGCGGTCGTGGTCGGCCAGCGAGTTGTCGGACCGGTCGGATTTGGCGTGACGCAGCAGGTGCAGCGTCTTCACGCGTTACGAGATGCCGTCGCGGAAGTCCATCGCTTCCTGCTGCACCGGCGTCGCCTCGCCCACGTCGAGCACGGGGTAGAGGTCGAAGTGCAGGAACGGCGCCCACACCGCGATGTCCTTCATGATGAGCGCAGGGTCGTCGGCCTCGAACACCGCGAACCCGCCGTTGCCGTCGAGGCGGTCGACCCACTCGCTGACCTGCACCGACGGCTGCCACTTGCCGAGGATCTGCATCGAGCGCTTCTCGGTCTCTTCGAACTCCGCGGACGAGCCGCCGGGATGGAACGTGTACGCCAAGACGAACTTCATGGTGACATTTCCTTCCGTCCGGTTTCGCACGTTGGTAGCCGCGCCGGCGGCCCGCGTCAATCCCGGGCGCGCACCGACTTCCCACCTCGCCACTGGCGCAGCACGAGGTAGCCGCCCTCGAGCGCGCACCGCTTCCAGCGGCCGAAGCCCATGATGGTGCCCGGCGACCCGAGCGCGGCGGGCACCTGCTTCACCCGCTCGAGCCCGTCCCGCACACCCTCGGAGGTCGGCGACGGCGCGTGCGCGACACCGAGCGCCATGAGCCTCCCCATGTCGTAGGTGTACGCGGGGCCGGGCTCGTCGAGCGCCAGCCCGAGCCGGGTGTGGAGCTGCTCGCGGACCGGGTTCTCCTCGTCGAACGCGTCGATGTAGGTCCAGCCCTCGAACCCGGCGCGCCACTCGGGGTTCATGTGCCCGAACATGAGTGCCGAGTTCGTCGCCACCGGCCACGGGCGGCCGCGCATCGGCTCCGCCAATCCCGGCGCCGACATGCCGAGGCCGAAGTACACGACCGCGTCGGGCGCGAGCGCCTCCACCCCGGCGACGGCCTCGGCGCCGTTGCCGCCGCTCACGTCGAGGTCGACGGTCCCCAACAGCTCGAGCCCCGACACGAGCACCGCGTCGTCGAAGAACGACGCGTACTGCCGCCCGATGAAGGAGTCTTCGCGAACGAGCGCGATGCGCCGCAAGCCGTGGTCGGCGAGGTAGCGCGCGATCACGAACGGCTCGTCCTCGAGCGACCCCACCTGGTAGTGGAACATCCACTCGCTGCGGGTCTGCTCCGAACCGGTCCAGTTGATGCACGGCACCTGCAGCGCGTCGGCCACCGGCACGCACGCGAGCGCGTTGTCCGAGATGGCCGGCCCGATCACGCCGATCACGCCCTGGGCGGCCAGGTCGCGGAGGCCGTCGGCCACCGCCTCGCCGGTGCCACGCGGATGGCCCTCGGCCATGCCGACGACCAGCTCGATCCCCGGCAGCGACGTTCCCGCGGGCGACGCCGCCACCTCGTCGATCGCGAACCGGACCATGTCGGCAGTGGAATTCCCGCCGTCGGCCGCGGGGACGTCGAGCAGGATCCCGATCGGTACCGCCATGTTCGTGCTCCTCTCGCCGGGCGCGCCGTGACCCTAAACCGCGGGCACCCGGGCGATCTCGTCGACTTCGTGGAGCAGGACGAGGAGCTCGTCCATCCGGGCCGGCCCGAGCTGCTCCGCCCACTCGTGCTCGATCGCGCTGGCGGTGCGGTGGACCAGGTTGGTGAGCTTCCGGCCCTTGGGCGTCAGCCGCACGACCGTGCCCCGTCCGTCGTGCGGGTCAGGAAGCCGTCGGAGGTAGCCGCCGGATTCGAGCCCGGCGAGCAGGTGGTTCATCGCCTGCTTGGTGACGATCGTGCGCTGCGCGAGCTCGGTCGGGCGGCACCCGTCGGGCCCCGGCCGTTGGAAGACGTACAGGTGCGCCTGGGTGATGTCGTGGTACCCGCGCGCTCGCAGCTCGTCCAGCAGCCGACGGCGGATCTCGTGGTGGACCCGGCGCACCAGGCTCGAGAGGTACAGCTCCATT
>DASPTH010000403.1:0-2775 GCA_035623515.1 Acidimicrobiia bacterium
GGGTGCACCTTGGTCCAGCAGAAGCCGGCGAGCCCGGCGTCGTCGAACGCGAGCACGAAGCCCGCGGGATCGAACCACTCCGCCTGCTCCCGCTGGCGGATCGTGTCGAGCGTCCAGCCGCCCTGTTCCGGATGGCCCGCGAAGGCTCGGTTGTTCACCAGGAGCCACGCCTCCTCGTCCTCGCCCACCGCGAACGTCCGCACGCGTACGCCGTCGGGCCACCGGGTCGGCTCCGGCAGGGGGAGCGGGACGCGGAGCTCGAGCAGCTCGCGCTCGAGCGCGAACCCTTCGGCCCTCGCGACCGTCTCGACGTCGGGGCGCCCGTCGGCGCCGTGGACCCAGAGGGTGACGTGGCCTCCGCCCGCGGCCGCGACGACCTCGAGGGCCACGGCCACCAGCCCGGCCGGCGCGCCATCGGCTTCGGGGAGCGCGGCGACCTCGAGCGACCACTCCGTCGGTTGGTGGTGCGCGAGGTGTGCGTAGGCGAGCGCGCGGCCGTCGGGCGCGTCGAGCAGCACGCCGCGGTCGCCGAGGAGCCCGCGACCTGCCAATCCGTCCCACGTGACCTCTCCGAACGGGGGCACACCCGACGCCGACTCGAGCGCGTCGGCGAGCAACCGCACCGCCTCGACCTCGGCGGGCCCGAAACGATCGAGCACGCGCGCCTCGGCCACGCGGGGAGGGTACGCGGCCTGCACGAGCACCGCGGGACTCGTCTACGGTGCAGGCGACCACGTCGACCAGCGTCGCCCGCTGCTGACCCCGGAGTGCGCCATGGAGATGACGTCGTACGAGCCCGGAGTCCCTTCCTGGGTCGACCTCGGTACCCCCGACCTCGAGCGGGCGGCCGAGTTCTACTCGGGCATGTTCGGGTGGGACTGCCCGGAAGGCCCCGCGGAGGCGGGCGGCTACCGCGTGTGCACGGTCGACGAAAAGCCCGTGGCAGGGCTCGGCCCGCAACAGAACCCCGGGCCGCCGGTGTGGTCGATGTACGTGAACGTCGCCAGTGCCGACGACACCGCCGCGAGTGTCGGTGCCAACGGCGGGCAGGCGCTGGTGCCCCCGATGGACGTGCTCGACGCCGGCCGCATGGGCGTGTTCGCAGATCCCGTCGGCGCGGTGTTCGGGGTGTGGCAGCCCGGAACGCACAAGGGCGCCGGCCTCGTCAACGAACCCGGTACGTTCTCGTGGGCGGAGCTCGTCACGACCGACGTCCCCGCGTCGAAGGCGTTCTACGGCGCGGTGTTCGGCTGGGGGGCCGAGACCCACGGCGAGGGGCCCGGGGCGTACACCGAGTGGCAGGTGAGCGGTCGGTCGATCGGCGGGATGATGGAGAAGCCGCCCCAGCTGCCCGCCGAGGTGCCGCCGCACTGGGCCGTCTACTTCACCGTCGGCAACACCGACGACGCCGTGGCCCGCCTCGACGAGCTCGGTGGGTCGGTGGTCATGCCGCCGATGGACATCGAACCCGGCCGCTTCGCGGTCGTCGCCGACCCGATGGGCGGCGTGTTCAACGTGATCACGCTCAACCCCGACGTCGGCGACTAGCACGTCACCCGCGTGGCTCGACCGCGAGGAGCGAAGGCGCGCGCCGACGAGGTGGTCGCGCGGCTGGCGCAGGAGTACCCGGGGGCGGAGTGCGCGCTCGTGCACGACAACCCCTTCCAGCTGCTCGTGGCGACGATCCTGTCGGCGCAGACCACCGACGAGAACGTCAACAAGATCACGCCCGAGCTGTTCGCGAAGTACCCCACGCCGCGCGACCTTGCGTACGCGGACCCTGCCGATGTCGAAGCGATCGTGCACTCCACCGGGTTCTTCCGCTCCAAGACCAAGAACCTGCTCGGCATGGCGCGGGCGCTCGACGACGAGTTCGGCGGCGAGGTGCCGACGGAGCTCGACGAGCTGGTGAAGCTCCCGGGCGTCGGCCGCAAGACGGGCAACGTCGTGCGCTCCGTCGCCTTCGACCTGCCGGGCCTCCCGGTCGACACCCACGTGGGCCGCCTCGCGCGCCGCCTGAAGCTCACCACCGAGACCGACCCGGTGAAGGCGGAGCTCGACCTCAACGCGCTCGTGGCGCCGGAAGAGCGCGGGCGGTTCTCGCTCCGGCTCATCCTGCACGGCCGGCGGGTGTGCTTCGCGCGCAAGCCGAACTGTGCCGGGTGCGTGCTCCTCGACATCTGCCCGTCGGCCGACCCCGCGGCGCGGCGCGCGCGGGCCGGATGACTACTCGAGGTCGCGGAGCGTGTCGCTCGCGCGCTCGAGCGCGCGCCGGGCGCCGAGCAGCGAGCGTTCGGCGAGGTCGAGGTCGCTCGTGACCGCGGAGTCGGGCGACTCGCGGTAGCGGTCGCCGATGGCGACGACTCGCGCCGCGAGGTCGGCGACCTGCGCGCGCAGGCTCGAGAGCTCGGCCAGATCCGAAGGCGGCATGCGTGCACGGTATCCGCACGCCTCGCCGCGGTCCGCCGACCAAAGGGCGACGGTGCGGCGAGGGGCCACGGTTACCATGAGCACGCCGTGATCAACCGCCTGGATCTCCGCGGCGCCGCGGATTTCGCAGCGCTCCTGCAACCTCCGCTCGGCGACGACGACGCCACCGTCGCGGCGCGCGCGCTCGTGGCCGAAGTGCGCGCACGCGGCGACGCCGCGCTGCGCGAGCTCACCGAGCGGTTCGACGGCCCCCGTGTCGACGACCTCCGCGTCCCCGCGGCCGCGCTGCGCGACGCTCTGGCGTCGGCCGAGCCGGCGTTCCGAGCGGCGCTCGAGTACGCGCGC
>DASPTH010000003.1:0-14840 GCA_035623515.1 Acidimicrobiia bacterium
GTCGTCGCCGGTGATCGACGAGTAGGCCAGGTCGGGTGCCATCACCCACATCGCGCCGCCGAGGAGCGACGTGTCGACCACGATCCCCTCGCCGGTGCGGGCGGCGTGCACGAGCGCGGCGCAGATCCCCGCGGCCAGGAACATGCCCGACGGCGCGTCGCCCTGCGCGGGTCGCTGACCGACCGGGAAGTCGGCGTCGGGCGCGCTGAGCATGTGCCCGACGCCGCCCCGTGACCAGAACGAGACCGAGTCGAACCCGCCGGCCTCGGCGTCGGCGCCGCGCTGGCCCTGGCCGTGCCCCTTCGCGAAGACGAGCCGCGGGTTCACGGCGAAGAGGTCGGCGGGCTCGGTGCGCAGCTTGCGCCGAACGCGCGGCAACTGGTTCGTGATGTAGACGTCGGCCCATCGCACGAGGCGCTCGAAGATCTCCCGCCCCGTGGCCGTCTCGACGTCGAGGGCGATGCCGCGCTTGTTGCGGTTGAAGAACTCCCAGATGTAGTTCGTGCCGTCGGCGTCGGCGACGAGCCCGTCGGGGATCACCGCGCGCAACGGGTCGCCGCTCGGGCGCTCGATCTTGACGACGTCGGCGCCCCAGTCGGCGAGCGCGGCCGCGGCCGAGGGCACGAACCCGTGACCCGCGAAGTCGACGACCTTGATGCCGTGGAGCGGGCTGGTCACGGCGCGAGTCTGCTGCCACGCTCGGAGATCGAGCAAGACGCTCCCCGCGCGGCCGCGGCCGGCGTCATGTCGGCGACAGGATCGTCACGGTCGCGAGCGGCTCGCGCGGCGTGCTCTTGCCCCCCACGAGGTATCCGCGCCCGTCGACGACCGCAGCCGCGGCGTCGGAGTTGGGCTCCGGCAGCCGTCCCACGACGGTCGTCGCCCCGGTGCGCGGGTCGAAACGCAGGACCTGGTCGGTGAGCTGCGTGTTGTCGACGTATCCGCCGAGCAGGTAGACCGCGTTGTCGAGGATCACCGCGCTCGCGTGCGAGAGCGTCGTCGGGAGCCGGCCGACGACCTCGATGCGACCGGTCGTCGTGTCCACGCGCTGGATGTCGGGGGTATCCGTCCCGCTGGTGGACGCGACCCCGCCGAACAGGTAGATCGCGGTGCCGACCACCGCGAGCGCCGGGTAGCGGACCGGAACCGGGAGGACGCCGACGTCGGTGAACGACGTGCCGTCCGTCGTCGCGAGCACCTCGCCCACGATGTTCGTGCCGTCGTAACCGCCGAGGACGTACACCTTGCCCGCGACTGCCGCGGCCACGAGGTCGGAGCGAGGCTGCGGCATCCTCCCCGCGACGGACGTCGTGCCGTTCGGACGCACGAGTTGGGCGTCGGGCGTGCCGCTCTCGCTCGTGCCGCCACCGAGAACGAGCGTGTCGTTGCCGACGCTCACGCCGGCGGCGTCGTGGACGGCTTCGGCCAGCGTTCCTGCGGGCTGGCTCGTGCCCTTCGCGACGTCGACGCGGACGATGGCGTTGGTCGAGGTCTTCGCCGCGTCGAGGCCGCCGAGGATGGTGAGCCGGCTCCCGTCGGCGACCAGGATCTCGTTGGCGACGGGAGCCGACAGCTTCCACGTGGCGACGTCCACCGTGACGCCGCTTCGCGGAGCCGACGTCGTGGCGGCGCTGGTGGCGCCCGGCACCGACGCGCGTGGTGGAGTGCCCGAGCCGCCGCCGCCACACGCGGTTGCCACGAGGAGGACGCTCAGCAACGCGCCGGCATGCAGCGCGACTCGACGACCGGTCACAACATCGTCAACCTACTGCCACCGCGCGGGACGGCAAGCGCGTCGGGCGCGGACCGTGCGCGATCAAAACGGGTGCGATTCGAACGGTCGTACAGTGCGAGCATGTCGGGCCGCGAGCAATCGGGGAAGCCGATCGAGACCGCGGGGCTCACGAAACGCTTCGGGTCGCTCACCGCTCTCGACGGTTTGACCATCGCCGTCGAACGCGGCGAGATCTACGGTTTCCTCGGGCCGAACGGCGCGGGCAAGACCACGACCATCAGGGCGGTGCTCGGACTCGCCAAGCCCACGGCGGGCAGTGCGCGCGTGTTCGGCTTCGACGCGTGGTCGGAGCGACAGGACGCGCACCGGCACCTGGCCTTCGTGCCCGGCGAGTTCGCACCCTGGCCGACGCTGCGAGGTCACGAGATGCTCGACCTCCTCGGCCACGTGCACGGCGGCTACGACGCCGCGTTGCGCGACCGGCTCTGCGATCGCTTCGAGTTCGATCCCACGAAGAAGGGGCGGGAGTACTCCAAGGGCAACCGGCAGAAGATCGCGTTGATCGCCGCGTTCATGGTACGGCCGGACCTCCTCGTCCTCGACGAACCGACGAGTGGGCTGGATCCGCTGATGGAGATCGAGTTCCGAAGGTGCGTGGAGGAAGCGCGCGAACAGGGCCAGACCGTGTTCCTGTCGTCGCACCTGCTCTCGGAAGTCGAGGCGGTGTGCGACCGCGTGGCGATCCTGCGGAGCGGCCGGCTGGTGGAGGTGGGCACGCTCGAGGACCTCCGCGAGCTGAACAGCCAGGAGGTGGAGATCGAGTTCGCGGCCGCTCCGGTCCCCGACCTGTCGACCGTGGCGGGCGTGCAGGACGTCGAGCAGGAGGGCAACCGCGTGACGCTGCGGCTGCGCGGTTCACCGAACGAGCTCGTCCGCGCCCTCGCCGCCCACGACGTCCGCGACCTCGACATCCGGGAACCATCGCTCGAAGAGCTGTTCCTCACCTACTACGGCAGCGACGGCGCGGCCCCGCCGCGGAGCACGTGAACCTGACCCGCTTCGCGTGGCGGCAGGTGTGGAGGGGGGCGCTGATCTGGGCCGCCGTGGCCGCCATCGTGGTGGCGAGCGGGATCGCCGCCTTCGAGTCCGCGTACCCGACCGCCGTGTCCCGGGAGGCCTTCGCTCGGTCGATCGCGCGGCTGCCCGCCTTCCAGGCGCTCTACGGGCGCACGATCGGGGTCGACACCGTGGGCGGGTTCGTCACGTGGCGGTACGGCGACCTGATGACCGTCGTCGTCGGGCTCTGGGCACTGCTCGCGGCCACGCGCATCCTGCGCGGCGACGAGGAGACCGGCCGCGCCGAGTCGCTCCTCGGGGGCGCGGCGTCGCCGCGCCGGGTGCTGCTGACCGAGCTGTGTGTGGTCGGTGCCGGTTGCGGGCTCGTGTTCCTCGCGGTCGCGCTCGCCGCCGGCGTGGGCGGGTTGCCGCTGGGCGGCTCGCTGCTGTTCGGGTCGCTGGTGGCCACGGGTGGGGTCGTCTTCGGCGCCGTCGCCGCGGTGACGAGCCAGCTCGTCGACACGCGACGGCGCGCCGCCGGGTGGGCGGGTGCCGTCCTCGGCGCGTCCTACCTCCTGCGGGCGCTCGCCGACGGCTCGAGCGACCTCCACTGGCTGGGCTGGCTGACGCCCCTCGGGTGGGCCGAACGGATCGAGCCGTTCACGGGGCCCTCGCTCGTGCCGATCGCCGCGGTGGCGGCACTCTCTGCGGTGCTCGTCGGCGCCGCCGCGTTCCTCCGTGAACGGCGCGACACGGGTGCCGGTCTCCTGGGCGCACGGCAGCACCGGCGGCGCGTCCGGCCCATCCGCTCGACGTTGGCCCTCGACTGGAGCCTCTCGACCGGTGCGCTGGTCGCCTGGTCGAGCGGCGTTGCCATCGCGATGTTCGTGATGGGCTACCTCACTCGCGACATCGTTCGGTTCGCGCACGACAATCCTGCGATCGAGGACCAGATCACGAAGATCTACGGATACTCGATGAACTCGGCGGTCGGCTTCCTCAGTCTCGCGTTCGGCGTGGTCGCGCTCGTGCTCGCAGTCTTCGCCGGCGCACAGATGGTGAGCGCACGCGAGGAGGAGGCCGCCGGCCGCACCGACACCGTGGTCGTTGCCGGGACGAGCCGAGCGCGCTGGCTCGTCGCGCGCATCGCAGTCGCGCTGGTTGCCATCGCCGCCCTCGCACTCGTGGCCGCGCTCGGTGCGTGGGCGGGCGCGAACGTCAGCGGCGCATCGGTCGGATTCGTCGACGCCGTCGAGGCGTCGTTCAACGTCGTGCCGGCCGCGCTGCTCTTCGGGGGGCTGGCGGTGCTCGCCTTCGGTGCCCTCCCGCGTGCGACCACGTACGTCGCGTTCGGCGCCGCCGCGGTGGCCTACCTCATCCAGGTGGTCGCCGGCCTCTCCGGCGCCCCGGGGTGGCTGATCGACCTGTCGCCCTTCTCGCACCTCGCGCCGGTTCCGGCCACGCCCGTGAACACGGGTGCGATGCTCGTGATGCTCGCCGTCGCGCTCGCCGCGAGCGCGCTGGGCCTCGCCGCTTTCCGCCGCCGCGACCTCGCGTCGGGCTGACCGCGGCTCCCCGCGCCCGCGCAGACGCGTCGAGCCTTGACGCCACGAGACGATCGCCGTCAACATCTGCCGCGATGGCTGATCGAGACGGAGCCCCCGAGTCGCGCGAGCGAGCGTTCCTGCGTCGGGTCGTGGACCCTGCCGCGACCGCCGTCTTGACGATGGAGCTGCAGAACGGCGTCGTCGGCGACGGCGCCACGCTGCCGGATCTCGTGCGCGAGGTCCGGCGGGTCGGGCTGCTCGACGTCGTCCGCCGCGTGTGTGACGCCGCGCGGCTCGCGGGTGCGCGGGTCGTGCACTGCACACATGTCGCGCGTCCCGACGGCGCCGGGGCCGCGACGAACTGCAAGCTCTTCGCGCTGGCCGAACGGATGCGACGCGAGACGGGTCACGCGGCGACCGAGCTCGACAGCCCGGGTGCGGACCTCGTTCCCGGCCTCGAAGACCCGCGCGACATCGTCGTGCCGCGCATGACGGGTATGACGCCGTTCACTTCCACGTCGCTCGACCAGATCCTCCGCAACCTCGGGATCACGACCGTCGTCGCCACCGGTGTGTCGATCAACCTGGGCATCATCGGGATGGCGCTCACCGCGCTCGACCTCGGCTACCAGGTGGTGGTCGTCCGCGACGCGGTCGCCGGCGTCCCGCCCGAGTACGCGCAGGCCGTCGTCGACAACTCCCTGTCGATGATCGCGACGGTCGTGACGGCCGACGATCTCCTCACCGTGCTCGGCGCCCCACCGGGCGAGGCCACCTCGTGACGGCCGACGAGCGCGAGCGCCTGGTGGCGGTGGCGCACGCGCACGCCACGGCCGAGGGCGAGGGCGACCTCGAGGCCACGATGGCCACCCTCGATGACGATCCGGTCTACGAGCTGATGCCGATGGGACGGGTCCTGCGCGGCCGCGACGCGGCGCGCCGCTACTACGAGCACTTCTTTGCGACCTGTCGGCCCCGAGTGCGCGGCTACGAGCTGCGCTCCGAGTGGGTCACCGACGAGGGCGTCGGGCAGGAGTACACCTTGTACCTCCGCGAGCAGGACGGGTCCACCCGCCGGCACGACATCATCGGGATCCTCACGTTCGGAACGGGCGGCAAGCTGTCGGGCGAGCGCATCTACGCGAGCGACGACCTGATCGAGACCATGTTGGGACCCCTCCTGCACGAGGCGGTGCCCGTGTGAGGGACGCGTGAGGCTCGACGGCAAGGTCGCGCTGGTCACTGGCGCGACGTACGGCATCGGTACGACCATCGTCGAGCGCCTCGCCGAGGAGGGCGCGGCGGTGGTGTTCACCGGTCGTTCCGGCGACAAGGGCGCCGAGATCGAGCGGCGACTCCGGGCCGAGGGCCGCGCCGTCCGCTTCGCGGTGGGCAGCGTCGCCGAGGAGGACGACGTCCGCGCCGCGGTGTCGTCGGCGGTCGACGAGTTCGGGCGGCTCACCACCGTCGTGAACAACGCAGCCGCCACCGACCTCACCGGACCGGGCCGACCCGACAGCCACGTCGACGAGATCGACAACGCGACGGTCGAGGCCGTGCTGCGCACCGGCGTGTTCGGCGTGCTCTGGACGTCGAAGTACGCGATCCCGCACCTGAAGACTGCCGGTGGGGGCGCCATCGTCAACATCTCGGCCGCTTCGAGCATCCGTGCCATCGAAGGGCGACCCGCGTACCAGGCGTCGAAGGGTGCGATCAACGCGCTCACCCGCCAGATGGCCGTGGACTACGGACCGTTCGGCATCAGGTCGAACGCCATCATCGTGGGGTTCACGCCCACGGGGGGCGAGGCCATCACCCGGCTGGTCGAGAACGAGGCGTTCATCTCGGCGGTGAAGCGCGCGATCCCCTCGCCGCGCCTCGGCACGCCGCGCGACATCGCGAACGGCTGCGTCTACCTCGCCTCCGACGAAGGCGAGTACGTGAACGGCGTGCTCCTGCCGATCGACGGCGGCTTCACGTGCAAGCTCGCCATCCCCGACACGTCGGCCGCGAGCGCGCTCGGCGACTAGACGCCGGGTCGATTCCGCTCCGGCGTCCCGGCCGTCCGCGCCTCCATCCCGTCGAAGGCCCGGTCGAGGGCCGCCTGGCGAGCCCGGTAGTCGGGCCGGTACGCGCCGTGCGTGAGGAAGTAGGGCTCGCCGGCCACCAGGTCGGGGAGCAGGCCGGCGATCGCTTCCTCCGGGGTGACGACGTCATCGGCCGGGCTCGAGGCGCGACTCGTGAGCATCGCCTCGATGTCGTCGGGCCTGGTGACCGAAGGGCCGAGGGTCTCCGGGCGGGCGAGCGCGCTGCTCTCGAGGTGGCGGGTCGCCATCCCCGCGGGGAACACGATCGTGACGCCGATACCTTCGTCGGCGAGCTCGGCTCGCAGGGTCTCCGCGAAGCCCATCACCGCGAATTTGCTCGTCGTGTACGCGCCGAGCCGGACCGTGGGCGTGAACACGCCCGCCGACGCCGTCATCACGATGTGGCGCCAGCCGGCCCGCGCCCGCATCCCGGGCAGGAAGCTCGTGACCGTGCGGACGGTGCCGAGGACGTTCACGCCGATCACCCAGGCCCAGTCGGACTCGGTCAACCGGTCGATCGCGCCGAACTGCTGCACACCCACGTTCGCGAACAGCAGGTCGCAGCCGCCCGACCAATCGTCGACGCGCTGCGCGGCGTCGCGGGTCGACGCCGCGTCACCGACGTCGACCCGCACGGCCAGCGTGCGCGCGCCGAGCGATTCCAACGCCGCGGCCGTCTCGCGCGCTCGCGGCTCGTCGATGTCGAGCGCGGCGACGGCCATGCCCGCGTCGGCGCACTGCCGCGCCATCGCCGCCCCGAGGCCCGAGCCGGCACCGGTGACGACCGCGACACGCCCCGCCGGATCGCCGTCCGCGCCGGTCACGCCTGCGCGGCCGCGGGCACGATCGACGTGTTCCCGGTGCTCGGGCAGTTCTCACAGGTGTACGTGGGCCACTTCGGTTCGGAGGCCGGCAGCGCGGGGAAGACGGCCGTGGAGTTCTTCGTGTCGAAGAACTTCTTCTTCGCCGTCGGGAACGTGCCCGCGACGTAGCGCTTGCCCTGGTCCAGGTACTCGTACTCGCCCTTGCCCTCGACGCCGAGGTTGTAGTTGCCGGTGCCTTCCGCCTTCGAGTTCCACCATCCGAGGGCCTGGCCCCGGATGGGTGTGCCGCCGGTGGGCGGCGGTGGCGGTGACTCGAACGTGAAGGCGCTGTTGCTGTAGGCACCGCCGACGCCGGCGTTCGCCTTCCGGAGCCGGTCGGCGATGAGCGCGACGGTCTGCTTCGAGAGGTCGGGCCCGGCGAACATGATGTCGCTGTAGAGGATGCCGAGGAGCGCGTTCGCGCCGTCCCACCTCGTGCCCTTGTCGGTGCCCCAGAACCAGTCGAAGGTGGCGACGCTCGGATTCGGGACGTTGCCCTGCACGCCGGGAAGGAACCAGATCAGGCCGAAGGCGTGCGACCAGACGTCCTGGTCGAACGCGCGCGCCAGCAGGTCGAGATCCGTGTAGGGGAACGCGGTCGCGGTGATCTCCGGGAACCAACTCTGGGCCTTCATCGCGTTCGTCGCCGTGGTGGCGGTGGCGTGCGACGTCATCATGATCAGGTTGTTCACGCCCGCCGCCTTGAGGCGCACGATGAGCGGCGCGATCTGCTGGTCGATCTCCGGGCTGCTCGTCTGCAGGCTGACGTCGCCGGGCGGCACGCTGTACGAGGCCTCCGACGTCAGCTTCACGCCCCACTTCGCGAGCTGCGCCTTGAAGTAGTCGATGTCGAAGTTGTCCGGGAACAACACGCCGAACTTCCTGGGCTGGTTCTGCATGCTCTTGTCGGCGTAAACGGCCTTGCCGCCCTTCAGCTGCTTCCCGATGAACTCGGCGGTGGGCAAGGAGTACGACCGGGACAGCAGCTTCGGGTCGGACGCCCCGGTCGAGATCACGAGCGGCACGCCGGCGTTCTTGAGCGCCTGCTCGAACACGGCCCCGCCCCCGACCGGTGGCGTGTTGATGCTGGTGGCCTCGTCGAGCACCGCGAACGGCTTGAGCGCGGCCACCCCCACCGCGTCGGACCGTTGCGCGGCCTCGTCACTCCCCGTGGACTTCACGAACGTGAACTCGACGGTGCGCCCCCACGTCTCGTAGGCGTACTTGTAGATCTCGTTGATGTCCTTCGTGGAGTCGACCGGCGCGGTCGGGCTGTTCTCGCCCGTCGCCTGGTTCACGTAGAGGCCCTTGGTGGCGAGTTGGTTCGGCGGCAGGTCGCCGTAGAGCACCGCCACCTTGATCGTCTTGGCGGTGACGCCCTGCGCGGTGGCGCCGCCGTTGTCGGCGCCGTCCTTCCACGGCTTGACGCAGAGCGGCGCCGCGTACGACTGCAACTTCACGCGCTTGGTCGCGGGATCGCACTTCGGGCCCGCGAGCGCCTCGGGACTGCCGATGCCCGGATCGTTCGTCGGGATCGAACCGCCCGCGCTGGCCTGACTCGCCGAGACGCTCACGAGCGTCGCGCTCGCGAGGGCCATCGCAGCGATCGCGGCTCCGAGTCGGATGTTGACCTTCATGGTGATTCCCCCCTGTGGTCGGTCCCCGACTGCGTCACGGAACGCAGCCAGTGGACTTGTTCGTCGGCCGCCCGGCGCGAGATCGCGCTGGGCAGCAGGTCGAATCCGTGGAACGCGCCGCCGAACTGGTGGAGCTCCACGCTCACCCCCGCGTGCAGGAGCCGGACGGCGTACTCGATGCCCTCGTCGCGCAGCGGATCGAGCTCTGCGGTCATGAGGTACGTGGTGGGCAGGTTGGCGAGATCGTCGGCCCGCGCCGGCGCCGCGTACGACGAGACCTCGGATCGCCGGTCGCCAAGGTAGTAGTCCCAGGCGCGCGCGCTGGCGTCACCGTCGACGAGCGGCGTGCCCACGAAGCGCGCCGACGGTGTGAGCATCCGGTCGTCGAGCGCTGGGTAGAGGAGGAGCTGGAACGCGAGCGGCGGGCCGCCCCGGTCGCGGGCCATCAGCGCAACCGCCGCGGCCAGCGTGCCACCCGCGCTGCCGCCGCCGACGCCGAGCCGTACCGCGTCGACCCCGAGCTCGTCGGCGCTCGACGCGACCCAGAGCAGTGCGGCGTAGGAGTCGTCGACGGCGGCGGGGTAGGGGTGCTCGGGCGCGAGCCGGTAGTCGACGGACACGGTCACGCACCCGGCGTCCTTGGTGAGTCGGACGCAGCGGGCGTCCTCGGTGTCGAGGTCGCCGGCGATGAACCCGCCGCCGTGGAAGTACACGAGGCACGGCGAGCTCCCTGCGCGCGACGGCGGCTCGTAGACGCGGACGCCGACGTCGGGAGCGCCGCGGCGCCCCGGGACGGCCCGGTCGGTGATCGTGAGCGTGTCGCGCCCCTCGGCCGCGAGCCCGGAGCGCTCGATGTAGGCCCGCGTGCGGGCCCGGGCGTCGGCCGGGCCACCCGGCTCGAAGGCGGGCAGCCGCGCGACGATCGCCTCGAGCTCCGTGTCCATCGCGGCGCCGACGCTACTCCCGCGTCCACACTTTCGCAACCGAGTTTTGGATCGTAACCATGTTCTGTTGTTACGCTGGCCCGCATGGAGGAGGCCGTCACCGCCCACCTACCCGCCGAAAAGGGGCGGCTCCAGCGCTCGCAGGACGCCCGGCGGGAGCGGATCCTCGCCGCGGTGCTCGACCTCGCCCGGGTCGGGGGCTACGACGCCATCCAGCTCCGCGCGATCTCGGAACGGACCGGGACCTCCACCGACACCATCTACCGCTACTTCGGGTCGCGCGACCAACTCGTCTCTGCCGCCGTGCGCCAGTGGATCGACCGCGAGTTCATGGACCCCGCGCCGACGTGGCTCGAGGGCGACACACCGGCGGAGCAGATCCTGTCGTTCAACCGGCGCGTCTGGGGGGTGTGGGAGCAGAACCCGACGATGCTCGAGACCTTCGTGCGGGCCGCGCTGGCGGAGAACGACCCCCGCGGCGGGCTCGCGGCGCGGAGCCTCGAGGTGCTCGTGCCGCTCACCGCCGGAGTGCTCCACGGCGTCGACGAGGAGTACCGCGCCGACCTGCTGATGATGCTCGAGCACTTCACCCACTCGGCGATGACCTTCGTGGTCCGCGGCCATCTCCCGATCGCCGAGGTGTACCCGCAGCTCGAGCGCACCGTGCGACGGCTCGCGCAACACCCCGCGATGACCGGGTACCGGCCCGCGTCGTGGGAGTGGGAGCGGCCCGCGCCGGCGCGCTGACACGGGAGGCAGCGCGCCGTCACGTCGCTTATCGTGCCCGTCGTGGAGTATCGGTTGCTCGGTCGGACCGGGCTGCGAGTGAGCCCGCTCGTGCTCGGCACGATGAACTTCGGGATGCGGGCCCAGGGCGGCGGCGTCCAGACCGACGAGGGCGAGGCGTTCCGGATCATGGACCGCGGCCTCGAGCTCGGTCTCAACTTCTTCGACACCGCCGACGTCTACGGCGACGGCCGCGGCCTCACCGAGTCGATCGTCGGCCGGTGGTTCGGGCAGGGCGATCGCCGTCGGGAACGGGTGGTGCTCGCCACCAAGGTCTTCGGCACCCGCAGTGCTTGGCCGAACGAGGGGCGACTGTCGGCGCTGCACATCCGCCAGGCCTGCGACGACAGCCTGCGCCGCCTCCAAACCGACCACATCGACCTGTACCAGATGCACCACGTCGACCTCGACACGCCGTGGGACGAGATCTGGCAGGCGATGGACGTGCTGGTCACGCAGGGCAAGGTGCTCTACGTCGGCAGCAGCAACTTCGCGGCGTGGCACATCGCGAAGGCCAACGAGGCTGCCGACCGGCGGGGGTCGCTCGGCCTCGTGTCGGAGCAGAGCCTCTACAACCTCACGGCGAGGACCGTCGAGCTCGAAGTGCTCCCCGCGTGCGCCGACTACGGCGTGGGTGTCATCCCGTGGAGCCCGCTCGCGGGCGGGCTGCTGGGTGGCGTGCTGGCCGACCGCACGGGTGGCGGGCGCCGCGGTAGTGAGCGCATGGGCGCGCAGGTCGAGGCGAAGCGTCCCCAGCTCGAGGAGTGGGAGAAGCTGTGCGCGGAGCTGGGGTCCGCCCCGGCCGCCGTCGCCCTCGCGTGGTTGCTGCACCGCCCGGTGGTGACGGCGCCGATCGTCGGCCCGCGCACTGTCGGGCAACTCGACGACGCCGTCGAGGCGCTCGCCGTGGGCCTCGACGACGACGTGCTGGCGGGGCTGGACCGCATCTTCCCCGGTCCGGGCGGCCCGGCACCGCAGGCCTACGCCTGGTAGGAAGTGGATGCCCATGCCGCGCGACGATGCTCGGGAGCAGTCGCACGACCTTCGAAACGGAGCGGCCATGACGCAGACCACGATCCAGGGCGAGACCCGGCTCCTCATCGACGGGAAACTCACCGAGGCCCAGTCGGGCAAGCGCTTCGACAACGTGAATCCGGCCACCGAAGCGGTTCTCGGCGACGTCGCCGACGCCTCCGCCGATGACATGCGGCAGGCCATCGCGGCCGCCCGGCGCGCGTTCGACGAGACCGACTGGTCCACGAACCGCGCGTTCCGCAAGCGCTGCCTCGAGCAGCTGCAGGCCGCCATCGAGAGCGAGAAGGAGGAACTGCGCGCCGAGTTGGTGGCCGAGGTCGGAACGCCGATCCTCCTCACGTACGGCCCGCAGCTCGACGCGCCGCTCTCCGACGGCTTGATGTGGCCGGCGCAGTTCATCGACGAGTTCCAGTGGGAGCGTGATCTGCCCGAGGGACACGCGTTCGGCGGGCACTCGGCGCGCAAGGTCGTGAAGGAAGCGGTCGGTGTGGTGGGCGCGATCGTGCCGTGGAACTACCCGTTCGAGGTGACGATCCAGAAAGTGGGCCAGGCACTGGCCACCGGCAACACGATGATCCTGAAGCCCGCGCCCGACACGCCGTGGAACGCGACCCGCCTCGGTCGGTTGGCCGCCGAGCACACCGACATGCCGCCCGGCGTGTTCAACGTCGTGGCGTCGTCGGACCACCTCGTGGGCGAGGAGCTCGTCATCGACCCGCGCGTCGACTTGATCTCGTTCACCGGGTCCACCGCGACCGGGCGGCGCATCTTCGAGAAGGGCGCGCCGACGATGAAGCGGCTGTTCCTCGAGCTGGGCGGCAAGTCGGCCGACATCGTGCTCGACGACGCCGACATCACCGCCAAGATGTCGAGCGTCGGGAGCGTCTGCACGCACGGTGGCCAGGGTTGCGTGATGCCGACGCGCCTGATGGTGCCCCGTGCGCGCTACGACGAGGCGATCGAGATCGGCGCCGAGTCGTTCCGGAACGTGCCCTACGGCGACCCCAACGACATGAGCATCATGCAGGGGCCGCAGATCAGCGCCAAGCAGCGCGACCGGGTGATGGGCTACATCGAGAAGGGCGTCGACGAAGGCGCGCGCGTCGTCGTGGGCGGCCACCGGCCGGCGCAGTTCCCGAAGGGCTACTACGTGGAGCCCACGCTGTTCGCCGACGTCGACAACTCGATGACGATCGCGCGCGAGGAGATCTTCGGCCCGGTGCTCGTGGTGATCCCGTTCGAGGACGACGACGACGCGGTGCGGATCGCCAACGACAACCAGTACGGGCTCGGCGGTTACGTCACCTCCGGGTCGGTCGAGCGGGCGATGAGCGTCGGCCGCCGGATCCGCGCCGGGACGATCAGCATCAACGGTGGCGTCACCTACGGCGCGGATGCCCCCTTCGGCGGCTACAAGGCGAGCGGCGTCGGGCGCCAGAACGGCCTGGAAGGCTTCCAGCAGTATCTCGAGACCAAGACGATCGGCGTCGGCCTCGCCTGAGACTCGAGGCGCGCGGTCACACGACGCGCTGCAGGTGGGGGCGGAGGTCGATGGCGTTCGCGCGGTCGTAGTAGCGCACCGCCACGGCGCACGGCGGCACGAGTGCGTCGATCCGCGCGCCGTCGTCCGCGGTGATCTCGACGTCGACCGCGTCCAGGTTGTCGACGACCTGCTCGTAGGTGCGCGGCCCGATGATCGGTGCCGTGACACCCGGCTGGGCACCGCACCACGCGAGCGCGACTTGTGACGGCGAGCAGCCCTTCTCCGCCGCCAGCTTCTTCACGAGGTCGATGGCGTCCCACGCGAGCGGCGTTGCCTCGCGTCCGACGTTGTCCTTCCCGTCCTGCCAACGGCCGACCTCGCCGCCGCCGTCTCGTTCGTACTTGCCGGTGAGGAGCCCGCCGCACAACGGACCCCACGGGATGACGGCCGTTCCGAACGAACGCGCCGCGGGGATCACCTCTCGTTCCGCGGTGCGGTCCAGCATGTGATACGCGGGCTGCTCGCAGACGAAGCGGTTCAGCCCGAGCTCCTTCGCCACCCAGAGCGCCTCCACCATCTGCCAGCCCGGGAACATGCTCGTGCCGATGTAGCGCACCTTCCCGGCGCGGACGAGGTCGTCGAGCGCGTGCATGGTCTCGTCGATGGCGGTGTCGGCGTTCGGACGATGGAGCTGGTACAGGTCGATCCAGTCGGTCTGCAGGCGCCGCAGCGAGGCGTCGCAGGCGTCGATGATGTGTCGGCGGCTGATGCCGCGGTCGTTGACGTCGTCGCTCTGTGGGCCGTGCACCTTGGTGGCGAGGATGGTGCGGTGTCGCCTGCCGTCACGCGCGAGCGCTTCACCGACGATGCGCTCGCTCTCGTTCGCGGCATAGACGTTCGCGGTGTCGACGAAGTTGACCCCGTGGTCCATCGCGTAGTCGATGATGCGGAACGACTCGTCCTTGTCGGCGCGCCCGCCGAACATCATCGTGCCCAGGCAGATCTCGCTCACCCTGACGCCGGTACGTCCGAACAGCCGGTACTCCACGAGCTCACCTCTCTCGCTCGGTGGTCTGCAGCGTAGGGCTCGTCGTCGAGCGGGGCGCGGCCGTCACCCGATGCCCTGGAACAGGGGATGGCGATCCTTCTGCCGGTCGCACCGGTGCTACGAGGCACGGACGCCGGCTCACGCCATCAAGCGGCCGCCGTTGACGTGGAGGACGTGACCGGTCACGAACGACGCGCGGTCGGAGGCCAGCCAGCAGATCGCCTCCGCCATCTCCTCGGGGGAGCCGAGGCGACCGAGCGGGATCCCGGGCACCGCCGGGGCCGCGGGCGCGGTCGCCGCGGTCGAGTCCGGCTCCGGATCTCTCGCGGTCGGGCCCGGGCACAGCACGTTCACGCGCACCGGCGCCGCCTCGATCGCGAGGGTCCGGCTGAGGGCGACGATTCCTGCTTTGCTCGCGCCGTACGCGCCCATCCCGGCCATGGGGGTGAACGCGGCCTCGGACACGACGTTCACGATCGCGCCGCCACCCTGCGCCCTCATGATCGGGAGCACGGCCCGGCAGCACGCGAACGTTCCGGTGAGGTTGTACGCGAGCACCGTGTTCCAGTGCTCGTCGGTTGCCTCTTCGATGGTGGCGCGCGGGTAGATGCCGGCGACG
>DASPTH010000005.1:0-6984 GCA_035623515.1 Acidimicrobiia bacterium
CGATCTCGTCCACACCAACTCCCTGAAGGCCGCGGTGTACGGCGGGATCGCGGCGCGCCTGGCGCGCGTGCCGGTGGTGTGGCACATCCGCGACCGGATCGCCCCTGACTACCTCCCGCGCCAGGCAGTGGCCGCCGTCAAGGTGCTGGCGATGTTCGTGCCGCGGGCGATCGTCTTCAACTCACGCGCCACACGCGACGCGCTCCGCGTGCCGGTGTCGTTCTCGGTGATCCCGAGCCCGGTGGTCTACGACGGCGTGGCCACGCCGGTGCTCCCGCACTCGGATGGACCACCGCACCCTCTGCGTTTCACCATGCTCGGCCGCCTCGCGCCGTGGAAGGGCCAGCACGTGTTCCTCCGCGCCTTCGCCGCGGCGTTTCCGGCCGGTCGCGAGCGCGCGATCGTCGCGGGTTCTGCGATGTTCGGCGAGGACGACTACGCCGAAGAACTGCGGCGGCTCGCCGTTCGCCTCGGCATCGCGGAGCGAGTCGAGTTCACCGGCTTCGTGACCGACATCACAGCGCTCCTCGACCGCTCCGACGTGGTGGTACACGCGTCGGTGGTGCCGGAGCCGTTCGGCCAGGTCGTGGTGGAGGGAATGGCCGCGGGATTGCCCGTGATCGCGACGGCTGCCGGTGGCCCACTCGAGATCATCACCGGCGACGTCGACGGACTCCTCGTGCCCCCGGACGACGCCAGCGCGCTCGCCCGCGCCATGAGCCGGCTTGCCGCCGACCCGCACCTGCGGCACGCGCTGGGCGTCGCCGGTCAGGTGCGCGCGAGCGACTTCACGCCCGCGCGTGTGGCGGAGATCACGACCGAGCTCTGGGCCGCGGTCGCCCACGACGCCCGGTGACGGTGGCGGGCCTCACGTGAGTCCCCACGCGGCGAAGAGGTCGGCGAACCGGTGCCGGTAGAGGTGACGGTACATGACGGTCGCACGAGCCTTCTCCGCAACCACCCGGCGTTCGCCGGGCGCGCGCAGAACTCGCCGGCACACGTCGGCGAGGCCTTCGACATCGGCGAACACGAAGTACTCGTCGGGCTCGAAGTACGCGTCGAGCCTGCGGTCGCTCACCGCGCAGCCACCTGCGCCCGGTATCTCGAACACGCGGCAGTTGTCGCCCGAGGCAGGTGTGCGGTGCAGGTTGAGCGAGCCGGCCGCGCCCGCGAACACGCCGTACGATCCGCCGCGCGTGAGCTCGCCGTGCGTCGGCAGAGGGTCGACGGCTCCTCTCCACGAGCGACCAAAGGTGCGGACCGGGACGCCGGCCCGCACCAGGTCCTCGAGGGTGCGCTCTCGGTTCTCGTACCGAGCCCCCACGAAGACGATCTCGTGCGCGATCCGGGGCTGGTAGCGGATTTCGGCGTCGAAGCCGTGCGGCACGTGCACGCACGAGTATTTGGCAAGCGTCTCGCTGTCCCGCGCGCTGTACGACGAGAAGTACTCGACACACTCCTCCCATCCATCCGGCGCGCGCATGAACTCCAAATCGTCGTACAGCCACACCGCGCGCTTCACGCCGCGGCGCGCGACGAGATCCCAGGCGTCAAACGACATACCGTCCAGCTTCGTCGCCAGCAGCAGGTCGGGCTTCCGAACGTCGAGCAGCGCGCGCAGCTCGAGCTCGACGAACCGCTCCCCCATCGCGCCGGCTGGGAACCCGAGGCGCGCCGACGCTTCGCTCGCTCGGTGCAGGCCCCGGCCGAGCGCGGTGCGAGTCCGGTCATAGGTCAGGAGCTGCGCCCGGTGGCCGAGCGAGCGGAGCGCGCGCACGACGCTGCGGCCGTAACCGTGGAACTGTGGCGCCACCACGAGGACTCTCACACCCGATGACCTGGTCTCATCTCACGATGCCCCTGTCAACAAACGGCAGCGCGATCAACAACGTGATCCGGGAAGTGAACCGGGAGGCGGCGCGCCACGGGATCGCGTCGGCCGTCGTCGCCTCCAACCGGCGAGAGTACGAGTTCCCCGACGCAACGCTCCTCGAAGTCGACTACACGGCGCACATGGCCCACGAGTACTTCACGAGGCCCGAGGTCGCGCTCGACGCGGCCGCGGGTCGGCTCGGACTCCCGCGCCGGTACGCACGCCGGACGTACCGCCCCGCGGCCGAGGCGCTGCGCACCACGCGCGGCCCGGTGTTCGTACACGAAGGGCACTACGCGACGACGGCGCCGGCCCTGCTGCGCGACACGGGTTGTACCGCTCCCCTCTTCCTCTACGTTCACGCTCGCCCCTCTCGCACGATGGACCGGCGCGAGCTGCGGCGGCTCCTCGCCCCCGTGGCGCGCGTGGTGTGCGTGAGCGACGCGATCCGCCACCACCTCGACGAACGGTTGGGGTCGACGGAGCTGCGCGGGCGCCTCGCTACGGTGCTGAACGGTGTCGACGTCGATCGCTTCTCGCCCCGCAGCGAGAAGGTCGGTCAGGATTGCCCGCCAACCATCTTGTTCGTCGGCGCCATGATCCCCGACAAGGGCCCCGACGTGTTGCTGGCGGCGGTCGAAATCCTCGCCCGCGAAGGTCACGGGTTCAAGGCGCGTTTCGTGGGGAGCTTCACGCACGGGCACGGGTTCGCGTTGTCGGAGTTCGAGCGCGAGCTCCGGAGCCGGGCCGAGACGTTGGGCGATTGGGTCGAGTTCCGACCGTTCGCGGACCATGCGACGATCCCCGACGTCTACCGGTCTGCCGACGTCCTCGTGGTGCCGTCGCAGTTCGACGACCCGTGCCCGCTCGTGCTGCTCGAGGGCTTGGCGTCGGGGCTCCCCGTCGTGGGATCTCCGCGCGGTGGGATCCCGGAACTCGGGCTCGACGCGATCCAGTACGCGGACGACGCCGAAGAGCTTGCGGACCGGCTCGCCACCTTGCTCGCGTCCGAGTCGGCGCGCTCCGAGTGGGGCACGCGTGCGCGCCGCCGCGCCGAGCAGTTGTCGTGGCCGAGTCAATTCGCCGAACTGGCTGCCGTGGTGTCGCCGTCGGCAACGACGTGATCGGCCGGCGGGAGGGGCCGTCCTCGCAGGTACCGGTACGCGACCACAGGGAGTCGGCTCGCGACCTGCGACGCGCGTGACCACTCCGCATCTCGCGCCAGGGCCGACGCGTCGCGCAGCCGCTGCCGGGCGTCGATCACCTGCGCAGCGCGCCACGCGTCGCGGGCGATCTCTCGCTGACGCGGGCTGTTCTCCGGCGACGCGTACGCCTTCCGCCGCACCCGCGCGCACGCCTGGGCCACCGGGGCCGACATGCCGAGGTTGGCGTCGTGGCGCCGGTAGCCGAGGATCACCCGGTCGACGAAGGCGAGGTGACCGAGCCGGGTGAGGCGGATCACCATGTCGAGATCCTCGGCGTGGCGCACCGAGTCGTCGAACGGTCCGACCGCGGAGTACGCGTCGGCGTCGGCGAGCATGACCCCGGGCGGGAACAGGATGCTCACGGTCATCACGTTCTCGAACGTGGTCGGCGCCTGCGGCTCCCACGGCCGCGGCCAGCCGCCCCGGCAGCCCACGCGGCCCCGCCCGAATGCGGCGAAGGTGCCGGGGTACAGCGGGTGCCCGTCCTCGTCGATGAAGTCGCCCAGCCCGTGCGCGCCGAGCGCCTCCGGATCCCGTTCGCACGCGTCGACGAGCGTCGCCAGTGCGTCGCCGTGCCACACGTCGTCGGCGTCCATGAAGCTCAGCCTGTGGACACGGCCGCAGAGGCGACCCATCCCATTGTTGCGCGCCACGCACGGGCCCGACCACGCTTGGCGCAGGAGCTCGAAGCGGTCGTCGTCGTCACAGAATGCTGAAGCGGCTTCTGCGGTGGCGTCGATGGAGCCGTCGTCGACGACCACGCACACCCAGTCGGTGAAGGTCTGGTCGCGGATGCTCGCCAGGGTCGCGGCGAGGAAGCGCTCGGCGTTCCGCGCCGGCACGACCACCCCGACCTCGGCGGTGCGTTGCATCCGGGCAGTGTGCCCTACGCTGACCGCTCCGCATGCGCATCGCCATGGTCTCGCTGTACCTGCCCGGCGACTCGAAGATCGGGGTCGGGTACCAGGCGCATGCGATGGCGAACCACCTCGCGGCGCGAGGCCACGACGTCGTGGTGATGAGCCCGGACCGGCCGGGCGAGTCGCCCGCCTACGAGTACCGCGCCGGCACCAACGACCGACCGCGGCTGGTCCGGTTCCCGTGGAGCCTCCGGAAAGTCGACTGGTCCGGCTTCGACGTGCTGCACGCGCACGGCGACGACTGGTTCCTGCTGGGCGCGCACCGCCCGCCCCACGTCCGCACGGTGCACGGCTCCTGCTTCGTGGAGGCACGCCACATCCGCGGCGCGCGTGAGCGGGCGCGCATGGTCGCCATCGGCATGGGCGAGGTGCTCGCCACCACGGCGATCGCCGACCGAAGCTACGGCGTCTCGGCGGCGACGCAGCATGTGTATCCATGGCTCGACGGCGTGATCCCCTGCGGTGTCGAGCTCTCGGCGTTCGCCGGGCCCCGTACCGAGGAACCCGACCCGACGATCCTGTTCGTGGGCACCGACGCCGGGCGCAAGCGGGGACGGCTGCTCCGCGAGGCGTTCCGCCGCGTCGTCCAGCCGAAGCTGCCCGACGCGAGGTTGTGGATGGTGTGCAGTGACGCCCCCGGTGGCGCCGGCGTCGAGGTCCTCGGGCGCGTGTCCGACGCGGAGCTGGCCGAGCGCTACCGGCGGGCCTGGGCGTTCTGCCTGCCCAGCTCGTACGAAGGCTTCGGCGTACCGTACGTCGAGGCGCTCGCGGCCGGTTGCCCGGTGGTCGCCACGCCGAACGCCGGCGCGAGCGAGGTGCTCGACCGTGGCCGGTACGGGGTTCTCGCCGAGCCGACCGCCGACGCCCTGGGGCAGGCGCTCCTCGCCATGCTCTCCGACCCGGGAACGCGGGATCGCCTGCGCGCCGCGGGTGTCGTCCGGAGCCGCGAATACTCGTGGACCGCTGTGGTCGATGGTTACGAGCACGTCTACGACGAGCTCGTTCGCACTCGACAACACGTGCCATGAGGATCGCGGTGTTCGCCAGCTCGTACGCCCCGCACGTCGGCGGCGTCGAGGAGGTCGTGCGACGGCTGGCGTGCGAGTACGAGCGAGCAGGCCACCAGTCGGTCGTGGTCACCAACCGCTGGCCCCGCGACCTCCCGCGGCGGGAGCGACTCGACGGCATCGACGTGTGCCGGCCGGCGCTCCGCTGGCCCGTCGGCGGCGCCAAGGCGACGGTCAGCTTTCGCCTCACCCGCCGGCGCATCGGGCGCGAGGCTTGCGAGATCGTCCGCGGTTTCGGCGCCGACGTCGTGCAGGTGCACTGCGTGAGCGCCAACGCCCTCTACGCGTTGGAATGCCATGACCGGCTCGCGCTCCCCCTCGTCGTCACCGTGCACGGCGAGCTCACGATGGACGAGCACGCGGTGTTCCAGCGCCGACCGTTTGCCCGTCGTCTCCTCGAGCGGGCAGTGACCGGCGCCGACTACGTGACGGCCTGCTCGGCGAACACGCTGGCCGACCTCGAAGTGTTCCTCGCCTGCGACCTCGCAGAGCGCTCCCGTGTGATCCGGAACGGCGCCGACCCGGCTGAGTTCGCCGGTGCCGCGGCACCGGCAGACCGGGATCCGTTCATCCTCGCCGTCGGCCGGCTCGTACCGCAGAAGGGCTTCGACCTCTTGCTGGAGGCGTACGCGCGCGCCCGCCCCGGGCAACGCATGGTGATCGCAGGCGAAGGCCCCGAACGGACGCGGTTGGAGGCCTTCGCCGCCGCTCTCGGCATCGGCGACCGCATCGACTGGCTCGGCCTCGCGCCGCGGGCCACCGTCGCGGGACTGATGCGATCGTGCGATCTCTTCGTGCTGCCCTCGCGCGCCGACGAAGGTCTTCCGCTCGTATTGCTCGAAGCCATGGCAGCGGCTTGCGCGATCCTCACCGCCGACACGGGCGGCGTGCTCGAGGTGGTGACGCCCGGCGAGTCGGCCGCGGTGGTCCCGAAGGGGGACGTCGACGCGATGGCCCGCGAGCTGGCGTCGCTCACGAGCGACGGGGAGCGTCGCGCCCGCCTGGCGGCGGGAGCGACGCGGGCCGCGGCACGGAATTCGTGGGAGGCCGTCGCCGAGCAGTACCTGGCTGTGTTCCACGAAGTGCAGCAGCGCGTGACGGCCCGACGTTCGGTCGGTGCGTGATGGCACCGCGCGTCTCGGTGATCGTGCCCGCCTACAACCCGGGTCCGTACCTGCGCGAGGCGATCGACTCCGTACTCGCCCAGGATCTGGACGACTGGGACCTTGTGGTCGTCGATGACGAATCCGAGGAAGATCTGTCCTGGGTGGGTGAGATCGACCCGCGCGTGACGCTCCTGCCTATACGCCACGGTGGTTTGGGGGTCGCCCGCAACACGGGCATCAACGCGAGCGCGAGCCCCTACGTCGCCTTTCTCGACGCCGACGACCGCTGGAAGCCAACGAAGCTCCGCCGTCAGGTCGCCGCGATGGCGACGACCGATGCGCCGTTCTCCTACACCGCATTCGACTTCATCGACGCCGACGGCACGACGACGGGTGCCGGTTTCGCGGGTGGGGTCTCCTACCTCGACATGCTCGGCGGGCGGATCGGGATCCTCCCGAGTTGCGTGCTCGTACGCCGCGACGCTCTCCACGCGGCTGGCGTCTTCCACACGCTGATGCAGGGCTACGAAGACTTCGACCTCTTTCTCCGGCTGTCACGGCTCGGCACGCCGACGTTCCTCGCTTCGGTGGAGGTCGAGTACCGCGTTCACGGTTCGAACCTCAGCAGCAACTATTGGCGGGGCATCCAGACCCATGAAGCGATCTTCGACCTGCACGAGATCGACGCCCGCTTCTCGGGCGATCGCGAAGCCCTCCGTGCCATCGCGACCGGGCGCCGGGCCTTGCGCCGCACATACGCCTACAAGGCGATCGACGCCGCCCGTGCCGCCGTGCACGAAGGGCGGTGCGCCG
>DASPTH010000008.1:0-7248 GCA_035623515.1 Acidimicrobiia bacterium
CGCGGGAACCGTGATGAGCCAGGCCAGCAGCATCGAGCGTACGACCATCCACCGCACGTGCCGCCATCGTCGATGGCCGACGCCCACGCCGACGACCGACGACGCGACGACCTGGGTCGTGCTCACGGGGGCACCGAGGGCCGAAGCGCCGAGCAGCACCGCGGCACCACTCGTCTGGCTGGCCAGACCGTCGACCGGGCGCAGGGTCACGATCCGCCGCCCGATGGTGCGCACGATCGGCCAGCCCCCGAAGGCGGTACCGACCGTCAACGCGACGCCCGCCGCCAGCTCGACCCACACCGGGATGCCGGACCGCGAGACGTCACCCGCGGCGACGAGTACCACCACGATCACACCGACAGACTTCTGCGCGTCGTTCGCGCCGTGTGCGAGCGCGAGCGCACCCGACATCGTCCACTGGCCCGCGCGCACCGGACCGCGCGCGCGGCGGGTCGCCCGACGTGCCGTTGCACGCGCGCCGCGATCCGCGCCGAAACCGGCCAGGAAGCCCACGACCGGCGCGAGCGCGAGCACGACGGCCACGCCGATCACACCTACCGGCTTCACCCCGTCGAAGCCGCCCCAGTTCACCGCGTCGATCCCGCCTTCGACGATCGCCGCGCCGACGAGGCCGCCGAGCAGTGCGTGCCCGGAGCTCGACGGGATGCCGCGCCACCACGTGAGCAGGTTCCACACGACGGCGCCGGTGAGCCCGGCCCCGATCACCCCGACCACCTGATCGGACGGGACGGTGACGATCCCCTCGATCGTGTCGGCCACCGCGCTCCCGAGGAGCACCGGCCCGAGGATGTTCGCGGCCGCGGCGAGCGTCACCGCCGGCCCGGGACGCGCTGCACGGGTGCCGACGAGCGTCGCGATCGCGTTCGCGGCGTCGTGCATCCCGTTCGTCAGCGCGAAGGCCAACCCGAACGCAACCGCGAGGACGACGCCCGTGTCACTCATTGCCACCGACGTGGTCGGTCATCCGCAAGGTGGGGCGGGAAGGAATCGAACCTTCGACCGAGGGATTATGAGTCCCCTGCTCTGACCACTGAGCTACCGCCCCGGCGATCGAGAGCCTAGAGAGCGCCGGCGCGGGTCAGGGCTCTTCGAGGTAGTCGCGCAGTCGCTGCGAGCGGGTCGGGTGGCGCAGCTTCGCCAGCGTCTTCGACTCGATCTGGCGTATGCGCTCACGGGTGACGCCGAATTCCTTCCCGACCTCTTCCAGCGTGCGGACCTGGCCGTCGTCGAGGCCGAAGCGCAACCGCACGACCGCGCGCTCGCGGTCGTTCAGCTCGTCGAGCGCCTCCTCGATCGCCTCGCTCAGGAGTGCACGCGCTGCCGCGGTGGCCGGCGCGACGGCCGAGGGGTCCTCGACGAAGTCGCCGAGCGAGCTGTCGTCCTCCTCGCCGACGGGCGTCTCGAGCGAGAGCGGCTCCAGCGAGATCCTCTGGATGTCGCGCACGCGGTCCGGGGTGAGCTCGACCTTCGCCGCGACCTCCTCGACGGTCGGCTCGCGCCCCAGTTCCTGCAGCATCTGGCGCTGCACGCGCAGGACCTTGTTCATGGTCTCGACCATGTGCACCGGGATGCGGATCGTGCGCGCTTGATCGGCGATCGCGCGCGTGATGGCCTGGCGGATCCACCACGTCGCGTAGGTGGAGAACTTGAAGCCCTTCGTGTAGTCGAACTTCTCGACCGCGCGGATCAGGCCGAGGTTGCCTTCCTGCACGAGGTCGAGGAGCGCCATGCCGCGTCCCACGTACCGCTTGGCGATCGACACGACGAGGCGCAGGTTCGCCTCGGTGAGCTGCTTCTTGGCCATCTCGCCGTCGACGGCGACCGCCTCGAGGCTGGTGCACTCCTCGCTCGACAGCACCGTCTGCGTCTCGAGGCGCTCGGTGGCGTAACAGCCGGCCTCGATGCGCTTTGCCAGCGTGACCTCCTGCTCGGCGGTGAGCAGCGGGATCTTCCCGATCTCCTTGAGGTACATGCGGACGGGGTCGAAGCTGCCGCCCTCTGCCCGCTCCGGGCGCGGGGCTCGAACGTGACGGGCGGGCGACTCGGGCTCGGCGACGGCCCCGGGCCGGTTCGGCGCCACGGTGGGCTCCGCCGCGCGACGGCGGACCGCGGTCAGGCGGTCCTGCCCGGGGTCGCGGCCCGCGCGACGTTGGTCTTCGCGTTGGAGCTCCTCCGCGATCTCGTCGACGACCTCGACACCCTGCGCGCGGATCGCGGCGTAGATCGCGGCGAGCTCGGCAGTTTCGGGTTCGAGATCTGAGAGCGCGGCGAAGATCTCACCGGTTGTCACGAAGCCGCGCACCTTGACGCGCGCGAGCAGATCGTCGACGTTGGATCGAGCGTCCGTCGCAGGCTGCATCGCGGTGGCTTCGGTGTTGCTCACAGTGCCTCGGCTCTCACGCGGAGCGTCCGCGTGACCCATCGTCGATCCACCCTAGCAACTGGTTCGCGTTGTGGAGGACCGCGTCCCAGTCGCCAATTCCTTCGGCACTTGTGAGCGCGTTCAGGAGCACCTTTACCGAACTCGAACGCTCGTCGCCGGCGCGTAACATCCCCGCGAGCACGCGCTGAGCCGCCGGTGCGACCGCATTGGCCATCAGCCTCACTCCCAGCGTTTCGGGCTCGTCGTCGGCGACCGGCTCTTCCACCGCGACGCGTTCGAGCAGGTCACGCACGGGTCCGTCGCTCGTCGCGAGCGCGTCGTGGAAGTCGTCAGCCGATTCGATCGCCTCGAAGGCGGCGCGCGCGACGGGATCCGCGAACAGCGATACGTCGAGCCAGGCCTCCACCAGCTCGGGGTCGTGGACGGCGTACAGCAGAAGGTCGACCTCGCGTCGGTCGACGGACGTCGCCCGGGCCGCGGCCGGCCGCTCCCGCGCCGGCCTCGCCCGCCGTGTTCCGGCCGCCGCGTTCACCGCATCGCGGAGACGGTCGGGGTCGATGTCGAGCTCGGCGGCGAGCCGCATCACGTACTGGTCGCGCACGAGGTCGTGCGGGTGTTCAGCGACGATCGCCGCGGCCGCGTCTGCAGCGCGAGCACGTCCCTCCACGGTGGTCTTGTCGGCCGCCGCGAGCGCGCGGTCGATGCGGAACTCCATGAACGGCTTCGCCGCATCGACGGCCTTGAGCAGGAGTTGCGGGTCGTCACGCCAGACGTCGGCCGGGTCGCGTCCCGCCGGCAGGTCGGCGACCTGGAGCTGGATCTCGAAGCGTTGCTCCCACCCGTACCACCGCTCGGCCGCGCCCTGGCCCGCGGCGTCGGAGTCGTACGCGAGGACCACCTTGCGCGCCAGGTTCTTGATGATCTGGAAGTGGTCGTCGGCCAGGGCCGTGCCGCAGGTGGCGACCGCGTTCGGTGCCCCGGCGAGCGCGAACGCCATGACGTCGGTGTAGCCCTCGCAGATGATGATCTCGCCGCGCGCCACGACCTCGGCCTTCGCCCAGTTGAGGCCGTAGAGAAGCCGGCTCTTCTGGTAGATCGACGTCTCGGGCGAGTTCTTGTACTTGGGACCGTCGGCGCCGAGCGCGCGCCCGCCGAAGCCGACCGGGTCGCCGGTGTTGTCGAAGATCGGGAACATCAGGCGGGCGCGGAACTGGTCCTGGAGCTTGTTCGCCTTGTTCACGAAGGCGAGGCCGGCGTCGCTGATGTCGTTGCGGGAGAAGCCCGCGCGCTGGAGGTGGACACTCAGGCGATCCCAGTCGTCGGGTGAGTACCCGAGGCGGAAGCGGCGCGCCGCGTCGCCGTCGAAGCCGCGGCTGCGCAGATGACGGCGGGCGGACCCTGCCTCGGGCGCCTGGAGCAGCAACTGCTCGTAGAACTCGACGGCCGCTCCCACCGCATCGGTGAGGCGCGCCTTGCGGCCGCGGTCCTTCTGCACGGCTTTGTCGTCGTAGCGCAGCGTGATCCCGGCGCGCGCCGCGAGCCGTTCGACCGCGTCGACGAAGTCGAGGTGCTCGACCTCGCGCGCGAACGTGATCGCGTCACCACTCTTCTGGCAACCGAAGCAGTGCCAGAACCCCAAGTCGGGGTTCACCGAGAACGACGGTGTCTTCTCCGCGTGGAACGGGCACAGACCTACGTAACGCTTCCCGACCCGCTTCAGCGCGAGGTGCTCACCGACGAGCGCAACGAGGTCGGTCGCGTCGCGGACGCGTGCCACGTCGTCGTCGACGATGCCCACGGGAGCCGAGACTATGGCGGCGCGTCACACGCCGCGCGGCAGATCGGCGGGGCGCCAACCGAGCAGATCGACGCCGAGGCCGAGCGCGAACCGATCGGTCATCCCGCTCACGTACCGCACCGCGAGCGCGGCCGCGGCCGGCGATCCGGGCGGGGGCGCGACGACCTCGGCGTCGCGCACCATGGGCATGCGCCGCGGCGCGTCGGCGAAGTGGTCGACGAGCCCTCTGAGCAGGTGAATCGCGCGTTGCGCCTGCCGGAGCGACGCGGGGCGCAGGTAGATGCGCTCGAAGTTGAAGTCGCGGAACGCGGCGAGGGCCGAGGCGGCGGGCTCCGTCATGACGACGTGACCGGTGCGGTCGATGCCGTCGAGCACCGCGAGCACGAAGGCGCCCACTTGCTCGGACCGGTCGGTGCCGACGACGTCGCGCACCGCGGCGGGAAGATCGCGGGGCTCGAGGATGCCTGCGCGCACCGCGTCCTCGAAGTCGTGGCAGACATAGGCGATGCGGTCGGCCCACGCGACGACCTCACCCTCCGGCGTGACGGGCGGCGGTCGTCGCCACGAGTGGTTTCGCACGCCGTCGAGGGTCTCGCAGCACAGGTTGAGGCTCGCGAGCGTTACGTCGGCGCCGTACACCGCGTGGTCGTAGCCGCCGTCGGGTAGGTACGGCGAGAACGCCTCCTCGGAGGCGTGGCCCGCCGGGCCGTGCCCGCAGTCGTGGGCGAGGGCGATCGCCTCGACGAGCGGCAGGCACAGGTTGGCCGCGCGCGCGATGCCGGTGGCGACCTGGGCGACCTCGACGGCGTGGGTGAGCCGGGTGCGGAGGTGGTCGTCTTCGGGGGCGACGAACACCTGGCACTTCCCTGCGAGGCGCCGCCACGGCCGGGAGTGCTTCACCCGGTCGAGGTCGCGCTCGAAGCACAGCCGGTGGGGGTCGGGTGCTTCCGGCCGAGCCCGCTCCCCCGCGCCCACCGGCCGCGTCGCGCCGGGCGCGAGCGCGAGCGCGAGTGCCGCCTCCCGCTCCTCCCGGGCGAGCAGGCGCCCACCCACGAACGCGTGGGCGCCGTCGTGGGCGTGCCGGACGGCCGGCTCGCACGTGATCTCCGACTCGTCGAATTCATCGAAGCGCTGACCGTGCACGTGTCGGTCCATGCTGCAATGAAATCACCGGGGTGCGACAGCTACGCAGTGTCCCCCGGTCCTCCGGCGCCGAGCGCGGCGTGCGCAGCCGCCAACCGAGCGATCGGTACCCGGTACGGCGAGCACGACACGTAGTCGAGCCCGACCTCGGCGAAGAAGGCGACCGACGGCGGGTCGCCGCCGTGCTCGCCGCAGATCCCGAGGTGCAGATCGGGGCGGGTCTCGCGGCCGCGCTCGACGGCAACGCGGACGAGCTGGCCCACGCCGTCGCGGTCGAGGGTCTCGAAGGGGTTGGCACGCAGTAGCTTGAGGTCGAGGTATTCCGCCATCAAGCGGCCCTCGACGTCATCGCGCGAGAAGCCGAACGTCATCTGCGTGAGGTCGTTCGTGCCGAACGAGAAGAACTCGGCGACCTCGGCGATCTCACCGGCGTCGAGCGCGGCGCGCGGGGTCTCGACCATCGTGCCGACGAGGTACTCGACGTCGCCGTCGTCGGCTGCTGCGAACGTCTCGGCCGCGACCTCGCGCACCCACGACGTCACCAGCTCCAGCTCTGGTTCGGTGACCGTGAGCGGGATCATGATCTCGACGCGCGGGTCACCCCCGGCGCGCTTCCGGGCGAGGGCCGCTTCGAGGATGGCCTTCGTCTGCATCCGGTAGAGACCGGGTTTGATGATCCCGAGCCGCACCCCGCGCGTGCCGAGCATGGGGTTCGCCTCGCGCCACTGCTGCGCGGCCGCGAGGAGCCGGCGCGCCTCGGCGTCGAGCTGACCCCGCGCGTCCTGGACGAGCAGCTCGTCGATGTCGGGGAGGAATTCGTGGAGCGGTGGGTCGAGCAGGCGGATGGTGACGGGCAAGCCGTCCATCGCCTCGAAGATCCCTTCGAAGTCGGACCGCTGCAGCTTGGCGAGGTCGTCGAGGGCGGCGTCCTCCTCCGCCTCGTCGGCGGCGAGGATGAAGCGCTGCACGATGGGGAGCCGTTCGCCGAGGAACATGTGCTCCGTGCGGCACAAGCCGATGCCCTCGGCGCCGAACCGGCGTCCGACCGCGGCGTCGTCGGGCGTGTCGGCGTTCGCGCGCACCTCGAGGAGGCGAAACTCGTCGGCCCACTGCAACACCTTTTCGAACACGCCGCTCAGCTCGTCGGGCTGGATGAGCGCGACCGCCCCGATCACCACTTCACCCGTCGTGCCGTTGATCGAGATCACGTCGCCCTGGTGGACGGTGGTGCCGTTCACCGTGAACGAACCGGCTGCGATGTCGATGTCGAGCTCGTGCGCGCCGCACACCGCGGGCTTGCCCCAGCCGCGGGCGACGAGCGCGGCGTGGCTGGCGAGCCCACCGCGCGACGTGAGGATGCCCTCTGAGGCGATCATCCCGTGGATGTCGTCGGGTGACGTCTCCGGGCGCACGAGGATCACCTGCTCGCCCGCCGCATGCCGCGCCTCGGCCTCGTCGGGCGTGAAGTAGGCCTTCCCCACCGCGGCGCCGGGCGACGCGTTGAGGCCCTTCGTGATCGCGTCGTACTTCACCGCAGGGTCGAATTGCGGGTGGAGGAGCTGGTCGAGCTGCTCCGGCGCGATCCGGAGCACCGCCTCCCGCTCGTCGATCAGACCTTCCTGCTGCATGTCGACGGCCATCTCGAGCGCGGCGGCCGCGGTGCGCTTGCCCACCCGCACCTGGAGCATGAAGAGCCGTCCCTGCTCGACGGTGAACTCGATGTCGCACATGTCGCGGTAGTGCTGCTCGAGCAGGCTCATGACGTCGAGCAGGTGGGCGTGCGGTTCGGGGAAGTGCTGTGCCATGGAGTCGAGCGACTCCGTGACGCGGATGCCCGCCACGACGTCCTCTCCCTGCGCATTCGGGAGGAAGTCGCCGTAGGGCCGCTTCTCGCCCGTGGCGG
>DASPTH010000019.1:0-3599 GCA_035623515.1 Acidimicrobiia bacterium
AGGGGGCGCCGGGAATCCCCGGCGCCGTGTGGGCGGATCGGGGTCTGGTGGGGCGGCGAGCGGAGTGAGCGGAGCGAACGAGTGAGCTCGCAGGAGCAAGCGAACGTCCCGCAGGGCGGCAGCGAGCGGCCGGGGGCGCGCCGGGTACCCCGGTGCGCAGGCAGCGAGCCATGATGACGGCATACCCCGGTGCTGTGTGGGCGGGTCGGGGTGTGGTGGGGCGGCGAGCGGAGTGAGCGGAGCGAACGAGTGAGCTCGCGGGAGCAAGCGAACGTCCCGCAGGGCGGCGCCGGGTACCCCGGCGCCGAGTGAGCGCGACCAGACAATGGGTGAGTACGCGGAGTACGAAGGCGAGCTCGACGCGAGCGGGATGCGGCTGGCGATCGTCGCCGGCCGCTTCAACGACCATGTCACCAAGCCGCTGCTCGAGGGCGCGCTCGAGACCCTGCGTGATCTCGGCGCCCGCGACGTTCCGGTGCACTGGGTGCCCGGGGCCTTCGAGATCCCGCTCGTCGCGCAGCGGCTGGCGCCGCGCTTCGACGCGCTGATCTGCCTCGGCGCTGTCATCCGCGGCGATACCGCGCACTTCGAGTACGTGGCGGGCCAGTGCGCGGCAGGGATCCAGCGCGTCGCGCTCGACACCGGCACGCCGATCATCTTCGGCGTGCTCACGACCGAGAACCTCGAGCAGGCGACGAGCCGCGCGGGCGGCACCCACGGTCACAAGGGGAGCGAGGCCGCACGTACCGCGGTCGAAATGGTGAGTCTCCTCCGCCGTCTTCCTCAGAAGAGGTGATCATGCTCCGGCTCGTGCTCCCCAAAGGTTCCCTCGAACGCCAGACCCTCCAGCTCTTCGAAGATGCCGACCTCGCGGTCAATCGCGGCTCCGACGTCGACTACCGCGGCACGATCGACGATCCCCGCGTCGACGAGGTGCGGATCCTGCGCCCGCAGGAGATCCCGCAGTACGTCGCCGAAGGCCGCTTCGACCTCGGGATCACCGGGCGTGACTGGATCGAGGAACGCAACGCCGACGTCGTCACGCTCACCGAGCTCCACTACTCGAAGGCGACCGCGCGCCCGGTGCAGATCGTGCTCGCGGTCGCGGCCGACACGCCGGTCACGTCGGTCCGCGATCTCCCAGCCGGGCTCGTCGTGCACACCGAGTACCCGGAGCTCACGCGCCGCTACTTCGCCAAGCACGGGATCGACGCCGACGTACAGCTCTCGTACGGCGCGACCGAGGCGAAGGTGCCCGACATCGCCGATGCCGTGGTCGAGCTCACCGAGACCGGGCGGGCACTGCGCGCCGCGGGGCTGAAGGTCGTCGACACGATCATGGTCTCGCACACGGAGCTCATCGCCAACCCGCAGGCGCACCAGGACGCCGACAAGCGCAAGGCCATGGAGCAGCTCCAGAGCTTGATCAGTGGCGCGCTCGAGGCGCGCGGCCGCGTGCTGCTCAAGCTCAACGTCGAGGAGGCGAACCTCGAGGCGGTCATCGCGCTGCTACCCGCCCTGAAGTCACCCACGGTGTCGAAGCTGTTCGGTGAAGACGGGTACGCAGTCGAGACCGTCGTGTCGAAGAGCGAGATCAACACGCTCATCCCCGCGTTGCGCGACGCCGGCGCCGCCGGGATCATCGAGCTACCCATCGCGAAGATCGTGCATTGACGAGCACGGGGGTCGTCGTCGCGTTCGACGCCGAGCGCGGGCTGGGGGAGGTCGAGGCCACCGGTGGCGCGCGCTACCCGTTCCACTGCACTGCCATCGCCGACGGCACGCGCACGATCCCCGCGGGCGCGGCGGTCGAGTTCGTCGTGGTTGCGGGGCCGCTCGGTCTCTACGAGGCCGCCGCGCTGCGGCCCTCCTGACCCGACGTCTGCGGGACGCGCACCGTCACTCGCGCGCGCGGCGATGACCTGTGGCGCGATGCGTCGCGGGGCTCGTCGTGTGCTCGAGGTTGCAGGCGGTGTTGACGAGGGACACGTGGGTGAACGCCTGGGGGAAGTTCCCGAGCATTCGCTGCGCCTTCGGGTCGTACTCCTCGGCGAACAGGCCGACGTCGTTGCCGAGCGCGAGCAGCCGCTCGAACAGGGCGCGGCCGTCGCGCTCGCGCCCGATGAGGAACAAGTTGTCGGCGAGCCAGAAGGAGCACGGGAGGAACACACCCTCACCCGGTGGAAGGCCGTCGACGTTCTCCGCCGTGTCGTACCGGAGGACGAACCCGTCGACGAGCAGTTCGCGCTCGATCGCCTCGACCGTTCCCGCGACCCTGGGGTCGTCGGGGGGGAGGAATCCGACGAGCGGGATCATGAGCGTGCTCGCGTCGAGCGCCTTCGAGCCGTAGTACTGCGTGAACGTGTTGCGGTCGGTGTCGAAGCCCTTCTCGAGCACCTCACGGTGCACCATGTCGCGGCAGTCGCGCCACCGGTCGACGGGCCCGTCGAGGCCGAACTCCTCGATCGCCTTCACCGTCCGGTCGAAGGCCACCCAGGCCATGACCTTCGAGTGCGTGAAGTCCTGGCGCCCGCCACGCACCTCCCAGATGCCCTCGTCGGCGTCCTGCCACGCGGCTTCGAGGAACTCGAGGATCGCGCACTGCAGCGACCAGGCACTCTCGGACTCGGGCACGTTCATCTTGCGTGTCTGGTGCAGCGCGTCGAACACCTCGCCGTACACGTCGAGCTGGAACTGCGTGGACGCCGCGTTCCCGACGCGGACCGGACGCGAGTTCTCGTAGCCCGGGAGCCAGTCGACCTCGTACTCGTCGAGCCGACGCTCGCCGGCCGCGCCGTACATGATCTGGAGGTGCGCAGGGTCGCCGGCGACCGCGCGCAGCAGCCAGTCGCGCCACTCGACCGCCTCGCGCACGTAGCCCGCCATCATCAACGAGTAGAGCGTGAACGTCGCGTCGCGGAGCCAGCAGTAGCGGTAATCCCAGTTCCGGACACTGCCGGGCCACTCCGGTACCGAGGTCGTGGGGGCGGCGACGATCCCTCCGGTGGGCGCGTACGTGAGCGCCTTGAGGGTGAGCAGCGAGCGCTGGACGAGCTCGCGCCACTCGCCCTCGTACGTTGCGCGCGCCGACCACTCCTGCCACCACGCGGTGGTGCGTGCGACGCCTCGGAACGGGTCGATGAGCGGCGGCGGCTGCTTGTGGTACGACGGGTACCAGGTGAGCACGAAGGGCACCTTGTCGCCCGCGCGCACTGTGAACTCGGCCTCGTGGCGGAAGTCCCGGCCTTCGACCGTGAACGGCGAGGTGAGACGGAGAGCGTTCGGGCCCGCGATCATGAGGACGGTGTGGTCGACCGCGCGCACCCACGGAACCACCGACCCGTAGTCGAAGCGGACCCACAACTCGAGCTTCATCGGGACCGCCCCGCTCACTCCTTCCACGACGCGCACGATGTCGATGCTGCGGTCGCGGATGGGCATGCAGTCGGTCACGCGGACCGTTCCCTCGGGAGTGTCGTACTCGGTTTCGAGCACGAGCGTGCCGTCGCGGTACCGGCGGCGCGCCGCGCGTCCGCCGGACGACGGCCCGACCAGCCACCGCCCGTTGCGTTCGTTGCCGAGCAACGCCGCGAAGCATG
>DASPTH010000035.1:0-15478 GCA_035623515.1 Acidimicrobiia bacterium
TGAGCAGCGAGCGGTCGCCGGAGGACGAGCAGTGCGGCCCGGTGCACGTGAGCGAGCGGCCGCGAGCCCGGTGTCCGGGCGAGCAGCGAGCGAACCATGGTGCCGGTACCGAGAGCGGGCACCGGTGAGCGAGCGTCGCGAGCCGGGTATCCCGGTGAGCAGCGAGCGGGGCCCGAGCGGCCCGGTGCGGAGCACCGAGAGCGGGCACCGGTGAGCGGCGAGGTCGTCCTCGGGTACGACGGCTCCGAGGGGTCCAAGGCGGCGGTCGGCCACGCGGTGGACCTGGCGGTGGCGTTCGGCGTCCCGCTCGTGATCGTGTTCGCGTACGGGCAGAACCCGACCGGCGGCGTCACCGGCGACGTGAAGCGGGCGGTCGAGCAGGTGGGGGAGTCGATGCTCGACGAGGCGCGGGGGCTGGCGGTGGCGCACGACCCGTCGGTCGCGGTGCAACCCGAGGTGGTCGACGGCCGCCCGGTCGATGCGCTCGTCGGGGTGGCTCGCAGGAACGACGCGCGGATGCTCGTGGTGGGCGGCAACGGTCACGGCTCGATCGTGGGGTCGTTGCTCGGGTCCACCACCTACAAGCTGCTCCACCACGCGCCGGTGCCGGTCGTGGTCGTGCAGCCGGGCGCCGGATAGGCCCGAGCGATCCCGTCGGGAGATGAAGCGCGTGGCCGGACGGCCGGGACGCCGGAGCGGAATCGACCCGACATCTAGGCGGGCGCCAGCGCGGGGCCGAGCACGGTGTCGGTCAGGCGGGCGGCGAGCGCGTCGTCGACGGGCTCGCCGGTCACGAGCAGGCGGTAGTACACGGGCGCGACGATCAGGTCGGCGAGCAGCTCGGGATCGGCGTCGGCGCGGAGCTCTCCGCGGGCCCTGGCCGCCTCGAACATGTCGACGAGCTCGAGCCGCCGCGGGGTCACGAGACGCTCGCGGAGCGCGGCGGCGAGCGCCGGGTCGCGTCCCGCCTCGCCGATGAGGTTGGCGACCACGGGCGCCGAGCGTGGCTCCGACAGCATGCGGATCACGTTCGTGAGGTACGCCTCGCAGTCGCGGTGCACCGAGCCGGTGTGGGGCATCGGCACCTGCGCCTGGAGCTGCTGGACGACGCTCGTGACGAGGTCGAGCTTCGACCGCCACGTCTTCTCGATGACCGCGGTGCTCACCCCCGCGCGTGTCGCGACGCCCGAGAAGTTGAGGCTCGAGAACCCGGCTTCGGCGAGGAGCCGGAGGGTGGCGTCGAACACGCTGCTCGGCATGGCCGGCAGCGTGCGCGCCGCGGTGACCACGAGCGGCCGCAGTTGTTGCTCGGGCTCGCCGGCTGCGGCGAGGGGACGGGCCGGGAGGAAGACGACGGCGACGATGGCGCCGATCACCGCCGCCGCCGCACCGATCGTGACCGCACGGCTCATGGCGTCGACGAAGGTCGCCTTCGCCGCGGTGACGAGGGGCGCCGCCAACGCCGCGAGCGGGGTGCCGGCGAGGCGCACCCCCACCTCGACCGCGCCGCCGATCGAGTTCGTCGCCGCCGCCACTGCGGGGGCGGGCAGCTTCGCGAGCGTGGGCGACGCCGCCATCGACGACGAGTACTGCGACGCCGCGATGCTGCCCAGGATCGCGACGCCGAGCGCGCCGCCGATCTCCCGGGTCGTGTCGTTCACCGCCGAGCCGACGCCGGCACGCTCCGGTGGCAGCGATCCCATGATCGAGTCGGTCGCCGGCGCCATGGCGGTGCCCATGCCGAGCCCCAGCAGGCCGAGCGCGGCGAGCACGAGCGGGTAGCCGCTCGTGGGAGTCGCCTGCCCGAGCAGGAAGAGGCCGGCGGCGACGGTCGTCAGCCCCGCCGCGACCACGGCCTTCGTGCCGAAGCGCCGGGTGAGCGTGCTGCTCGTGGGCGCGGCAACCATCAGCACGACCGCCACCGGCATCAGGCGCAGCCCCGACTGCAGCGGGGTGTAACCGAGGACGAACTGCAGGTAGAGGCTGAGGAAGTAGAGCGAGCCGAACATCGCGAAGAACACGAACGTCACCGACAGTGACGCGGCGCTGAAGCGCGGGTTCTCGAAGAACCGGACGTCGAGCATCGGGTGTGTGGAGCGGAGCTCCCAGAAGGCGAACGCGACGAGGAGCGCGCCGCCGACCCCGAAGGCCACGAGCACGGGGGCCGACGTCCATCCCTTCGAGGGGCCCTCGATGATGCCGTAGAGCACGCCGAAGAGCCCGAGCGCGGAGAGCGCGGTGCCGACCAGGTCGAGCTCCGGGTCCGACGGGTCCTTCGAAGAGGGCACGATCCACCACGTGCCGAGCAACGCCAGGATGACGACGGGGACGTTGACGAGGAACACCGACCCCCACCAGAAGTGCTCGAGGAGGAAGCCGCCGGTGAGCGGTCCGATGGCGACGCCGAGTCCCGACACCCCGGCCCAGATGCCGATGGCGCGGCCGCGCTCCACGGGTGGGAACACGTTGGTGAGGATCGACAACGTCGAGGGCATGATCAGCGCGCCACCGAGCCCCATCACGGCGCGCGTCGCGATCAGGTTGCCGGCAGAGCCGGCGAACGCCGACGCGACCGAGCCACCGCCGAAGACGAGGAGCCCGAGCACGAGCGCGCGGCGCCGCCCGAACTTGTCGCCCATCGTGCCCGCGGTGAGGAGCAGGCTCGCGAACACGAGCGTGTAGGCGTCGACGATCCACTGGAGCTGGCTCGCAGTGGCGCCGAGCTCCTTCACCAGTGTGGGCAGCGCGACGTTGAGGATCGTGTTGTCGATCCCGACGACGAGGAGGCAGAAGCACAGGACTGCGAGGATGTACCAACGCCGCGAGTAGGCGCGCGCCGAATGCGCTGGGTCGGCGACGGCCTCGGTCACGGCGGTCAGCGTAACGAGGGCAGGCGCGACCCGGACGTGCCAGAGTTCCCGTGATGAACATCGCGCACGACGGCGACGTGCTCCCGCAGTACTGCTCGCAGTGCGCGTCGGCGGTCGAGGTGGTCGAGGTCGGTGGCGAGTCGGTGTGGCGCTGCCCGGTGTGCGGGCACCGCCAGTACCGGCGTCAGTGGGTGGGCGTGGCAGTGGTGGTCGTCGAGGACGGTCGCCTGTTGATGGTGCAGCGTCGTTACGGCGATCTCGCGGGCGCGTGGTGCATTCCCTGCGGGCACGTCGGTTGGGACGAGGACGTGCGCGCGGCCGCCGTCCGCGAGCTCGAAGAGGAGACCGGGCTCGTGGTCGAGCTCGACGGCGTCTTCGACGTGCACACCACGTTCGTCAACCGGAACCGCCACAACGCCGGCATCTGGTTCCTCGGCCATCGGGTCGGGGGCACGCTCGCCGCCGGTGACGACGCCGTAGACGCTCGCTTCTTCCCCCTCGACGCCATCCCGCAACCGCTCGCCTTCGACACCGACGCCCGCGTCATCGAGACGTTGCGCGACCGGCCGGACCGGGTCGTCCCGGGCGGCTGACCGAGAAGGGGAATCGAATGCGACCCTCGATCAGTGGTCCTGTCACCGGCGGGGTGAAGGGGCGACCGTGGTCTTCGCCGCAAGCCGATCTCGCGTCCCGTGGGTACGTCGCCGAAGAGTTCTTCCTCGAAGGCACCGCGTCTGCCTACGCGCCGACGTCGCCGGCGGGACTGCCCGAGAACGGACGATGGGACGCCGTGGTCGACGGCGCCGCCGACTACCGCACGAGGATCCTGGTGGTGCGGCCGGAGAAGCAGGCGGCGGCGAACGGCACGGCCGTGGTGCAGTGGCTCAACGTGTCGGCCGGGTACGAGCTCGGGACCGCCGACGACGACGAGTTGCTGTCGGGCTACGTGTGGGTCGGCGTGTCGGCCCAGAAGGTCGGCATCGACGGCTACCCGCCGGACGCGCCGCGGTATCGCGGCCGGCAGCTGCCGATACGACCGCTCAAGCAGTGGGACCGCGAGCGCTACGCGACGCTCGTCCACCCCGGCGACCGGTATTCCTTCGACGTGTTCTCGCAGGCAGCCGCGGCCGTGCGCTCGGGCGCGGTCACGGGAGGCATCGCAGTGGATCGTGTCGTTGCCACCGGCGCGTCGCAGTCCGGCTCGCGCCTGACGACCTACATCAACGCGGTGCACCCACTCGTCGGGGTGTTCGACGCCTTCGTCCCGACGATCACCGGGGGTTGGGGCGCCGCGCTCGACGACGGCCCGCCGGGTAGTGCGCGTGGCGGCGTCGGCCGAAGCGTGATCGCGACGCGCATTCGAGACGACATCACGGAACCGGTGATGATCGTCAACAGTGAGTGCGAGGCGGTGGCGATGCACCGGACCCGGCGTGCCGACGACCACACCTTCCGGTTCTGGGAGGTCGCGGGCGCGCCGCACGTCGTCGCGGTGGTGGAGGCGCCCGAACCGCGCGCGTACGGGCGCGTCGACAACGTGCTGTCGTACCGCCCGGTACTGTCCTCCGCGTTTCGGGCCGTGCACCGCTGGCTCGTCGACGGCGTGGCGCCGCCGTCGTTCCCGACCATCGAGTTCGCCGACGACCAGACGATCGCCCGCGACGAGCACGGCAATGCTCGGGGTGGGATCCGTCTCCCCGAGCTGGCCGCCCCGATCGCCGAGTACCACGGGCGCGACGACGATTCCGAAGGGTTCTTCACGCTCTACGGATGGGCGCGGCCGTTCTCGCAGGACGAGCTGCGCGCGCTGTACCCGACGCCCGGTGCGTACGCGGATGCCTACCGGCGGGGTGCCGACGATCTGATCGAGGCCGGCGGGTTCCGTCCGGAGGACGCCGCCGGCGCCCACGAGGAAGCGGATCGGGTGGCCGCCGAGCTCGACCTCTGACGCCGCGGGCGCCCGACCAGGTGCACGCCGGGCGACCGTCGCGTCAGACGTCGGGAACCGGCACGGGTGGCGGCTGGCCCACGTACTGGGCGCTCGGGCGGATGAGGCGGTTGTCGGCCGCCTGCTCGAGGACGTGCGCGGTCCAGCCGATCACGCGGCTCGACGCGAACGTGGGCGTGAACATCTCGCGCGGCACACCACAGATGTCCATCACCACACCCGCGTAGAACTCGACGTTCGTGTAGAGCTTCCGCCCGGGCTTCAACTCGGCGAGCAGGTCCACGCACCGCTGTTCGACCTGTTCGGCGAACTCGACGTTGTCGCCGCCGAGCCGCTCGGCGACGCTGCGCAGCAGCACCGAGCGGGGATCGTCGGTCTTGTACACGCGGTGCCCGAACCCCATCAGCCGGTCGCCGCGCTCGATGGCGTCGCGGATCCACGCGTCGGCACGGTCGATGGTGCCGATGGCGTCGAGCATGTCGAGCGCGCGGCTCGGCGCGCCGCCGTGCAGCGGGCCGGAGAGGGCGCCGACCGCACCGACGACCGCGGCGGCGAGGTCGGCGCCGGTGGAGGTGATCACGCGCGCGGTGAACGTGGACGCGTTGAACCCGTGGTCGACCGTCGTGATGAGGTACTGCTCGACCGCGCGAGCGTGCTCGGGCGTGGGGACCTCGCCCCGCATCATGTAGAGGTAGTTGGCGGCGTAGGCGAGATCGGGATCGGGGTCGATGATCTCCCGGCCGTGCTGCAGCCGGTAGAGCGCGGTGAGGAGCGTGGGCACCGCCGCGCACACTTGGAGCGCCTGCGCGCGCAACTCCGTCGCATCGACGTCGAGGGACGGGCGGTAGCCGAGCGACGCGCCCATCAGCGAGACGGTGGTGCGCAGCAGGTCGAGGGGCGGGGCGTCGGGAGCCGCGCGGGCGATGTCGGGCAGCACCGACTTCACGGCGGCGGGGATCTCGCGCCGCGGGGCGATCTCCGCACCGAACGCGGCCGCTTGCTCCGGTGTGGGGAGCGCGCCCTCGAACAGCAGGTACCACACGTCCTCGAGCGAGCGCTTCTCGGCGAGCTCCACCGCGTTGTACTGGCGGTAGTGGTAGAAGCCTTCGAGGCCGCGCACGTCGCCGATCGAGGTCTCGGCCACCACCACGCCTTCGAGCCCGCGCGGCACCTCGTGGGCGAGGGTGCCCGCGGGCTGGATCTGCGCGACCCGCATGAGGTCGCGCATCGACACGAGGCCGACGAGGCGATCGCCGTCGACGACCGGGATGTGCCGGTAGCCGTGCTCGGCGAGGCTGGCGAAGGCGGCGGTGGCGTCGAGCTCCGGTGCGACGCAGTCGGGGTCGGGCGTCATCCAGTCGGCGACCGTGCCGCCGGCGGGGTCGGCGCCGGCCGACGACAGGCGCACGAGGTCGCGCTCGGTGAGGATGCCGACGGCGCGGTCCCCGTCGACGACGACGACCGACCCGACGCTCTGCTCGCGCATGCGGGCGGCGGCGGCCGCGACCGTCTCCGCGGCGGACGCGGTGACGACCGGCCTGCTCATGATCTCGGATACCAGCACGGCGTTCCTCTCCTCGCGTCGTCGCGGCGTCCTGCCGCAGAGCCTAAACCCTCTTGACGTGTGTCGAACGCTGTGCGAATATCCGAACAGTGTCAGGCAAGATGGTCGCCGGCGGGCGGGCAGCGTCGATCCCCAGGCGCGACCGGCGGGCGGAGCGCCGGGAGGCGACACGGGCGGAGATCCTGGTGGCGGCGTGGGGGCTCGTGCACGAGCGGGGCCTCGCCGAGCTGTCGCTGCGCGACCTCGGCGAGCGCGTCGGCATGCGAGCGCAGTCGCTCTACTCCTACTTCGAGTCGAAGCACGCCATCTACGACGCGATGTTCGAGGAGGGCAACCGCGAGCTGCTCCGGCGCATGGAGGCCGCCCGCGACTCCGGTGCGGACGCCGAAGACCGATTCCGCCGGGCTGCGAGCACCATGATCGACTTCGCGCTCGAGGACCCGGAGCGCTCGCAGCTGCTCTTCCTGCGCTCGCTGCCCGGCTTCCAGCCGTCGCCCGCCGCGTACGAGCCTGCGGTGCAGGTGCTCCAGATCGCCCGTGACGGCCTCGCCGAACTCGGTGTCACGCGGCCCGAGCTGCTCGACCTGTGGACCGCGAGCGTCTCCGGCCTCACCCAGCAGCAGCTCGCCGACGAGCCGGGTGGTCACCGGTGGCGCAAGCTCCTCGACGACCTGATCGACATGTACCTCGCGTTCGCGCGCCCGCCGGCACCGAGGAAGCGGGGCACCCGGTGAGCAGCACCGCGCTCGTGACCGACGGATCGACCGTGCACCCGATCGGGCGCGAGGAGGCGATGGACCTCGCTGCCGCGGAGTACGAGCGACTCCTCGACGTCCTGCGTGCACTGTCGCCGGAGGAGTGGCGCGCGCCCACCGAGTGCCCCGGCTGGGACGTGCGGGCGATGGCCTCGCACGTGCTCGGCTCGGCCGAGTCGCACGCCTCGCTCCGCGAGCTCGCGCACCAGCTCCGCGGCGCGGCGAGGGCGGGCGGCAACTTCGTCGACGGCGTCACCGCCACGCAGGTGCGTGACCGGGCCGGCTCGTCCCCGCGTTCAGCCAGGGAGACGGGGTGACACGCTCGAGTGCGACGCCGTCGAGTTCTGCCGCGTTCTCTCCGGGCGTTCGCCGGACCCGCCCGTGGGCCTCCTCGCTCAGGAGGTGCCGTTCTGACGGGTGACCCGGCACCTTGCCGCCGCAGGCGCGGCCGTGTGAGCGTGGAGGCGTGGGCGATCCCTATGCCGAGTTGACCGACCTGCTGGCGCCCGGCATCGACCGATCCCGGGCGCAGCACGTGCCGTTCGTGGTCGCCGTCACCGGCAGCGTCGCGGTGGGGAAGAGCACCACGGCCGGCATCGTGCGCGACGCGCTCGTCGACCGCGATCCCGGGCTGCGGGCCGAGGTCGTGTCGTCGGACGGCTTCCTCTACCCGAACCGCGTCATCGACGGGCGCGGGTTGTCGATGCGGAAGGGCTTCCCGGAGACCTACGACCGCGACGCGCTCGTCGCGTTCCTCACGTCGGTGAAGGCCGGCGATCGCGACGTGCGGGTGCCGCTCTACTCGCACGAGGCGTACGACGTCGTCGACGAGTACCACGTGCTGGCGGTCGACGACGTGGTGGTCCTCGAGGGGTTGCACCTCATCGACCTGTCGAACGCGATCGACTTCGCGGTGTACGTCGACGCCGACGAAGCCGACATCGAGCGGTGGTACGTGGAGCGCTTCCTCGAGCTCTGCGAGAGCCACACCTTCTACCAGCAGTTCGCCGGCATGCCGCGTGACGAGACCGTCGCGTTCGCGCGTCAGGTCTGGTCGTCGATCAACGCGGTCAACCTGCACGAGCACATCCAGCCGGCGCGCCGGTACGCGGACGCCGTGCTCGACAAGGGTCCCGACCACACGGTGCGGCGCCTCTGGCGTCCGCGTGACACGATGCACCCGTGACGGACGTGAGGCGATGAATCGATGAGCGATCGGGACCACGAATTGGTCGACATCCTCGACGAGGTCTGGACGTCGATCGAGACGTTCGCCGAGGATCTGCGCGAGGACGAGTGGAAGCGCTCCACGGAGCTGCCCGGCTGGACCGTGCAGGACAACCTCGTGCACATCTCGGCGGTCGAGTCGATGAGCCTCGGGCGCCCGTGGCGCGACCACGAGGCGTCCAACCTCTCGCACGTCCGGAACGAGGTCGGCACGTCGAACGAGCATGCAGTCGACTCACGGCGGACCTGGTCGGGGACGGAGGCGCTCGCCGAGTTCCACGTGCTCACCCGGGAACGGCTCGCCGGCCTGCGCGCACTCGACGAGGACGGCTTCGGGGCCGACTCCTGGACTCCGGTGGGCCCGGGCACCGTCCGTGACCTGCTGCCGTTCCGGGTGTTCGACTCGTGGGTGCACGAACAGGACATGCGACGGGCCGTCCAGCAGCCCGGCGACCTCGACTCCCGGGCGGCCCAGCTCACGCACGCGATGATCGCCGACGCGATGCCCTACGTCGTCGGGAAGAAAGTCGCGCCTCCCGAGGGTTCCACCGTCGTGTTCTCGGTCACGGGAGTGGTGCCGCGCGACCTCGCGCTGCAGATCGTCGGGGGGCGTGCCGCGAAGGTCGAGGGCGTCGCCGAACCCACGGTGCGCCTCACGATGGACGGTGTCACGTTCGAGCGCGTCGCGTGCGGGAGGGTCGCGCCCCGAGCGGCGCTTGCCGCGCACGAAGTACGCATCGACGGCGACGCCGCCCTCGGACGGCGGGTCCTCGACGAGATGAACTACCTGTTCTGAACGAGGAGACCGCGCTGATGGCGTTGATCACGAACGTGGTGACGGGGAGCGAGGCCGAGCGCGTGCTCCTGCTCATGCACGGCTACGGCGCCGACGAGCGCGACCTCGGCGGGCTGCTGCCGTACCTCGATCCGGAGGGCAAGTTCGTGACCGTGCTGCCGCGCGGTCCGCAGGCCGCTCCGCCCGGCTTCTCGTGGTTCGACGTGATGGCGAGCGACCCCGACGACGCGCGCGAGGGCTTCACCGCCGCGCTCGCCTCTGTCGACCAGTTGCTCGACGACGTGTGTGCCGAGCACGACATGCGGCGCGAGGAGTCGGTCGTCGCCGGGTTCTCGCAAGGTGCCGGGCTCGCGTACGCGCTCGGCTACCAGCGCAGCGACGAGCCCCATCCCGCCGGCGTCCTCGCGATGAGTCCATTCGTGCGGTTCGAGCACGTCGACGTCGACTGGGACGCCGCGCGCCAGGTGCCGATCCTGCTCCAGCACGGCACCGACGACCCCATGGTGAACGTCCAGAACAGCCGCGACCTGGCCGCCAGCTTGATCGATCGCGGCGTGCCCGTCGTGTACCGCGAGTACCCGATGGGCCACGAGGTCGCGATCGAGAGCGTGCAGGAAGCCCGCGCGTGGCTCGACGCCATCCGCGCCGGCCGGCAGCCCTCCGAGCCGTTGCCCGAGCCGCCGCCCGAGAGCCCGGTGAAGCCGGTGACCACCGCCGACTTCGAGCGGGAGGTCCTCGGGTCCGACGTGCCGGTGATCGTCGACTTCTGGGCCCCGTGGTGCGGCCCGTGCCGCCAGGTGGGGCCGATCGTCGAGCAGATCGCCCTGATGCGCCAGGGGGCCTACAAGGTCGTGAAGGTCAACATCGACGAGGAACCGACGCTCGCGCAGCGTTACGACGTCACGAGCATCCCGCTGATCGGGCTGTTCCGGAACGGCCGGCTCGAGCGCGCGTCCCTCGGTGCCAAGCCACGCCCCCAGCTCGAGGCCGAGCTGGGCATGTTGGTCATTCCTTGATTCTGCGCTCGCTCGCTGGCGAGCTCCTCGCCTCCGGCTAGCGCCTGGCCGCCGCCTTGGGTTCTGCGATCATCCGTCACTTGTGACCCGTATGAGGACTTGTTCTGACGGATGATCGCGAACCGGTGTCACCGGCGGTCGTTCTCACGCTCGCTGCTCGGCGGGACTACCCGCCTCGCTGCCGGTTCATTGAAGCGCTCGCCGGCGCATGGACGGTTCTGCGCACTGAATCAGACGATGCGCATCGTGCCCGGGGGACCGGCGCGGGTCGTGCCGACGACCGATGCGGCGAGCGTGTCGTTTCGCACCAGCGCGGCGACCAGATCGTCGGCGGCATCGGACGCGACGGCGAGGAGCAGGCCGCCCGACGTCTGCGCGTCGGCGAGGAGGAGCTGCTCGTGCTCGGGAAGGCCGTTCCAGTCGACGCTCTCGCCGACGAAGGCGTGGTTCCGCTGCGTACCGCCGGCGACCATGCCCGCGTCGACGAGCGCGCGCACGCCGTCGATGACCGGCACCGCGCCGGCGTCGACGTCGGCCGCCACTCCGGACGCGACGAGCATCTCACGCAGGTGCCCGAGGAGCCCGAAGCCGGTGACGTCGGTGGCCGCGTGCACCACGTCGCCCTGCTCGAGCGCGGCGTCACGCGCGCCCGCGTTCAACGTCGTCATGATGCGGACGGCGTCGGCGACGAGCGCGTGCGGCGCCGCGTTGCGCTTCACCGCGGTGGAGATCACGCCGAGGCCGATGGGCTTCGTGAGCACGAGCGCGTCGCCGACACGGGCGGCCCGGTTGGTGAGCACCCGCGCCGGGTCGACGGTGCCGACGACCGCGAGCCCGAACTTCGGCTCGGGGTCGTCGATCGAATGGCCGCCGCCCACCAGCGCGCCCGCCTGACGCACGACGTCGCTCCCGCCGTCGATCACCCGCGCGAGCAGCTCGAACGGGAGCCCTTCCCGCGGCCAGGCGACGAGGTTCAGGGCGAGCAGCGGGGCGCCACCCATCGCGTAGACGTCCGACAACGCGTTCGTGGCGGCGATCCGCCCCCAGTCGTAGGGGTCGTCGACGATCGGTGTGAAGAAGTCGGTGGTGACGACCACGGCCACGTCGTCCGTCAGGCGGTAGACGGCGGCGTCGTCGGCGGTGTCGAGGCCCACCAGCAGGTCGGGGTCGTCAGGTGGGTCGAGGCCCCGCACGAGGCCGAGCACCGTCCGCAGGTCGGCGGGCGAGAGCTTGCAGGCGCACCCGGCGCCGTGGGAGTACTCCGTGAGCCGTATCGAGGAACCCGAGGTCAACCCGGACGAGCCGCCCCCCACGGCGTCCCGTACAGGGGCGCGACCTGCACGACGGTCCCCGTATGGGGTGCATGGATCATCATCCCGCCGCCGATGTAGAGGCCCACGTGGCCGTCCCACACGATGAGGTCGCCGGGCTGGGCCTGGTCCAGGGGCACGTGCGGGAACATGTTGTACTGCTCGGTGGACCCGTGCGGCATGGAGACGCCGGCGGCGCCCCAGGCCATCATCGTGAGCCCCGAGCAGTCGTAGCAGTCGGGGCCGACGCCGGCGTAGCAGTAGGGCTTGCCGAGCTGCGCGTACGCGTACGCGATCGCGGTGGCGGCGCCGGGGCTCGGTGCCGGGATCGAACCGAGCGCGGGTTGTGCCGACTGCGACGGTGCGGACGCGGTCTGGCTGGTGGTCGGGGCTTCTGCTGCCGCCGCGGCGGTGGCCGTGACGACCGGCGCGGCCGGCACCAGGGCCTTGGCCTTGGCCGCTTCCTCCGCCTGCCGCTGGAGCTCCTGTTGCGCGACGAGCTGGGCGATCTCACCGTTCACCTGCCCGAGCAGCTGGCGCTGCTTCGCGTCCCCCTGCACGAGCTCGGCCTTGACCGATGCGATCTCGTCCTTCTTCGACTGGGCAGCGGCGCGGGCCGTCTGCGCGTCGGCCTTGCGCGCCGCGAGCTCTTCCTTCGCGACCGCGAGCTGCGTGACGAGTGACTTCTCACGCTGCGCGGCGAGCGACGTGTACTCCGTCCGCGAGTTCAGGTCGAGCGCGCTCTGCGAATCGAGCTCGGCGACTCCGGTGGTGGTGCCGGCGTCGCGGTAGAGGGCTGCAGCGCGGCGCGCGAGCTGCGCCCGCAGCGACTTGGTCTTCGCCGTCGCGGCGGCGACCCGGACGTTGGCATCGGTGATCGCCGCGTTCGCGGCGTCGAGTTGGATCTGGGCGCTGTTGATCTGCTCGTTCAGCGCGTCGATCTTCTGGCCGTTCGAGTTGATCTGCGCTTCGAGTTGCGCAGCCTCGGCTTGCTTGTCGTCGATGGGTGCCGCACTCGCCGGCCCCATGAGTGACGCGATGGTCGCGACGACAAGAGCCGCCGGTATGAGTCGCAGCGCCCGCTTCACCTGTGGAGACCCCCTGGTCTGCCCTCAAGCTCCGTTCTGCAACAACAAGGCCGTACGTCTACACGACGTACGGCTCCGCGCCGCGGACCCTAGCGAAGTCGACCGGGGCGGTCCAAACCGACCCTCTGACCTGCGGTGTTAGACGGCCCACCCCGGGGAGGACGGGGGGTCGCCGGGCCGGGGGATCTCGGGGGCGCTCCACGCCATGGCCTTGGCCACCTCGCGGGCCACCCGCTGCCACTCGGCGGGGCGCCACGCCTCGGCCGCGGCGACCACGGACGTGTCCTGGCGGAGATGCACGAACGCGGGCAGGCGCGTGAGGCCGAGACTCTTGACGAACGCGCTGTCGGGGTCGACGAAGGTGAGGTAGCGGTCTTCGGCGTCGGCGAGGACGCCGCGGGCGATGAACTCGTTGCCGACCACGCAGAACGCGGTGCGGCAGTCGGCGTCGCCGAACACCTTGAAGATCCGTTCGGCAACAGGCACGAAGACCGCTGCTTCCGGCCGCGGCGGGAGGATCACGAGACAGAGGTGGAACATGGTCGTCCAGTCGTCGAGCGTGCGGGTCACGCCCTTCGACGTGGTGAGCTTCAGCGTCGGGTCGGGATTCTGTGCCACCGTGCCTCCCGGAACGGGCAAGAACATAACGCGTCGCCCTGCGGCGACGGCGCACGGAGCCTGCTCGAGTGACCCCTGCTACGCGAACCCCATCGCCCGGAGCATCGACGGCGGGATGTCGTCGTCGCCGCGAGCGAGGAGGGCGGCGCGCTCGACGTTGATCACGTCGCGCTCGCGTTCGAGCCACGTGTCCCACGGGCCCGGAGGGATCGCGTGCGGGTCGCCGTTCGCGTCGACGCAGGCGCGCAGGTAGGCCTGGAGCTCCCGTACCTCGTGCTCCGCACCGACGGGGCCGTGGCCGGGCACGATGATGCCGGCGAGGTCGGCCACCGCTTCGAGCATCTCCGCCCAGACCGCGGGGTTCCCCTGGAATGCGAGGGGGGTCACGCCGAAGAAGCAGATGTCGCCCGCGAAGCAGAGATCGGTGTCGGCGACGAGCACGATGATGTCGCCCTCGGTGTGGCCCTCCGCCGGCAACACCTCGAGACGCGGGGTGAGCAGCGCCGGCCCGGTGACGAGGTGGGTGACGGGCCGGGTGCCGAGCTCCTCGAGGTCGTCGAACTCGTCGGTGAACGCGGGCATGAACGCCTTGTAGCCATCGATCGGCATGGCTTGGTCGAGCACGTCGCTCGTCTGCTGGGAGCCGTAGACGGCGGCGCGGTCGAAGGCCTTGGTGCCGCCGCAGTGGTCGATGTGGGCGTGCGTGAGGATGGCGCGGCGCACCGGGAGGCCGAGTTCCGCGACCGCGGCCGCGAACGGCTCCCACTGCGAGCGGACCATGAGGGTGTCGATCACGGTGATGCCGTCGTCCTCGACGACGACGCCCGCATTCGACACGCCCGACTCGCCGCCCGGCTGGAGCCAGGCGTACACGCCGTCGCCGAGCTCGGTGAGGGACAAGGTGGAGGTCATGGCTCCGAGGGTAGGCCCTCGATGATCCGGTCGAGCTCGGCGACCACGTGCGCGAGGAGGTGCTCGTACGACATCGCCGCACCGGCCGCGGACGCACGCTCGTACTCCTTCGCCCCGAGCACGTCGTGGACGGCGCGCAGCGCCTCCTGCCGGTCGGGGTGCTCGCGGAACGGCAGCAACGTCAGGGACGCGAGCGCGCCGTCCAGGAGGCTCCCGCCGAGCTCGGCGGCGATCTCGTTGTGGCCCAGCGCCGCCAGCACGAGGACGGCGCGGTCGACGGTGGTGGCGACGGCCACCCTCTCGCCGATGTCACAGCCCTCGACGACTGCCGCCCGCAGCGTCCCGAGCGCGCACGGATCTCCGGCCCGTGCCTGCAACTGCGCGAGCTGTCCGAGCGCGAGCCCGTGTGCCACGAACGAGGCGCCCGCTCTTGACAGCTCGATGCTCCTCTCGAGAGCGACCATGGCCGCGTCGGGGTCGTCGCGCCAGGACGTGTTGGCAATGTTGTAGTAGCCGCCGTTGAGCAGAGTCGGACTCCGCAGCCGTTGCGCGATGCGCATGCTCTCCTCGGCGTGGTCGCGAGCCGTCGGCAGGTCGAGCATGTTCTCGACGTGCGACCGCACCTGCTCGATGCGCGCGACGTGCCATTCGTCGACCCCGGCGGCTCGGAACCGCTCGGCGGCCAGCGCGAGCGTCTGCAGCCCCTCGTCGGGTTCGCCGGTGAGGACCTGCTCGAGGGCCAGCACCGCGTAGGCCCACATCGGCGCCGGACAGTCGGCGACGACCGGCTCCGACACACCCCGAGCCGAACGTCGGCGCGCGTTCTCGTGGTCGCCACTCGACCACGCTCGCATCGCGGCGGCTCCGTAGACGGCCAGGCGTCGCCCCGGCGTCGACCGCTCGGCGCGCGGCAGGCAGCGTTCGATCCACGCGTGGATCCCGTTGGAGCGGTCGTCGCTCGCGAGATTCGCGAGCGCGGCGACGATTCGCACCGCGAGCTCACCGTCCTCGTCGTCGCCGCCCTCGTCGTGGGAGGAGTCGAGCCCCCACGTGACCGCCGCGCGCAGGTCGTCGAGGTCGGCCCTGACGCGGGGGAGCCATTCGAGCCAGTCGGGGCCGAACATCGCCCGGCCGGCGGCTTCGGCGTGCTTCGCGTAGTGGGCGGCGTGCCGGCGGCGCCACTCATCGGCATTGCTCGCCTCGTCGAGCCGTTCCCGCGCGTACGCGCGCAGCGTTTCGAGCATCTGGTAGCGGGTGCTGCCGGGAACGGAGTCGTCGACGGCCACCATCGACTTGGCGACGAGCTCGCGCAGAGCGTCGACGACGTCCCACTGGTCGAGATCGGCCCCGGGCACGATCTCCTCTGCCGCGCGA
>DASPTH010000043.1:0-4839 GCA_035623515.1 Acidimicrobiia bacterium
GACATCTGGGGAGGTGGGGAACCGCGCAACGCCACGCTCGCGCTCGTGCGCCCCGACGGAACGGTCGAGGCCGCCGCCCACGACCTGCAGTTCCCGAACGGCAGCGTGATCACCCCGGATGGTCGCACGCTGATCGTGGGCGAGTCGATGGGCCGTTGCTACACGGCTTTCGACATCGGTCCCGACGGTCGGCTCGAGCGCCGCCGTGTGTGGGCCCAGTTCACCGACGTCGGGCCCGACGGGTGCACCCTCGACGCCGAGGGCGCCATCTGGGCCGCGAACGCGCTCGGGTCCGAGGTGGTCCGCGTCCGCGAGGGCGGCGAGATCACCGACCGCATCCCCGTGGGTCAAGGCACGTACGCGTGCGCGCTGGGCGGCGACGACGGTCGCACGCTCTTCGTCCTCTCGGCCGACAGCGCGCGCGAGACCGACGTCGCCGGCCGGGGTACCGGTGTGATCCGCACGATGCGCGTCGACGTACCGCACGCCGGTCGGCCGTGACGGGCGCACCGCGCGTCGGCATCGGAAACCTCCGCGACTTCGCCACGGCGGTCTACACCGCGATCGGCGTGGCCACGACCGACGCACGCGTCGCCGCCGACCTGCTCGTCGAGGCCGACGTGCTCGGGTACGACACGCACGGGATCGCGCACCTCGTCAGCCACCCGGGCTACGTGCCGGGCCTGCGTGCCGGCCACGTCGCCGGCGACGCCACGTTCGAGGTCGTGCGCGAATCGGTCGCGACCGCGCTGGTCGACGGGCACGGCAGCCTCGGCGCGGTGACCGCGGCACGTGCGACCGACCTCGCGATCGCCAAGGCGCGCGTCGCGGGCATCGGCGCGGTGGCCGTGCGCGAGGGACGCCACTTCGGGGCCGCCAGCCTCTACGCGTTGCGGATGGCAACGGCCGGCATGGTCGGCATCGTCACGACGAACGCGTCGCCCTGGGTCGTCCCCACGTACGGCCGTGAGCGCATGCTCGGCACGAATCCGATCGCGGTCGCCGCGCCCACGCTCGACGACCGGCCGTTCGTCTGCGACGTGAGCACGAGCACCATCGCGTTCGGCCGCATCGAGGACGCGCTGCGGACGGGGTCGGCGCTCGAGCCGGGCTGGGCGGTCGACGGCGAAGGGCTGCCCACGCTCGACCCCGGCGTGGTGGTGCAGGAGGGTGGGCTCACGCCGCTCGGCGGTACTCCGGCGAACGCGTCCCACAAGGGCTACGCGCTCGCCACCGCGGTCGACGTGTTGACGGGGATCCTCACCGGCACGGGATGGAGCAAGCTGCTCCCCGTGCACACCACGCAGGCCGCGCACACCTTCGTCGCGTTGCGCATCGACGCGTTCGCCGACGTCGACACGTTCAAGCGCGACCTCACCGAAATGCTCGACGCGCTCCGGGCCTCACCGCCGATGGCGGGCGCCGAACGCGTCCTGGTGCCCGGCGACCGGGAGGCCGAGTGCCGACGGGACCGCGAAGCGCACGGCGTGTCGGTGCCCGCGTCGGTGCTCGCCGACCTCGACGCTCTCGCGCGCGAGCTCGGTGTGCCCGTGCTCGTGCGCGCGTAATGGATCACGCGAGCAGCGCAACGCCGGTGATCACGCGTTGAGCGTCGCGAGGAACGCGGCGACGGCGAAGCCGGCGGCCGCCGCCAGCCCCGCGTGCCGCTTCGCGCCCCGCACCGCGATCGGCACCATCTCGTTCACGACGACGACGATCATGGCGCCCGCCGCGGTCGACTGGATGATGGCGATGAGGTTCGCGTCGGATTCGTTGAGCAGCCCGTAGCCGACGGCGCCCGCGATCGCGCCGACGGCGACGATCGCCCCGAAGCGCAGCAACACCTGCGACAGCGGCATCCGGCCCGCCAGGAGCGCGGCCGCCACGCCGATCGCCTCGGGCAGGTTCGAGAGGAAGACCGCGCCGACCAGCGCCACCGAGACGTTGCCCGACCCCAGCAGGGTGAGGCCGATGGCCACCGACTCGGGTATGCCGTCGAGCACCATGCCCACCGTGAGGTTGCGGGCCGCGCGCGTGTCAGCTGCTGCGGGCAGCGCCTCGACGCCCGCCGCGGCCGCCTCCTCGACCGGCTCTTCGGGGTCTTCCCGCTCGGCGCGGCGGTTGAGGTACTCGGTGAGCACGTAGTAGCCCACCGACCCCACCAGGAGCCCGGCGCCGGTCGCCGCCCGCCCCGCCTCGTGGTACGCCTCCACCACGAGATCGGTCGTGACCGCGCTGATCAGCGCGCCGGCACCGAACGCCATCACGAGGCCGAGCCAGCGCGGCTCGGTGAGCCGGCGGAAGCGCGCGACGAGGAGCGCGCCGACGATCAGCGCGGACTGACCGAGCCCAGCCCACAACCCGGCTTCGAGCACGGCAGTCGATCCGTGGCCGTCAGCCGGTGAAGACGGGGAGCTGCTCCCAACCCCGCACCGTGGTGGTGTGCGCCTGGACGGCGTGCTCCCAGTCGATCTCCCAGGTCGGGAACCGTTCGAGCACCTCGTCGAGCGCGACCCGCCCCTCGAGGCGCGCGAGATGGCTCCCCAGGCAGAAGTGGATGCCGTAGCCGAAGGAGAGGTGGTGGTCGATCACGCGGTGGATGTCGAAGCGGTCGGGCTCGTCGAAGTGGCGTTCGTCGCGGTTGCCCGCCGCGGTGAGGAGCACCATCACCGCGCCGTGCGGCACCAACCGTCCGTGGTGCTCGACGTCGCGCGTGACGAAGCGCGCCTGGACCGGCGACGGCGCCTCGTAGCGCAGCAGCTCCTCGATGGCCTGCGGGATCAGGCTCCGGTCGGCGGCGAGCTCCTGTCGCTGGTCGGGATGCTGCGCGAGCACCTTGCCCGTCCATCCGATCAGGCGCGTCGTCGTCTCGTTGCCCGCGGCGTTGAGCAACCCGACGTAGTTCAGGATCTCGGCGCGCGTGAGCGTGCGGACGGTACCGGTCTCGTCCTCGAACTCGACGTTCAGCAGGTCGGTCATGAGGTCGTCCGACGGGTGCTTCGACCGCCACTCGACGTAGTCGACGAAGTCGTCTCCGAACGCGAGCCCCATGGTCGCGCTGTTCTGATCGGGCATCGTGCCGGCTTCCATGCGGAAACCCTCGTCGATGCGTTCCCGAATTGCCTCCTGATCCTCCTCGGGGATGCCGAGCAGCATGCCGATCGTGCGCATCGGCATCTGCGCGCCGAGATCACGGATGAAGTCGAAGCGTCCCGCGCCGACGAGCGGGTCGAGGCTGCGCGCGCAGAACTCGCGGACCTTCGGCTCGATGTCGGCGATGCGCTTGGGCGTGAACACGCGGCTCAGGAGCGCGCGGTGCACGTCGTGCGCGGGCGGGTCCTCGAACAGGATGTTGCCGGGCGGCATCTCCATCCCGGCTTTGATGATCTCGAGCACCGAGCCCTTGCCCGAGATGTAGGTGCGCCAGTCGACGGAGCAACGCTCCACGTCGTCGTAGCGGCTCACCGCGTAGAAGTCGTACTTGTCGTTGTAGTAGATGGGTGTCTCGTCGCGCAGCCGCTTCCACGTCGGGTAGGGATCGGTGTCGATGTCCCAGTCGTACGGGTCGTAGTAGACGTCGGTCACACCGCGTAGTTCAGCACACGCGATACTCCTCCCGTGGAGGTGCTCGGCAGCCGCGTCATCCTCCGCGTGGGCGACCTCGCGCGCGGCCGCGCGTTCTACGAGGACACCATCGGGCTGCACATCTACCGTGAGTACGGCGCCGACGGTGTCGTGACGGGTGTCGTGTACTTCCTCGGGGGCGGCTTCCTCGAGCTGACCGTCGGCGACTCAGGCGAATCGCGTGGCACGATCCTCTGGCTGCAGGTGCCCGACGCCGAAGCGGAGTCGCGCCGGCTCGTCGCCGCCGGCGTCACCGTGCGCAAGCCCGTGGCCCGCATGCCGTGGGGCCTGGTCGAGCTCTGGATCGAGGATCCCGAAGGCACCGAGCTCCGCATCGTCGAGGTGCCCGACGACCATCCGATCCGCCGGCGCGTCACCTGACCACGAGTGGGCCGTCGGCGGTACCCTCCGCGCATGACATCGGAAACGGCAAAGCTGCCCAAGCTCGTGGTGAACGGGATCGACCACGTCGTGCTGCACGTGCGCGACGTCGAACGCGCGGAACGTTTCTACGTCGACGTCCTCGGCTTCGAGGTCGCGCACGGCGGCGGCGGGCACACGTTCCTCCGTTGTGGTGACCAGATGGTGGCGCTCTTCGAGCGCGGCGACGACATCCACGCCGGCGCCGAGATGAACCACCTCGCGCTCCGCCTCGCCGCGGCCGACTACGACGAGGTGAAGGCGGTGCTCGAGGCCGAGGGGATCGAGGTGACGGGTCGCCCGGGCGACGACCGCTGCATCTACTTCCGCGACCCCGACGGCCACCGCCTCCAGCTGCTCACCCCCGGCGAGCACTGAACCTCCTCCACTGCTCGCTCGCTACGAACCGGGATACCCGGCTCGCTCACGCTCGCTCGCGGCGAGTTCCTCGGCTCGCTGCGCTCGCCTCGTCACCGCACCTGCCGGGCTCGCTACGAGCCGGGATACCCGGCTCGCTCACGCTCGCTCGCGGCGAGTTCCTCGGCTCGCTGCGCTCGCCGCGTCACCGCACCTGCACTGCTCGCTCACGCTCGTTCGCGGCGAGTTCCTCGGCTCGCTGCGCTCGCCGCGTCACCGCACCTGCACTGCTCGCTCACGCTCGCTCGCGGCGAGTTCCTCGACTCGCTGCGCTCGCCTCGTCACCGCACCTGCCGTCGCGCGCTGCGCTTGCTACGGGTCGAGGGGCCGGTTCGTCCAGCTGCGACCCTCGCGGCGCGCGGTCCGGAACCAGCCGCC
>DASPTH010000051.1:0-5554 GCA_035623515.1 Acidimicrobiia bacterium
TCACGACGCCGCGGGGAAAGCTCGTATCCTGCCCCACCGTGAATGACGGCAGGCTCCACTACCTCGAGGTGCTCGACGGGATCCACCGCCGTCTCCGCCCCCGGACGTACGTCGAGATCGGCGTCGAGCACGGTCCCTCGCTGCGGCTCGCGCTGCCCGGGACCCGTACGGTCGGCATCGACCCCGCGCCCGCAATTCGCTGGCCGGTACCCCGCTCGACGCGAATCTTTGCGCTCGAGAGCGACGACTTCTTCGCCCGCAACCGTCTCGCCGACGTCTTCGATGGGGCGACCACCGACATGGCTTTCATCGACGGCATGCACCTCTTCGAGTTCGCGCTACGCGACTTCACCAACGTCGAACGGTCGTGTTGGCGCGGCTCGATCGTGCTGCTCCACGACTGTTTGCCCATCGACGAGGTGCGAGCGGCACGCGTCCGGACGACCAACGTGTGGTCGGGCGACGTCTGGAAGCTGATCTTGTTGCTGCGCAAGCACCGCCCGGACCTGTCGATCGTGACGCTCGACGCGCCGCCCACGGGCCTCGGCTTGATCACGAACCTGGATCCGAGCTCGAGGGTGCTCACCGACGGCTACGACGAGATCGTCGCCGAGTACGCGTCGCTGCCGTACGCGTCCGTCGCGAATGACAAGAACGATCAGCTGGCCGTGATGCCATCGGACTGGGCGCACATCGACCCTCGCCTCCCGCCGGCTTTCCGACGCACGAACCCGACCTTGCTCCGTGCGGGACGTGCGTTGCGGTGGCCGACGCGTGAACAAGTCCGGCGCAGCATTCCTGCGCCACTCCGTGACGCGCTCCGGCGGGTGCCGGGAGTCGGCGGGTAACGCGTGAGGGCACTCGTCTCGTTCTGCAACCCCCGCTCGAGCCCTCGCCTGGCGGTGTGCGCGGTCGACCTCGAGTCGGGCGCACGCGCCTGGCTCCCCGTACCCGAGTCGTTCGAGGGGGGCGCGGCCGGCATCACGGCCGACGGCGACGACCGGTTCGTCGCCTGCCAGGCCGGCGGCATCGTTCGTTACGGCCCCGAGATGGAACCGATCGCGACACTTCCCACACCGAACGCACGCAACTTGCATTCCATCCTCTATCTCCCGGACGAGAACGCGCTCCTCGTCATCTCGGCGCACAACGACACACTGTTTCGTTTTCGGCTCAGCGACGACCGGACCTCGGTCGTCGCGAGCGAGGAGGTGTACTGCGCGGACCCGGAACGACGCGGCCTCGATCGGTATCACATCAACTCCGTCGCGGTCTGGCGCGGCGACATCTACGTGACCGTCTTCGGACCGGCCAGTGGACCGACCCACCTACACCGGCGTCACGGACGAGCCTTGCGGGTGAGTGACGGTGAGACGATCGCCGACGACCTCTACCACCCGCACTCGTTGTTCGTGCACGGCGAGAGCCTGTTGGTCATCGAGTCCCAGGCCCGCTGCGTCCGGCGCATCGGCGGCGGCGATGCGGTGTCGTGGTCGGTTCCCGGTGGTTACCCGCGCGGGATCGCCGCCGGGACAGGGACGCGGGTATGGATCGGAACGAGCGCGCTCCGGCGCGAGAGCAGCAGCATGGGGACACCCAACGTCATCACCTCCGCCGACCCGGACGACTTCAAGACGCGCCTCGTCGAGCTCGATCTCGCAACGGGAGAGGTCGGACGCACGATCGACCTGACGTTGCTCGCGGCCGAGATCTTCGATCTCAACTCGATACCCGATGCGTGGGAGTTCCGGCCCAGCCCGGACGGGGGTCTGCGAGAGCGAGTCGAAGCCCTGGAAACGACGTACCAGACGCTGCGATCCGCCCAGCTCGTGGCGCAGGCCAAAGCCGGCCGAGGCGTGCTGGCGCGCGCCCGCGAGTCCGCACAGCGGCTGGCGCGCCGATTCGCGCGCAGCTGAGCGGACCGCGACTCCCCTAGGGCTCGACGCGCCGCCCGAGCCGTCCTGTCCACGCGTCGACACACGCACGCGCACCCACCCATAGGAGCGACAGCCGCGCGTTCCCGCGGGCGAGATCGCGCACCGGCCGTACGACGAGCTGGCCGATCGTGACGCGCACCGCCCGGAACCACGTCGTGTACCGCCGCATGATCACGATGTGGTTCCGCACGCTGTAGTAGCGACGCCACGGACTCTCGCGACGAGGCGCGCGGCCGACCGCATCACCGCGACGGTCGAATCGCTCGCGTGCCGCGAGTCCCGCCGGACCCCAGACATACACCCGCAGGCCCGCGCGCCGAAGCCGCTCACAGTAATCCAGGTCGTCGAAGGCAAAAAAGAGCTCCGGGTCGAAGACCCCGACCCGGCGGGCCGCGGCGACGCGCGCCATGAACATCTGTCCGCCGGCGACGTAATCAACGGTCACCGGACCTGCGAGCTCGTCGTCGCTCAGTCGCTGGAGCCGGCCCCGCTTGCGGTCGAAACGCGAACCGATTTGGCCAACCGCGCCGACGGGCGCGCCATGCGCGACGAGGAGCTCACCGAACTCGCGGAGCCGCTGCGCGGTGCCGCCCGGACCGGTGAGGCGATCGTCGTCCAGGAGGAGGATCCAGTCGTCGTCGTCGGCGTGCGCGAGAACCTGCTCCATTCCTCTTGCGATCCCGCCTGCCGGCCCGGAGTTGTGACTCATCGGGACGTACTCGGTCGGCAGCCGTCCATCGGCGCGGTGAGCCGCCTCCCGTGAAGCAGCCGACGGCGCGTTGTCGACGACCGTCAACGACGCGAGCCCGATCGACTCGAGCTCGCCGATCATGCGCGTGAGCGAGTCGACACGATCGAACGTCACCACGACGCCGTGTATCGCCCCGCGACCATGACGGCGCCGTTCGCCTTCCGGCATCGCGCTCTCGCGCGGCGCCGATACGGCCCGCACGCGTCGCTGCGGCCACACGGACAGCCGAAGCACGTGCAGCAGGTTCCGGTATCGCGCGAGCGAACCCGGATCGTTGGCAATCGCCGCGCATGCGAAACGCAGCGCTTCCCGGCGGCGCCCGAGCGCGGCCGCATTCACCGCGACGATCGCTTGGTACGTCGAGCGGCGCCGGCGTGGCGGACCGACGCCCGCAACTTCGCTCTCGAGCGTTCGGTCCGGATGCTCGAGCATCCAGCGAGCCGCGTCGTAGCGCGCCCGGTCGTACTGGCGTTCGGCTTGCGTGAAACGCAGCACCATCGCCTCGGCGACCAGACCGATCTCCTCGCCCCGAGCCAGGAGCGACTGCTTCACCCGCCAGCCCAGCTCCGTGTTCTCGGAATACCGCAGGCGCTCGTCGTAGCCCCCGACCGCCCAGAACTCGTCGGCGGCGATCGCGAACGCGCCGGGAAGAAAACCGCGTCCCCGGGGTATGAAGGTTCGCCAGTCGGCCCGATCGGCCGAGACCTGCACGCGGCCGCCCACGACGACTCGCCAACCGTCGCGGTCGATCGCCTCCCGGTAGGCCGCCAATGCCGTCGGCAGGAGCTCGTCGTCACTGTCGAGAAAGACGAGGAACTCACCCCGGGCCAGCGCGGCGCCGGCGTTTCGTGTCGCCGATACCCCGGCACGATCACGGCGCACGTAGCGAACCCGGGGGTCCGGGATGGAGGACACGGCCGCGGCGGTCCCATCGGTGGAACCGTCGTCGACGACCACGACCTCCAGATCGGCCTCTGTCTGGGCGAGAGCGCTGCGCACGGCGACCGGGATCAGCGCCGCCCGGTTGTACGTGGGGATCACGACGCTGTATCGAGGTGCCATTCGGGGTCGGACTCCGTTTGCCGCCGCGGCCGGGACGTGGAGGAACCGACCGAATCAGTGTGGCACACCGCGCCCCGGGGGACTTCTCCGAACCTCCGCGAAGGGCTAACTTCGTCAGATGCTGACTCGTACACAGGCCAACGCCATCGCGATCGCGCTCCTCGTGATCGGCGGGATCGCCCTTGTGTTCGCGCTCGTCTACTCGACCATCCGGGCCGGCGATCTCCCGACGTTCTTCCCGGGTCACGTCTCGGTTCCGACCCATGCCTTGCGCAACGGTCGCGTGATCCACACTCACACCGACACGAAGCGTGCCCTCGTCCTCCTTCTCGTCGGTGCGGCTTTGCTCGGCGGTGCCTGGTATGTGAGGTTCGGGTACGAGCCGGTCGACTGAGCGTCCGGACGAGGATCCGGTCGAAGGAAACGCAATGGTCGCGCCCCGCCGATACGCTCGCGACGGCGAGACCGTTGATGATCCGGCGTCCGGCTCCCGCACGGTCGAGGTGCCCTTCCACCGTTACTCGGTGGGCAACCTCACCGGCTACGACCTGATGGGCGGCGTGCAGTTCACGTTGCTCTTCGCCCTCGGGCTGCGCGAGTACCACACGCTGTGCGACGTGGGTTGCGGCTCCCTGCGGGCCGGCCGCCTGTTGATTCCGTACCTCGAGCCAGGCAAGTACTTCGGCATCGAACCGCGCCAAGCCGTACTGGACGACGGCATCCGTACCGAGCTCGGCCCGAGCCTCGTCGAGCTGCGACGGCCCCGGTTCGACACCGGGGAGGACTTCGGGCTCAGCCGATTCCAAACCGACTTCGACTTCGTCCTGGCGCAGTCCGTGTTCTCACATACCTTCCGTGACCTTGCCGTCGTCGGGCTCGACCACATCGCGACCGCGTTAGCACCGGGCGGATTGTTCGTCGGAACCGTGTACGAGGAGTTCCCGATTCTGCTGCCGCGCGGCACGAACCGCCGCCCCGATGAGGGAACTGGATTCCTCCACCAAGGGGCGGTGGTGTACACGTGGCGAGATTGGACCGCGCTGATGCGCGACGCCGGCCTCGTCGCGCGCCGGGTGCGCTGGTACCACAACCGCCAAACGTGGTTCGTCGCCGCGCACACGGACCACGAGGCCGCGGCCAAGAAGCTCATCGGAGACGCGATCAACCGCTTGCGGGGGCCCGGATTTCTCGGTCACGCCCGGCGCCGCGCCCTCGCACGACTGGGCGGACGCTGACCGCCGCGGCGTTCGGGATCACTCATCCGTGCCTCCGTCTTTCAGCGTCATCGTTCCGACGTACGGGCGTCCCGAGTATCTGCGGGCGGCCGTCGATTCGGTCCTCGCCCAAACCGTCGACGACCTCGAGTGCATCGTCGTCGACGACGCCACTCCGATCCCGGTGCCGCGCCCGTCGCAGGATCCGCGCGTGCGGCTCGTGAGCCGCGCTCGCAACGGCGGTCCGGCCGCGGCGCGCAACAGCGGTCTCCAAGCCGCGACGGGAACGTACGTCGCGTTCTTGGACGACGACGACGTGTGGGTGCCGGACCGCCTGGAACAGGCACTGGACCAACACCGCCGGGCACCTCTCGTCGTGTGCTTCCAGTCGGTCGTCGGAGGGTCCCTCGATGCCCGGGGCCGGCAACTCGAGGGCGACGTCGCCGACTCGATTCTGGATTCGATCACGCCGCACCTGGGCGCGACGACCTGCGCACGGGATGATCTGCTGCGGTTCGACGAGACGTACCGCGCGTGCGAAGACGTCGAGTGGTGGTTGCGCATCGCACAGCACGCGCGAGTTGCCACGG
>DASPTH010000054.1:0-4544 GCA_035623515.1 Acidimicrobiia bacterium
GGCAAGTACACGAGCACGCTCGCCGACGAGACCGGGGACCTGGTGACGATGCGCGCGGGCGACGGCGTGCACCTCACCCAGGCGGGCGGCGATCGCCTCGCGCGTGCGGTCTTCAAGCTCGTCGACGCCCAGTGCCACCTGACCGCCCAGGCAGTGAGCGGCGCCGCGAAGCAGACCATCGAGACCGAGGGGAGCACGCAGGTGGCGCCGGGCGGCAGCGACCGGCCCGGCACCGTCGTGACCACACCACCCGCGACCGCACGACCGCAGACGACGACGGCAACCGCGCCCGTCACCGCCGGCACCGCCCCGCCGGTCGTCACGACCGCACCGCCCCGGCCCGTGACGACCCCACCACCCCAGCCCGTGACGACCGCACCACCCGCGCCCGTCACCACCGCGGCGCCCCCCACCACCACCGCGACGACGAGGCCCTGGCAAAACCCGCGTCACTAGGCTCTCGCGCCGTGACCGACCAGTTGACGGCCGCGGCCGTCGCCGTCGAGCGCGGTGCCGAGGTCGTCGAGATGGCGACGCGCACGCTCGCGCGCTCGTCGAACGACAACGGTCGGTTGTCGGTGGCGAAGTTCGACCAGCACCAGGTCCTCGCGTACGACCTCGCGCATGCGGCGAGTGCGATCGAGGGATGCCGCGTCATGCTCGCCTACGGCGAGCGCGGCGACCTCGAGTCGATGCTGGCCCGCGCGTACGTCGCCGACGCCATCGCCGACGTCGGGGCGCGCATGCTCGGCCGCGACGCCATGTGGGGCGTCGACGCCGACGAGCTGGCGCCCGCGCTGCCGTTCGTCGAGTCCCACCGCGCGCCGGCGTTCCTCGCGCGGCTCGCCGACGCCCTGCCCGAGTCCGGCACCGGGCCGCGCCACCTGCCCGAGGAATTCGAGCTGGCCGCCGACACCTTCCACCGGTTCGCCGAGGACAAGATCCGGCCGCTCGCCGAGCACGTCCACCGCTCGAACGCCGACGTCCCCGAGGAGGTCATCGCCGGCCTCGCCGAGCTCGGCGGCTTCGGCCTCTCCGTGCCCGAGGCGTACGGGGGGTACGCGACCGGTGCCGAGTCCGACTACCTCGGCATGGTGGTCGCGACCGAGGAGCTGTCGTGGGGATCGCTCGGCATCGGCGGCTCGCTCATCACGCGGCCGGAGATCCTCACGCGCGCCCTCGTCACCGGGGGGACCGAGGCGCAGAAGCAACGCTGGCTCCCCCGCATCGCGTCGGGCGAGCTGATGGTCGGCGTGATGGTGACCGAGCCCGACTACGGCTCCGACGTCGCCAACATCACCACCACCGCCACGCGGGTCGACGGCGGCTACCGCGTCAACGGCGTGAAGACGTGGGCCACGTTCGCGGGTCGCGCCGACCTGCTGATGCTCCTGGCGCGCACCGATCCCGACCGCGGGGCAGCCCACCGCGGGCTGTCGCTGTTCGTGGTCGAGAAGGAGCCGGCGCCGGGCCACGCCTTCGTGCTCGAGCAGCCCGACGGCGGGAAGGTCGAGGGCCGGGCGATCGACACGCTCGGCTACCGCGGCATGCACTCGTTCGAGGTGTCGTTCGCCGACTGGTTCGTGCCGGCGGAGAACCTCGTGGGAGAGGCCGCCGGCGAGGGACGGGGCTTCTACCTGCAGATGGAGGGATTCGAGAACGGCCGGCTCCAGACCGCGGCGCGCGCCGTCGGGCTGATGCAGGCCGCGTTCGACGCGGGGATCGCGTACGCGCGCGACCGCAAGGTGTTCGGGCAGCCGGTCTTCGCGTACCAGCTCAGCAAGGCGAAGCTCGCGCGGATGGCCGCGCTCATCCAGGCCGGGCGGCAGTTCTCGTACGACGTGGCGGCGCGCGCCGGGCGCGGGGAGGGCGCGCTCGCGGCGTCGATGGTGAAGGCCTACGTGTGCCGGACCGCCGAGTGGGTCACGCGCGAGGCGATGCAGCTGCACGGCGGCATGGGCTATGCCGAGGAATTCGCCGTCTCCCGCTACTTCGTCGACGCCCGCGTGCTCTCCATCTTCGAGGGCGCCGACGAGACCCTCTGTCTGCGCGTCATCGCCCGCCGCCTCGCCGAGCAGGCACTGGAGTAACCCCTCGTTTTGGCGTCTTTGAGTGGGGCTATAGCCCCACTCAAAGACGCCAAAACAGACGGTCAGCTGCGCGACATGCCGGCGCGCTCTCCGCGCGTGACGAACTTGAGGGCCATCTTGCGGCTGGCCTCGTCGATCATCTCGTCGCCGAACATCACCGCGCCGCGACGCTCCCCCTCGGTCGCGTGCTCGTAGGCCTCGAGGAGGTCGAACGCGTGGTCGAACTGCTCCTGGGTAGGTGTGAACACCTCGTTGATGACGGGCACCTGGTCCGGGTGCAGCGCCCACTTGCCGTCGTAGCCGAGGATCCGCGTGCGCATCGCGTAGTCACGCAGGGCGTCGAGCTCACGGATCTTGAGGAACGGGCCGTCGATCACCTGGAGCCCGTTGGCACGCCCGGCCATGAGGATCTTGGCGAACACGTAGTGGAAGTGGTCACCCGGGTACTCGGGAATCTGCACCCCCCCGGTGAGCACGGGCATCTCCGTGGACGCGGCGAAGTCGGCCGGCCCGAACACGATTGCCTCCATCCGCGGCGACGCCGCGCAGATCTGCTCGACGTCGATGAGGCCCCGGGCGGTCTCGATCTGGGCCTCGATGCCGATGCGCGACGACCGCTCCGTGGTCTCTTCGATCTGGGTGAGCAGCAGGTCGAGCGCAACCACCTCGCTCGCCGACTGCACCTTCGGCAGCATCAGCTCGTCGAGCCGCTCCGACGCGTTCTCGACCACGTGTACGACGTCGCGGTACGTCCACTTCGTGTCCCACGCGTTCACGCGGACGCACACGACCGTGTCGCCCCAGTCGAGCTCGTTGATCGCCTTGACGACGTTGTCGCGCGCGGCCTCCTTCTCGAGCGGCGCCACCGAGTCCTCGAGGTCGAGGAACACCATGTCGGCGCCCAGCCCGGGCGCCTTGCCGAGCATCTTCTCGCTCGATCCGGGCACCGCCAGGCACGTACGACGGGGCAGGTCACGGGAGCGTTCGGACATGCACCCGAGGGTAGACGCGGCCACACTGGAGTGACCGACCGGAGGGGCGCGGGTGACTGCACTGCCGACAGGGACGGTCACGTTCCTGTTCACCGATCTCGAACGCTCCACCCGGCTCTGGGAGGAGCACCCCGACGCAATGCAGGAAGCGCTCGCGCGCCACGACGCGATCCTGCGTGACGCGATCGAGTCGCACCAGGGTCACGTCGTGAAGACGACCGGCGACGGCGCGCACGCCGCGTTCGCGACCGCCGCCGATGCAGTCGACGCCGCCCTCGCGGCGCAGCTCACCCTCGCGGCACAACCATGGGAAGGCACGGGCCCACTCCGCGTCCGCATGGGGATCCACACAGGCGCCGCCGAGATCCGCGACGGCGACTACTACGGCACCGCGCTCAACCGCGCCGCGCGCCTGATGTCGGTCGCGCACGGCGGGCAGATCGTCGCCTCGCTGGCGACGCGCGAGCTCGTCGACCGCGATGCCGTGGAGCTCATCGATCTGGGCGAGCACCGGCTGCGCGACCTCGCGCAGCCCGTCCGCGTGTTCCAGATCGCGCATCCCGACCTGCCGCGCGAGTTCCCCTCGCTGCAGACCCTCGAGGTGTACGCGGGCAATCTCCCGGCGCAGGTCACGTCGTTCGTCGGTCGCACCGAGGAGCTCGACGCCATCGCGACCGCGCTGCGCACCGCGCGCCTCGTGACGCTCACCGGCACCGGCGGCGTCGGCAAGACACGCCTCTCGCTGCAGGTCGCCGCCGACGTGCTGCCGCGCTACAGGGACGGCGCATGGCTCTGTGAGCTCGCCGCCGCCGGCGAGGCCGACGCGCTGACGCAGGTCGTGGCGTCGTGCCTCGGGGTGATCCCACGGCCGGGGATGACGATGCGCGAGAGCATCGTCGACTACCTGCGGGGCAAGCACCTGCTCCTCCTGCTCGACAACTGCGAGCACCTGCTCGACGCCGCGGCCGACGTCGCGTCGGCCGTGATGCGCGACTGCCCGCGGGTCACTGTGCTCGCCACGAGTCGTGAGGCACTCGACGTCGCGGGTGAGCAGGTGTGGCCGGTGCCTCCGTTCACCAGTGTCGACGACGCGGCCGTGCGCCTCTTCGCCGAGCGCGCGCACGCCGCCCGCCCCGACTTCGCCGTCGACGACACCGCTCGGCCCGCGGTGGTCGAGATCTGCCGGCGCCTCGACGGCATGCCGCTCGCGATCGAGCTGGCTGCGGCGCGCGTCGCGTCGATGTCGCCTTCGGACGTCGCCGGGCGTCTCGACGAGCGCTTCCGCCTGCTCACCGGGAGTCGCCGCGGCGCGGTGGAGCGTCACCAGACGCTGCGGTCCACGGTCGACTGGTCGTACTCGCTCCTCGACGAGAACACGAGGACGGTGTTCGCGCGGCTCGGTGTGTTCGCGGGGAGCTTCGACGCTCGCGCGGCCGAGGAGATCGTGCCCGGGGCCGATCTC
>DASPTH010000376.1:0-13670 GCA_035623515.1 Acidimicrobiia bacterium
CGGGACGCTGGTGCTGGTCACCTGGCAGGCGGTGGCGCGCAACGAGTGGTTCCGCACGATCGCCGACGCGGTGTCCGACCGTCAGCCCTTCGCAGCCCCACCGCCGGACGCGCCCGGCCCGTTCTCGCTCTCCGAGCCGGCCCGCGTGCGGCAACTGCTCGGCGCCGCGGGCTTCGCCGACGTCGAGCTCGACGACGTCCGCGAGCCGATGTACTTCGGGGCGGATGCCGACGACGCGTACGCGTTCATCTGCTCGCTCGGGTTCACGAAGTGGAAGCTGTCGCAGCTCGACGCCGCCGGGCGGGCTCGTGCCCTCGACACGCTCAGGCAGGCGATCGCCGCGCACGACAGCAGCGACGGCGTCCTGTTCGAGTCGGCGGTCTGGATCACCTCTGCGCGCAACGGCGCGTGACGGTGTTCAGGGGCGCGAGGCCTCACGACGGGCCGCCCAGGTCGATGAGCGGGCCGAGTGAGCCGCCCTGCAGGACGGTGTCGATCTCGGCGGCGACGAGCGGGGTGAGCCAGGAGACGAAGGTCGTCGTGAGGTGGTTGTCGTCGCGGTACACGAGCAGGTTGCCCATGATCACGGCGCACGTCGCCGGGGTGCAGACCCAGGGCGTCACGTCCACGTAGGCGCCCCCCGCGCCGATGACCGCCTCCTGCTCCGCGGCGAATCCGGCGGGGTTCACTGCGGTCGGCGTCGGTGTGGTGCAGGCCGTCGCGTGGTCGAGGTTGGCCGACAGGCAATCGGGAACGTCCTGGAGGTCGGACTTGGGCGTGGGGCTCATCACCATCACCGCGGCACCGGTGGCGCGGATGCGGCGCACGGTCTGCGTGAGGCCGTCGATCCACGCGGGGCTGTACACCTGGAAGTGGTATTCGTCGTCGTAGTGACGCGCGACCCCGACGACGACGAGCGCCGGCTTCTCCGCCGCGATCCGCGCGAAAGCCGCCTCGCGGAACTGGTCGCACTCGGTGTACTGGCGGTCGAGGACCGGGCTGAAGACCGGGATCACGACTGGGGGGCACGTCGTCTTGTCGAGGACGACGAGGCGCCACCCGCGCTGGTTCGCGATCTGGTCGAGGGCCGGGAACCACTGCGTCGCGTGCGAGTCGCCGAACAGCACGATCGTCGTCGCCGACTGCGTGTCGTCGTAGACACAGTTCGCGGGTGTCGACACCGTGTACGTCGCGTTGCACCCGTCGAGGAACGGACGGGCGCGGTCCTGGTGCGCGTCCTCGATCGAGGGCGAGAGGTTGGACGGCACCTGCTCGGTACCGACGCTGCTCGCGACCAGCCGTTGCACCGCCGTCTGCAGCGCTGTGAACTGGGTGGCCGGCGACGTGGTCGTCGGCGTCGTGCTGTCCGCGGCGCTCGCAACCGTCGTCGTCGGCGCCAGGGCCAGCGCGCGAGCCGGGCGGCTGCCGGTGAGGCTCGGGAGCAGGTTGGTGATCACCACCATCGAGAGGAGCCCGACCATGGTGAGGGTGAGCCCCAGTGCCAGCGACCGCCGGGGCCGGGCACCGAGCGGTCGTGAGTAGCGGACGGGGTTCTCGACCAACCGCAGCGTGCACCAGGCGAGGACCGCGCTCGCCGCCACGAGCGCGAGGTTCTGCGTGAGGGTGAGCGCGTGACCCACCGCCAACGGGACGAGCACCAGGATCGGCCAGTGCCAGAGGTACCAGGAGTACGAGATCCGGCCCGCTCCCTGCAGAGGTCGGCAGGCGAGGAAGGTGCTCGCACCGCGCCTCGGGGCCACCGCGCCGGCGACGAGGATGGCCAGCGTCCCCGCGACCGGCACGAGTGCAGCGGTGCCGGGGAACGGCGTCTCGGCGCCGAAGTGCACGACCGACCAGACGATCATCGCCAGGCCGCCCCACCCGCACGCGGCCGCGACCAGTTTCGGTACGCGGCCGAGGAACGGTACGAGGAGGGCGACGGCACCTCCTGCGGCGAGCTCCCAGACGCGCGTGGGCAACGAGAAGAACGCCCACGGCTGTGAACGGGTGGTGAGCCGCAGCGACAGGACGAACGACGCCACGGTCAGCACACCCACGACGGTCACGAGCGACGCGGTCGACAGGCGTCGCGACCGTCGCCACGCGAGGGACGCCGCCATCACGATCGCGGGCCACAACAGGTAGAACTGCTCCTCCACGGCGAGCGACCAGTAGTGCTGGAGCGGCGACGGCGCCGCCCGCGCGGCCAGGTAGTTCGTCGAGAGCGCGGCCAGCCGGTAGTTGATGACGTAGAGCGCAGCCGCTGCACCGTCCTTGGTCACCGCCCGCATCTCGAGCGGCGCGATCACCTGCGACGAGGCGACGACCGTCACGACGAGGACGAGGATCGACGCGGGGAGCAGTCGCCGCATGCGCCGCCCGTAGAAGGCCGCGAACGACACGCGGTTCCGCTGGCGGATCTCGCGGACGAGCAGGCCGGTGATCAGGAACCCCGAGATCACGAAGAACACGTCCACGCCGACATAACCGCCGCCGGTGGCGGCCAGGCCTGCGTGGTACAGCACGACAGCGAGCACGGCCACGCCCCGGAGACCCTCCAGATCGCCGCGGAAGCCTGCTTTCAAGTTCCGGATGGACGAGGGAGCCGATTGCAGCCGGGGCGCAGCACCCAGTGGTGGTGGAACAGCGACGTTGGGAGGCTCGGCCATCATGCTCGTCTCGGGGGCGCCGTGCGGGAGCGTAGATCGGCGCGCCGCCGATCACGAGAACGTGTCGACCACCTTCACGAGCGCGCGGATCTCGTGGTAGCCCGACTTCGTCACGTCGGACTTGCGAGGGTTCCGTCGACGCCCCGGCGCGCTGACCGCGTGGAGCCACACGCCGTCGGTGCGATCGCTCTGGTGCCGCCGGACGAAACGGAGCAATTGCGCGAGAGCGACGGCGTCGCCGGGGTCCTTCCGCCCGGCCACCGCCGCGGTCAGCGCCGCCAGCATCTCGGCCTGGACCCACCACACGTTCTCGGTCGGGTCGGCGGGCGGCGCGACCACATCCGACCGGTAGAGACCGCCGCGGCGGTGGTCGAACCCGTGTGAGCGCGTCGTCGACGAGCGCGGAGCAGCAGCCACGCGAACTCGACGTTGTGGCCGTACCGCCAAACGTTGGGAACCGCGGGGTCGGGGTCCAGTCGGGCGGGCAGCACGCCGGCGCGCGCGCGCGGCGTCGGCCGGGAACAAATGGCGCGTGCTCGAGTCGACGACCTCGCGCAGCGAGCGCTGTACGTCGGCGTCGCCGGTGGCCTCGGCCAACTCGGCGAGCGCTTCCATCCAGTGGAGGTTCGCATCCCCACTCTTGCGGCCCACGAGCACGCTGCTCGCGTGCGGGGCGTCGGGGGCGAGCATGCCCCAGTCGGCGGTCGCGTGCTCGCGCCACGTAGATCACGGAGCCCTGCCCGTAGAGGAATTTGGCGTCGTCGAGCGGGGAGCCGGCGCGGCTCGTCGCCCAGCAGTAGCCGCCGTGCTCACGATCACGGAAGATGGTGGTGCGCAGCTGCAGGTCGACGGCGCGCGCGGCGCGTCGAATGTCGCGGTGCGCGTCCATCCCCCGCGTCGTCAGCCTGCGAGCCGGGCGGCAAGGGTGCGGAGCGACTTCACGTTGCGGGTCGTGGTCGGCTGCCCCAGCGCCCTGCGCAGCACCGTCGGCTTCACCGTCGTGTCGCTCACACCGCCGTTCACGACGAGCCAGTGCAGCTCCTTGCCGTGCACCTCGAACCGGTCTCGACGGTTGCTGAGTGCCTCGGTTGCCCGCCTGGCCGCGGCAGACGGCGCGGTGTGCAGGAAGTTCACGAGGTATGTGTCGCGCGATCCCACCGAGCCGAAGGGTTCCAGGGCGACCGCTGCCGCGAGGGCACGCGGCGTCCGGAGGAAGGTCGGTACGACGTAGCCCAGCCGCGCGCCGAGCTCTGCCTCGATGCGCGACTCGAGACGCGCGACCGCGCCGCCGGCCATGAACACGACGTTGCCGCTGGCGATGAACGTGGTGACGTCGGCGTATCCCATCGCTGCGAACTCTGCGCGCAGCGCCTCCATGCTGATCCGGTGCCCGCCGACGTTGATGCCGCCGAGGAACGCGACGTACCGCGCGGCCCGGGCTGCCATTCGGGCGAGTGTACGAGGACGCGCACGAGACGGCTCCGGGAGAACGGGTGCTCGCTCGGGCGAGCGGCTCCTGGTGGTCGGCGCTCCCCTCGACCTGTCGATCGACGAGCTGCGCGAGTTGTGCTGCCGGGCGATCGACGCGGCCGGCAACGTGCAACCGCTCACCCCCGCGTGGAACGTCGGGGGGTACACGAACAATGCAGCGCGTCGCGGTGCACGTCGTCGCCTGATTCCGGAACTGGCCGGCGAGGCCCCGGCGTGGGAACATGGCAACTCTTCGCGCTGGAGGTCGACGATGGCAGGTGAACACGGCTCAACCGTCATGGCAGGTCCCGTCACGTTCGTGGTCGAGCACCGCACGGTGGTCCAGGACGGTGTGGAAGCGGGCGGGCCGACCGTCCGCGTGCTCGGCGGCGACGACGAGCACGAGTACCTGCGCATCGACATGTTCAACGTGAATCCGCACTACCACTACGAGCCGCCCGCGGAGAAGGAACGCGTCCTGATGATCGACACCGTCGCCGAGGGTGACGCGGTCGACTGGGGTCTTGCGCGCTTGCGCGGACGGCTCGCGCCGATGTTGACCGCCGCCGGTGGGCAGGATCTCGTCGGCGCGCTCGACGAGCAGGCCGTCGCGCGTGCGGTGGACGAGGTCGAGGTGCTCGTCCGCAAGCCTGGTTGAGGTCGGGCGCCCGTCGCGACGCCGCGCCTCACGAGAAGGCGTGCAAGCAGTCGGAGAGTGATTCGACGAGGTGCCCGACGTCGTCGCTCGTCAGCGCGTGGTGCGACGGCAACGACAACCCACGGTTCATCACGCGGTCGGTGTTGGGGAGACCGTCCTCGGGCGCGCGGTGCGGGATGTCCTTGAAGCCCGGCTGGCGGAGGATGTTGCCGGTCCACACCATCCGGGTGGCCACGCCGCGCTCGAGCAGGAATTCCTGCACGGCGGTGCGATCGATGTCGTCGGCGAGCAGGAACGTGTAGCGCATCCACGTGGTGTCGAGCTCGGGAATGGTACGCGGGCGCACGACGACGTCCTCGTGCTTCGCGAGCACCTCGTCGAGGAGCGCGAAGTTGTGACGCCGACGGGCGTTGAACTCGGCGAGCTTGTCGAGCTGGACGAGCCCGTAGGCAGCCATGATCTCCGACGGCTCGAAGTTGTAGCCCAGGTCGTCGAAGAGAAAGACCATGTCGTAGGGCGTGCCGTCGTCGAGCTCACCGAAGCGGGGTTCGTCGCCCTTGGTGGTGCCGAAGAGGAACTTCTCGGACCGGCGACCCCACCGCCGGCGTACGAGCGTGGCGTCGAACCACTCCGGGTCGTCCATCGCGATCAGCCCGCCGTTGCCCGCGGCGGTGATCGCGTGACCGCGGGCGAAGCTGGTGACCGACACGTCGGCTCGGAGCCCCGTGCGGGTGCCGCGCAGGCGCGTGTCGAGCACGTCGCAGCTGTCCTCGACCACGAGGAGACCGTGGCGATCGGCGATGGCACGGATCGCGTCCCAGTCGGGGCAGTTCCCCACGAGGTTGGGCGTCATGATCGCCTTGGTGCGCGGCCCGATCATCGCTTCGATCTTGTCGACGTCGATCTGGAACGTGTCGGGTTCGACGTCGACGAACGCGGGGAGGATGCCGTTGCGCACGAGCGGTGCGATGTCGCTCGAGAAGGTGAGCGGCGACGTGATCACGTCGTCGCCGGGTTCGCACCCGAGGACGTCGACGGCGAGCCAGCAGGCCGACGTTCCGCTGTTGACCATCACGCCGTGCGCGTGGCCGAGCAGCTCGGCGCCGCGCCGCTCGAACTCCTCCACCCTGGGGCCGAGCTGCAGCGTGCTGGTGCGGAGGACTTCCAGGACCGCCTCGATCTCGCGCTCGTCGTGCACCGCGCCCGCCTCGGTGACCTGGTGCCGGCGGATCCCCGGCTCGCTGCTCGCCGGGATACCCGGCTCGCTGCTCGCCGGGATACCCGGCTCGCGACGCTCGCTCATGGCTCCTCCCGAGATGAGGCCGTCACATGTCGAGCGGCGGGTAGAAGGTGTCGACGCCGACCTCGGCGACCTCGCTCAACATGTCGCGTTCGTAGACCTGGCCCCACGACGGGTCGACGAGGCTCAGTGCCTCGCGGTGGTAGCTCCAGTTCGTCGGGTCGAGGCGGTGGGCCTCCTGGAAGTGCACGACCGCGTCGCGCGGGAAGCCGGCACGGTGCAGGTGCTGCGCGAGCTCGAAGTGGGCGGCGGCGAGCCCGACCTCGATCGGTCGGGGCCGCGAGCGCTCGATGACCTCGTCGGGTGGGAGCGAGTACTCGCTCGCGGCACCCTTGGCCGCCCAGTCGCGCATTGCCGCGGCGTACTGGTCGGTGTCGCGCATGTTGGCCGTCATCCCCTCCACGATCTCGCGTTGCTTCGGCGGGAGCGCGGCGATGATCGCCTCGGTGTCGAGGTTGCCGTCGTGCTCGCGTGGCACGCGGGGCGCGAACGCGACCTCGGCCGGCCGCACGATGACGCCCGCCTCGTCGACCCAGATCCCGAACGGCGCGTTGGTCATGCCGAACAGCTCCACCATCACGTGCGCGGGGTCGACGAGCGACGGGTGTGTCGGGTGCGCGGCGTCGTGGAACGGGCGGGCTGCCTCGATGTCGGTGTCGAGCGCGACCGTCACGATCTCGACGCCCGACGGGGCGAGCTCGACCGACAGGTCCTGCCACCCGGGCAGGTCGAAGCGGCAGCCTCACCACGACGCCCACGCGATGAGCACGACCTTGCGCCCGCGGAGGCCGGCGACGTCGAAGGCGCCGCCGTCGAAGTCGGGGAGGACGAGCTCGGGCATCTGCGCGCGGTCGAGCACGCGGCGCCCGCCCGACTCGGGACCGATGGCCCACAAGCCATGGGTGTCGTCGTGCGCGATCGGCATGCCGAGGCGTTCTGCGACGGCCCGCACGTCGAAGCGGGCACCGGCCGCGAGCGGCGGCAGGTCGGGCAGCGGGACGCACCGGTCGTCACGGCACGCGCCTTCGGGTTTGATCTCCCATCCCGTGAGCTCGTGGAACTCGTCGGCGGTCAGCTCCAGGTGGTCGATCGGCACGAACGGCACGCTACTGCCGTGCGAGTAGGTTGCGTCGAGGCCACACGAGGGCCGCACGAGGGGACAGGTGCCCATGGACATCACGTTCACGACGACGCCACGGCTCGAGGCGTTGCGCGCGGAGGTGCGCGACTGGCTCGACGAGGCACTCCCCACCGAGTACGAGGGATTCCAGTGGGACTTCGAGGAGGACCCCGAACGGTGGGCGTTCTACCGCGAGTTCTGGAAGGAGCAGGGCGCGCGGCGCTGGCTCGAGCCCACGTGGCCGAAGGAGTACGGCGGCGCCGAGATGTCGCCGCGGGAAGCCCGCGTCGTCCGTGAAGAGTTCGAGCGGCGGCGCGCCGGTGGCTTCGCGGGGATCGGGATGATGGTGGGCCCCGCGATCCTGCGGCTCGGCACCGACGAGCAGAAGGCGGCGTTCCTCCCGGGGATGGCAGCCGGCGAGATCATGTGGGCCGAGGGGTACACGGAGCCGAACTCGGGATCGGACCTCGCGTCGCTGCGCACCCGCGCCGACCTCGACGGCGACGAGTGGGTCATCAACGGTCAGAAGACGTTCTGCACCGCCGGCCACCACTGCAACTGGATGATCATCGCCGCGCGCACCGACCCCGACTACGAGCAGCGCCACCGGGGGATCAGCTATTTCCTCTCGCCGATGGACGTGCCCGGCATGGAGCTGCGGCCCCTGCTGAACCTGGCCGACGGCCGCCAGAACCTGGTGTTCCTCGACGACCTCCGCGTCCCCAAGAACCGGCTCCTCGGCGACCTCAACCAGGGCTGGCAGCAGGTCTGGTTCGGGATGGGCGGCAACCCCATCCCCGTGTTCGACGACGACGACCCCGGCCCCGACGAGGAGTACGAGCCCGGCCCCACCGGACCGGCGTGGGTGCTCGACCAGCTCGTGCAGTACTGCCGCACGACCACCCGGGACGGGAAGCGGCTGAGCGAGGACCCGGTCGTCCGCCTGCAGCTCACCGACCTCGCCATCGCGGTGGAGATCGAGAAGATGCTCGGCTACGAGCGCGCGTGCGCGTACAGCTCGCACCTGCACCAGGCGATCACGAAGGAGTTCCAGCCCGAGTTCGCGCAGACCTGCATGGAGATCCTCGGCCCGCTCGGTCAAATCCAGTCGGGCGAGTGGGCACCGCTCGCGGGCGAGATCGACCGCATCTACCGGCGGTCGTTCGGCAACCACGCCGGCGGGACGTCGCAGGTGAAGCGCATGGTCGTCGCGACGCGCGACCTCGGACTGCCGCGGTAGCGCGCCGTGGCCGTCGACCTCTCGCTCGATTCCGACCAGCTGCTCGTCCAGCGCTCGGCCAACGAGTTCTTCCGCCGCCACTGCCCGCCGGAGGTCGTGCGGGAGATCGAGGACGGCACGCTCGGCTACTCGCCGGAGATGTGGCAGGAGATGGCCAGGCTCGGCTGGCTCGGGGTCACGTACCCCGAGGAGTACGGCGGCACCGGCGGTGGCTTCCTCGACCTCTACCCGATCTACGAGGAGATGGGGCGGTTCCTGGTGCCGAGCCCGCACCTCGACACCGTCGCCGTGGCGGGCGAGATCGTGCTCGCCGCCGGAACCGACGCGCAGCGCGAGCGGTGGCTCCCGGCGATCGCGTCGGGCAACGCCATCGCCAGCCTCGCGATCGTGGAGAGCGACGGCTCCTACGGCCCCGCGGGCATCGCGTGTTCGGCGACGCAACGAGGTGCCGACTTCGTGGTGTCGGGCACCAAGCTCCTCGTCGGGTACGCGCCCTCGGCCGACGTGTTCCTGGTGGTGGCGCGCACGGGTGGCGACGCCGGACGCGACGGCGTCTCACTCCTCCTCGTCGACGCCGACGCCGCCGGCCTCTCGTGGTCGGTCATGCCGAACATCGGCGGCTACCCGCTCTTCGCGGTGGACTTCGACGACGTCACCGTCCCGGCCGCGAGCCTCCTCGGTGAGCTCGACGGCGGATGGGCACCGCTGTCGACCGCGATGACGAAGGCGGCGGTGCTGCAGACGGCGACCATCGTTGGTGCCGCGCACGCCGTCCTGGAGATGACCAACCAGTACGCGAAGGACCGCGAGCAGTTCGGCAGCCCGATCGGGAAGTACCAGGCGGTCCAGTACCTGGTGTCCGACATCCTCATCGACCTGCACCGCGCCGACCTGCTCGCGAAGCAGGCGGCGTTCCGCATCGACGCCGGCAAGCCCTACGAGCGAGAAGCCGCCATGGCGATCGCGTTCGGCAAGAAGGCGGCGGCGCATCTCCACCGCCAGGCGCACGAGGTGCACGCCGGCGTGGCGTTCATCATCGAGCACGACCTCACGCTCTACTCACGACGGGCGAAGTTCTGGGAGAACAACCTCGGCGACGCCCGCTACTACCAGGAGCGGCTCGCCGACGCGATGCAGATCTGACGAAGCTGCGGGCCGGCTCAAGAAGAGCGAGCAGCGACGATCTCCGCCCGCAGCGCGGCGCGGCGGATCTGACCGGTGGCGTCGGTGTGGGGGAGCCGCTCGACTGCGACCACCACGCGGGGATGCTTCGGCGCGACGAGCCGCGTCGACAGGTGCGCGCGCAGCTCTTCGACCGTGGGGACGATCGCGCCGGGCTTCACCACGATCGCGGCACAGACGAGCTCGCCCCACTGCGGGTCGGGCAGCCCGACCACGCCCACCTCGGCGACGGCCGGGTGGGTGAGGATCGCGGCCTCCACCTCCACCGGCGCGATCCACTCGCCGGCCGAGCGAATGCCCTCCGACCGGCGACCGGTGATCGTGAGGTAGCCGTCGCCGTCGGCCGTCGCCAGGTCGCCGGTGTGGAACCAGCCGTCGGCGTCGACCGCCGCCGCCGTCGCGTCGGGCCGGTCCAGGTAGCCGGAGAACATCGTGGGGCCGCGCAGGAGCAGCTCACCGCCGGCGTCGACGGCGGCGTCGACGGCGGGCGGCGGGAGGCCCACGCTCCCCGGCTTCGCGTAGAGGTCGCGGTCGGCGAGCACCGCGCCCCGCCCGATCTCGGTGGAGCCGTACGCGACCGAGGTCCAGGACCCCGGGAAGCGCACCTTCAGCGCGTCGACCATCGCGAGGTCGACGCGTGACGTGCCGGTGAGCACCTCGCACAACGACGACCCGTCGAAGCGCGCGCCGCCGTCGAGGATGCGCTGCCAGACCGCCGGGATGGCGTACAGCGTGCTCGCGTGCCACCGGTCGACCGCCGCGAGCAGCTCGTCGGCATCGGCGCGGCGCACGAGGTGCGCGGCGCGCCCCACCGTCCACGCGTGCTCGAGGAAGTACCAACCGGCCATGTGGAAGAAGCCGAACATCACCACTTCTCCCGCGGCGCCCGGCGACCCGTCCTCGGCTTCGCGCAGGCTGGCGCGCAGCCAGGCGGCACGGTGCGAGAGCAGGGCGGCCTTCGCCACCCCGGTGGAGCCGCTCGTGAGGAACACCGCGCAGGGGTCCTCGCCGTCGCCCGCACGCGGCACCGGAAGGTCGGACGCGCCCTGGAGCCAGTCGTCGGTGGTCACGACGAGCGGCAGGTCGAGCGCGCCCGCCACGGCGCGAGCGACCTCGAAGTCCTCGGGGTGGACGACGACGACGCGCGGCGCGAGGTACTCGATCGCGGTGCGCGCCTCCGACTCCGTGAACGCGGGGTTCACCGGCGCGAGCGCGGCGCCCGTCTTCGTCGTGCCGTAGCCCACGTCGAGAGCCGTGAGGTCCGTGGGGCCCCACCACACGACTCGGTCACCGGGCTCGACGCCGGCCGCACGGAGACGGTGCGCGGCCTGGTTCGAGCGGGCGTCGACGTCGGCGAACGAACGCTCCTCGTCGCCGAGCGTCACCGCGAGGCGCCTCGGCGTGAGGCGGGCAGCTCGCGTGAGGATGTCGTGGATCCGGACGTCCACGGAGTCAGCGCGCGCGCAGCTCGCCGAGCGGGTAGGCCGCCGTCATCTGCTCGCGCTGGTACTGGGCCCCCTGGTCGGCGGGCACCGACCACCCCGTCGGGCACATGGTGAGGATCTCGACGAGCGAGAACCCCTCGCCCGCGAGCTGCGACTCGAACGCCTGCCGGAGGTACCGCCGCGTGCGCGCCACGGCGTTCGGCCGGTCGACCGCGCCACGGGCGACGTAGGCGACACCCGGGAACTGCGCGACGAGGTCGGCCACCGGGATCGGATAGCCGTACTCGGATGCCGCGCGTCCCGCGACGTCGGTCTTGGTGCGCTGCCCGACGGTGGTGGTGGCGGTCATCTGCCCTCCGGTGTCGCCGAAGACGCCGTTGTCGAGCAGCAGGCACGTGATCGACTCGCTTCGGGCCGCGATGTGCAGCACCTCGGCGAGACCTTCCGACACCATGTCGCCGTCACCCTGCACCGTGTAGATCGCGCGGTCGGGCAGCATCCGCTTCATGCCGGTGGCCACCGCGGGTGCCCGGCCGTGCAGGCACTGCAGGAACTCCACGTCGGCGGTGGTGATGATCTGCGTGTAGCAGCCGTGGCCGACGACACCGATCGATCGGTCCACGAGGCCGAGCTCGTCGAGCACCTCGACGAGCAGTCGCCAGGCCACGGGATGCCCGCAACCGGAGCAGAGGTGGTGCTCGGTGGTCTGGAGCAGGTCGGGTGCGAAGGGCGCGACCTTGCGCGCACCGGACAGATCGACGGGTGTGCTCTGCGTGGTCATCGCCGGTCGGCTCCTTCGATCGCCGCCAAGATCCTCGCGCGCATCACGTCGACACCGAGCAACTCACCCTGGCGCATCCCCGACTCGTCCTGGCTCACTCCGCCGACGGCGCGCACCGGCACCGCGCCGTTCACGGCCAGTCGCACGTCGTCGATCATCTGCCCCGCGTTCAGCTCGTACACGAGCACCTGGTCGCACCCCGACGCGGCAGCGGCGAGCGCGGCCGACGGGAACGGCCAGAGGGTGATCGGGCGGAACGTGCCGACCGGATGCCCGGCGGCGCGCAGCTCGTCGACGACGTAGTCGACGAACGGCCCGGTCGTGCCGAACGACACCACCAGGTGACGGGCGCCGTCGACGTCGCCCGTCACGTGGCGCGGCTCGGACTGCGCGATCTCGTCGTACTTGGCCGCGACGTTGCGCCAGTGCTGGTCGGGGCCGAGACCGGGCGTGTTGTGCTTGCCCATGCGCCACGTCCAGATCACCTTCGAACGGCCGGTGCCGCCCGAGCTGCCGTCGAGGGCCCACGGCTTCTCCGGCTGGGGCGCGGGAGGCCGGTCGGGGTCGTGCTCCACCGTCATCTGCGTGAACCCGATGAGGTGGTCGCCGTAGACGATGACCGGCGTGAGCCACTGGTCGGCGAGGTCGAAGGCGAGCCTCGTCAGCTCGTCGGCCTCGGTCACGCTCGACGGCGCGAGCGCGATCGTGCGGTAGTCGCCCCATCCGCCGCCACGCGTGCACTGGAAGTAGTCCTGCTGGCCGCGCCCGATGTTGAAGATCACGAGCGGCAGCTCGTTGAGCGCGGCCTCGGCCACTGCCTCCTGCATGAGCGCGATCCCCTGGCCCGTGGACCCGGTCGCGGCGCGCGCGCCCGTGGCCGCCGCACCGAGCGCCATGTTGATGCCCTCGATCTCGGTGTCGGCCTGGATCATCACTCCTTGCCCGTTGGACTCGAACGAGCGCGTGAACGCGTCGAGCAGACCGGTGAACGGCAGCATCGGGTAGCCCGCGAAGAAGCGACACCCCGCGTTGACCGCGGCCTCGGCGATCGCGTCGTAACCCTCGCGCAACACGAGTGGCACGGTCAGTGCACTTCCTCGTCGGCCGCGTCGAAGCGGTACACCTCGAACACGTAGTCCGGACAGACGTCGGCGCAGGCGCGGCAACCGGTGCAGCCGTCGAGCAGTCGCGGTAGCACGTAGCCCTTGGCGTTCCGAATCTCCGTCATCTCGAGCACGCGCGGCATGCACACGGGCACGCACAGACCGCAGCCCTTGCACCGCTCGAGTGCCATCACGACGGTGCCGCGCGGCGTGTGGTGCGGTGCGACTGTCACGTCGTGACGCTCTCGTCGACGAACTGACGGCCGGCCTCGAGCGCGCCGAGGTCGGCTTCCAGCGCCGCGGTGCGGTGCGCGGGCACGAGCTCCCGCACCGCGCCGGCGAGGGCGCCGGCGCTCGCGGTGCCGGTGAGACCGGCGAACGCGCCCACGAGCACCAGACCGGCGGCGACCGGCGCGCCGAGGTCGGCGGCCCGCTCACGCGCCGGTACGCGGACGACCCGGCCGCGGTCGTCGCCGTCGGGCCAGGCCCACGCGTCGGTGACCACGAGCGGCTCGTCGGTGAGGCGCGGGAGGGCGTCGCCGAGGAAGGCGGGGTGCAGCACGATGGCGGCGTCGAGGCGGGGCACGATGGGCGGCAGACCCACGATGGGCTCGTCGCGGGTCACCACGGTCGCCTCCGTGCGGCCGCCGCGCATCTCGCCGCCGAAGTACGAGCTCAGCATCACGTGGCGGCCGTCGGCGG
>DASPTH010000072.1:0-2853 GCA_035623515.1 Acidimicrobiia bacterium
CCGTGGACGTCGTCGTCGAGGTGCTGTGGTTCGCAGCCGGCTTGGTGCTGGTGGTCCTGGTGCTCGACTCCGCAGTGCGCACCTTCGTCCTGCCGCGCGGCGAGGCGTCGTTCATCACCCGCGGTGTCTTCGTCGGTCTGCGCGAGCCCTTCAAGCGTTTGGCTCGGCTCACGCGGAGCTACGAAGGCCGCGACCGGGTGATGGCGTTGTATGCCCCCGTCGGGCTGTTGCTCCTGCCCCTCGCGTGGCTCCTCGTGGTGATCGCCGCCTTCACGCTCATGTTCCACGCGCTCGGGGTGCGCGGCTTCGAGCGCGCGTTCGAGATGAGCGGATCGTCGGTCTTCACGCTCGGGTTCGTCCGGCCGCCCGACCTGGCGACCACGGCGTTGGCGTTCTGGGAGGCGGCGAGCGGGCTCACGCTCCTGGCGCTGCTCATCGCGTACCTACCGACGATCTATGGCGCCTTCTCGCGCCGGGAGGTACTCGTGTCGCAGCTCGCCGTACGCGCCGGAGAGCCGCCGTCGGGTGTCGAGCTCTTGGCGCGCGCGCAACGGATGGAACGATTTCAGCTGCTCGACGAGCTGTGGATCGCGTGGCAGTCGTGGTTCGCCGAGGTCGAGGAGACGCATACCTCGCTCGCGGTGTTGAGCTTCTTCCGCTCGCCGCTTTCGCACCGCTCGTGGGTCACTGCGTCCGGTGCGGTGCTCGACGCCGCGTCGCTCCGGCTCGCGGTAGTCGACCTCCCGTTCGACCCGCAGGCCGGCTTCTGCATCCGCGGCGGGGTGTTCGCCCTGCGCGCCGTCGCCGGCTACTTCGGGCTGCCCTACGACCCCGACCCGGCGCCGGGTGATCCGACGAGCATCAGCGAGGACGAGTTCCTCGAAGCGTGCGACAAGCTCGTCGCCGCCGGCATCGCCGTGCGCGCCGACCGCGTGCAGGCGTGGCAGGATTTCAGCGGCTGGCGCGTGAACTACGACCAGGTGCTCATCGGGCTCGCCGGGATGGTGATGGCGCCGTACGCGCCGTGGTCGTCGGACCGGTCGCTGCGCTACCGCCGCCCGAGCGCCCGCCACCACCCCAGCGCGGGAGTCGACCAGGCCCCGGAGTAGCTCAGAAGAGGAAGCTCTCGGGCTCGGCCGGCGTGCGATCGAGGCGCACGTACCACTCGACCCCGAACGTGCGGAGGAAGCCGTCGGGTGGGAGCGCGAGGAAGAACGAATCCTCCGGGATCTGTGATGCGTGGGCAGCCATCGCCGCGCGCTTGCGTTCGATCACGCTCGACACGTCGACGGTCGTGGTGATGCGCGATTCGTCGACCCCGAGGTCGAAGTTGTCGGGGTTGGGCGCCTGCGCGCCCGCGGGGAGGTCTGCATACAACGTGCGCGCAACGGTGAGGAAGTGCTGCCGGCTGACCGTCGCCGCGTACACGCGCGGTGTGCGGGCGAGCTCCGCCGCTCGGACGCCGACGCGGTGCGCCTGGATGTGATCGGGATGGCCATAACCGCCGCGCTCGTCGTACGTGGTGAGCACGTCGGCGTCCTCCGCGAGCAGGATGGCAGCGAGGCGCTCCGCGGCGGTGTCGACGTCGGTCGCGCAGAACGAGCCGTCGGCGTCGTTCGTCGCGGCGTCCACCATCCCGGAGTCGCGGTACCCGAGGAACTCGACCCGTGCGACGCCGAGGATCTCGGCCGCGCGACGCGCTTCGGCTTCGCGGCGTGACGCGAGTGTCTCACTCGGCTCGAGCACGCCGGCGGCGACCTCGCCGACCTCGCCACGGGTCGCGAAGACGAGCACGACGCGGTGTCCGTCGTCGGACGCCCGCGCCATCGTGCCACCGGTGATGATCGCCTCGTCGTCGGGATGCGCGTGGAACGTCACGACCGTCGAGGACACATCGCCATGCTGGCACAACGATTCGGGGTATGGATCGCAGTCCGGCCACTCGGCTGCTAGCGTGCGCACCCACACATGCGGATCGACGCTCGTCGCGCGGTCCGTTCACGTTAGGCACAGGGAGCAAGGCGTTGGCGACAGGCACCGTGAAATGGTTCAACGCAGAGAAGGGCTACGGCTTCATCTCTCGCGAGGACGGACCGGACGTGTTCGTCCACTTCTCGGCGATCCAGGGCACCGGGTACCGGACCCTGGAAGAGGGGCAGTCGGTCGAGTTCGACGTCGGTCCCGGCAAGAAGGGTGAAGAGGCGCAGAACGTCCGAGTCGTCTGACGCGACGCTCGCTCCATCTACAGGAAGCGCCGAACGAGGCGCTCCTTCCATTCCGAGTACGGCGGGTACGCGATCCTCGGGTCGGGCCGGCTCGGGCGGCGCAGGACACTCCTTTGGTGCGTGAACGTTTCGACGGTCGCGCGCCCGTGATAGGCGCCGGTACCACTCGCGCCCACGCCTCCGAACGGGAGGGACGGCACCGCGGCGTGCAGCATGGTCGCGTTCACACACGCGGCACCCGACTGGGTGGCGTCGAGCACCATCTGCTGGGTTGCCCGTGACCGGGAGAACACGTAGAGCGCGAGCGGGTGCTCGCGCTCGTTCACGAAGCGCACGGCGTCATGCGCGTCGCGGACCGCGACGATCGGAAGGATCGGGCCGAAGATCTCTTCCTGCATGAGCGCGGAGTCGGCGTTGACGTCGGTGACGACCGTCGGCGCGAGGTAGCGCCGGGCTGCGTCGCGCTCGCCGCCGATCGCGATGTTCGCGCCGGTCAGCAGCCCGGTGAGCCGCTGGAAGTGGCGGTCGTCGACGATGCGCGCGTAGTCGCGGCTGGCAGTCGGGTCGGGACCGTAGAACTCGGTGATCGACGTGGCGAGACGCTCGACGAACGGCACCAGCACCGGGG
>DASPTH010000073.1:0-7386 GCA_035623515.1 Acidimicrobiia bacterium
CCGTGGACAACGCCGATTTCGGCGTCACATCGGAGGGAACCGAGTTCGTCACCGCCGACATCCTCACGACGAAGGAGCTGTTCGCCCGTCAGGCCCAACGCGCTCCACTCGTCCGCACGGTCACGAACGCGCTCGCGTCCAGCATCGACGGCAAGCTCCACGCGCGGTTCTTCCTCGACACCTTGCGCCGAGGCTTTTCCGAGGAAGAAGCGCGCCGTCAGCTCGACACTGCCATCGACTGGGGCCGTTACGGTGAGCTCTTCGACTACGACGCCAACACCGACGAGCTGGCGCTCGACGTCGCGGGCCGCGAGGCCCGGGGTGCGGCGCCGCGGTCGTGAGTCAGGGGACGACCACGCGGAAGTACCGGGCGCCCTGCGGGCCGCTGCGCACTGCGTAGTCGACGTCGCGCGGGATGCACAAGATGCTGCCCGTTCCGTAGCGCGCGCCGTCGAGCCACAGCTCGCCGTCGGTGACGACGAACACCTCGCCCTCGTCGTGGCGGTGCACGGAGTCGCCGTGGTCGGGCGGGTACTCGACGTACTGCACGCGGGTCGACGTGTCGACACCCACGGTCAGGGGCTTGACCCGAATTCCGTTGGGACGCCCGGGGACGGGTTCGTAGTCGACCCAGGCGACGTCGTGCTCGTCGACGCAGAAGATCTCGGCCACCCAGTCTCTCCTTGCTCGAGCCGGCGCGGTTCGCCAGGTGCACAGGTTGCCCGCGCGGCGGCTGCGGTGCCACCTTTCCCTGACGACGCCGTGTTGGCAGGGGTCGGTCCTTCGAGAACGGAGGCGTATGAACGAGCTCTTCGGGTTGGAGGGTCAGCCGGCCCTGGTCGTGGGTGGCGGCTACGGGATCGGGCGAGCGACCGCGACCATGCTGGCGCAGGTCGGCGCGAATGTCGCGGTGGCCGACATCGACGGTGAACGAGCCGACCGCGTGGCGAAGGAGATCGGCGGCCACGCGATCGTCGGCGACGTCACGACCGGAGCCGGCGCCGACGCCGTCGTCGACGGAGCCCACGACGTGCTCGGCGGGCTCACCCGACTCGCGAACATCGTCGGCTTCGCCGACATGCGCGGCTTCATGGACACGGACCTCGCGCAGTGGGAGGCGCAGCTCCGATTGAACCTCTTCCAGCACATGTTCGTGTGCCGCGCCGCGGGACGGCACATGGTGGCGGAGGGCGGCGGTGCGATTGCCATGGTCGCGTCGGTCAGCGGCATCTACGGCGCGCGCAACCACGCCGCGTACGGCGTCGCCAAGGCGGGTGTGATGTCGTTGGCCCGAACGTTGTCGGACGAGTGGACGGGCCGGGGCATCCGCGTCAACACCGTGGCACCGGACATCATCGCCACGCCGCGCCTCGTCGAGGGCGCCGGCGGGTCGGCCGACGAGGTCGTCGCCCGCTTCGACGAGATCGCGGCGGGTGACCGAGTGCCTCTGGCCCGGTTCGGCCGGCCGGAGGAGATCGCGGGGCCTCTGCTGTTCCTGCTCTCGGACCTGTCGTCGTTCATGACCGGGCAGTGCCTGGTCGTCGACGGCGGGACGATGATCCACTTTCCGCACGGCCTCTGAGCGCGCCGCGGCACTCGGAGCCGACGCGGAGACGGAAGCAGCCGACGGTTACTGGTTGTTGAGGTCTTCCTTGAAGGTGTAGAGGTTCGACGACTTGCAGTCGAACGTGCCCTGCTTCGTGGGGTACACGCGCACGAACTTGGCGTTCTTGTACTGCTCGAGCAGGAAGCACGACGTCGGCACCTTGTTGCCGATGTCGGTCGTGCCGACCATGCCCCCGCCATTGAAGTCGTGGATGGTCTTGAGCTCGGCGAGGAGGTTGGCTCTCGTGAGGCCGTTGTTGCCGTCCTTCGCGACGACCGCGTTCGCCGCCTGCTGGAACAGCAGTCCGGCGGTGAAGCCCCAGCTCGCGAACCCGCTCAGCTTGTCCTTGCCCACGTACTTCACGAAGTTCGCCAGCGTCTTGTTGGCGCTGGTCTCGGTGAACGGCAGGAAGGTCAGCGGCATGTACTCACCGTCGACGGCGCTGCCCGCCTTCACGAAGCCCTTGTCGTAGTAGCAGGCGAGCGTGCACTCCCAGACGATCTTCGGGTCGGTCAGCCCCTGGAGCTGGGCCTCCTGCCGCTCCTGCACGACGCCGGTGACGGCCTGCAGGCTGAGCCCGTAGTTCGAGTTGTCGCTCTTCATCCCCTGGATGATCGGCGTGTAGACCGTCTGCGGCGCGAAACCCGAGACCGGCCACTCGTGGTCGGACTTGACGCCGGCCGCCTGGGCGGCCTTGAAGAGAATGGTGGAACTCTGACGGACCGATGGCGAGTCGTTGGCGAGGACGAACGAGCCGTGCAGGTTGCCGAACGTCTTCAGGAAGTACTTGGAGTCACCGTTGTTCGCCCGGTAGGTCTGCGGGGAGCTGTGCACCGTGCTGCACTCGCCCGAGGTGGGGGTGATCGGGAACGCGTTCGGGGCGCACCCCTCCGCGGCGGTCGTCGGGATCGAAGCGAGGTCGGGCAGCCCGGTCGCCTTGCCGGTGGAGTCGGCGCAGTTGACCTCGTCGTCGACGGTCTGCAGCAGCAGCGCGCTGGTCCCGACCAGCGCGAAGTCCTCGGAGCAGGCCTTGATGATCGCGTTGCGCGCGGCGTTGGCGTCGAGGTGCGAGTCGATGAAGTCGACCTGCACCTTGCGCTTGGCGATGCCTCCGTTCGCGTTGACGTACTTGCCCCAGCCCTGCACGCCGTCGACGATGCCCTGGAGCACACCGGGTACGACCTGGTTGTCGACGTCGGCCACCACCGCGACGCGGATCGTCGTCGGCGTGATCCCCACGTCGGTCGATCCGCTCGACGACTTCCCCTGGGCGAGCGCGGGCGCACCCGCGAGCGCGGTGGCGACCAGCGCCAACACCGCGACGATCCCCGCAACCAACGACCTCGACATTGGGAGTCCCCCCTCGACGGTTGTGCAGCCGGGATCATGGCACAGACACCGGGCCGGTACCCGTCACCGGCGACGCGCGATTGTGAACGCCGTCCGGACCGCGCCGGGTTGTGGACCTTCGCCTCTGGTCGTCGGGCGGGCCGGTCGTGAGGATCACCACATGACCCTGCCGTCCGTGCTGACGGTGCCCGATCCGGGTCCGGTGGCGGCGAACCTGGACGACTACGACGCGGCGCGCCGGTCGTTCTCGTGGGACGACGCGCGCCGGCAGCTGAGCGGCCTGCCGGGTGGTCGCGGCCTGAACATCGCCTACGAGTGCGTGGGTCGCCACGTTGCGGCGGGCCGCGGCGCCGACGTGGCGTATCGGTTCCTCGGCCGCGGTGGCGACGTGCGGGAGTGCAGCTACGAGCAACTCGAGGAGGCGACGAGCCGGTTCGCGAACGTGCTCGAGACGCTGGGGATCGGGGCGGGCGAGCGGGTGTTCTTCCTCTTGGGGCGTTGCCCGGACCTGTATGTCGGCGTGTTGGGAGCGTTGAAGCACCGCGCGGTGGCGTGTGCGCTGTTCTCGGCGTTCGGCCCCCAACCCATCCGCGATCGTCTCGCGTTGGGCGACGCGCGGGTGCTGGTGACGACGAAGGCGCTCTACGCGCGCAAGGTGGCTCCGGTCCGCGACGAGGTCCCGGGGCTCGCGCACGTGCTGCTCACCGACGGCGTCGAGGACGGCGCGTCGGCAGGGACGCAGGCACTGCAACCGTTGATGCGAGCCGCGTCGGCGTCGTACGAGATCGGCGCGACCGACCCCGAGGACATGGCGTTGTTGCACTTCACCAGCGGGACAACGGGGAAGCCCAAGGGCGCCGTCCACGTGCACGACGCGGTGGTCGCCCACCACGCGACGGGCTTCTACGCGCTCGACCTCCATCCGGGCGACGTGTACTGGTGCACCGCGGATCCCGGATGGGTGACGGGGATCTCGTACGGGATCGTCGCCCCGTTGGCCCACGGGGTGACGAGCATCGTCGACGAGGCCGAGTTCGACGCCGCCCGCTGGTACGGGATCCTCGCCGAGCAGCGGGTGAACGTCTGGTACACCGCGCCGACCGCGGTCCGGATGCTCATGAAGGTCGGCGCGACAGCCGCGGCGGGATGCGATCTCTCCGCGCTGCGATTCGTTGCCAGCGTCGGCGAGCCGCTGAACCCCGAAGCGGTCGTGTGGGGGGCCGACGCGCTGGGACGGGCGATCCACGACAACTGGTGGCAGACCGAGACCGGCGGGATCATGATCGCCAACTTTCGTTCGATGCCGATCAAGCCGGGATCGATGGGCCGGCCGCTGCCGGGGATCGACGCCGTCGTGCTGCGCCGCGACGAGCAGGGTCACGTCGTCCTCCGCGACGGGCGCGCCGAGACGGTCGAGGCGCCCGACGTCGAGGGTGAGCTCGCGTTGCGGCCGGGATGGCCGTCGATGTTCCGCGCCTACCTGCACGACGAGGCGCGCTACACGAACTGCTTCACCGGCGGTTGGTACCGCACCGGCGACCTCGTCCGGCGCGATGCCGACGGCTACTTCTGGTTCGTGGGTCGCGCCGACGACGTGATCAAGTCTGCCGGGCACCTGATCGGCCCCTTCGAGGTCGAGAGCGTCCTCATGGAGCACCCGGCCGTGGCCGAGGCGGGGGTCATCGGTGTCCCCGACCCGGTCGCGGGCGAGGTCGTGAAGGCGTTCGTCGTGCTGAAGCCGGCGGCCGCGGCGGGCCCGGAGCTGCGCAAGGACCTGATCGGCTTCGCCCGGTCCCGGCTGGGCGCGGCGGTCGCGCCGCGAGAGATCGAGTTCCGCGACGAGCTGCCCGAGACGCGCAGCGGCAAGATCATGCGCCGGCTGCTGCGCGCCCGCGAGCTGGGTCTCCCGGAGGGCGACGTCTCGACCCTGGAACGGGGGGAGTGAGCGACGTGGGGACGGACCGCGACCACGCCGAGCACCTGGTGCGGGAGATGCTCCGGATCCGCCGGTTCGAGGAGCGCTGTGTCGAGCTCTACAGCGCGACGAAGATCCGCGGGTTCCTGCACCTCTACATCGGGGAAGAGGCCGTGGCGGTCGGCGCGATGGAGGCGCTCACGCCCGAGGACGCGGTGGTGGCGACGTACCGGGAGCACGGGCACGCGTTGGCCCGCGCCCTGCCGATGGGTGCGGTGATGGCCGAGCTCTACGGCAAGGTCGAGGGCTCGAGTCGCGGGCGGGGCGGTTCGATGCACATCTTCGACGTCTCGCGGCGCTTCTACGGCGGCAACGCGATCGTCGGCGCGGGGTTGCCGATCGCGGTCGGGTTGGCGCTCGCCGACAAGATGACCGGCCGGAAGCGGGTGACCGCGTGCTTCTTCGGGGAGGGGGCGGTCGCCGAAGGCGAGTTCCACGAGTCGATGAACCTCGCGGCGTTGTGGGACCTCCCGGTGCTGTTCTGCTGCGAGAACAACCTGTACGCGATGGGCACCGCGCTCGGACGCTCCGAGTCGCAGCCCGACCTCGCGTTGAAGGCGACGGCCTACGAGGTGCCGGCCTGGCCGGTCGACGGGATGGACGTGCTCGCGGTCGAGGACGCCGCACGCGCCGCGGTGGACGCGGTGCGCGCCGGCGGCGGTCCGCACTTCCTCGAGCTGCGCACGTACCGCTTCCGCGCGCACTCCATGTACGACCCGGAGCGCTACCGCGACAAGCAAGAGGTCGAACGTTGGAAGGAGCGCGACCCGATCACCACGTTCATGGCCCGCATGACTGCCGAGGGGGTGCTCGACGACCACGTGCGGGAACGGCTCGACGCCGAGGTGACGGCCGAGGTCGACGAGGCAGTGGCATTCGCGGAGGCGGGCACGCTCGAGCCGGTCGAGGACCTCGCCCGCTACGTCTACAGCGAGGCGGCCTCGTGAGCGACGCTTCACCCGCGACGACGCGCATCACGTATCGCGAGGCGTGCCGCGAGGCCCTGCGCGAGGCGCTGGCGAGTGACGAGCGGGTGTTCCTGATGGGCGAGGACGTCGGGCGCTACGGCGGCTGCTACGCGGTGAGCCTGGGATTGCTCGAGGAGTTCGGGCCCGGGCGCGTCCGCGACACGCCGTTATCGGAGTCGGCGTTCGTGGGCGCGGGCATCGGTGCCGCGCTCGGTGGGATGCGTCCGATCGTCGAGATCATGACCGTCAACTTCAGCCTCCTCGCCCTCGACCAGATCCTGAACAACGCCGCGTCGCTGCTGCACATGTCGGGCGGTCAGTGCGCGGTGCCGCTCGTGATTCGCATGACCACCGGCGCCGGCCGCCAGCTCGCCGCGCAGCACTCGCACAGCCTCGAGGGGTGGTACGCGCACATCCCCGGCCTCAAGGTGCTCGCACCCGCCACGGTCGCCGATGCCCGCGGCATGCTCGCACCCGCGCTCGCCGATCCCGACCCGGTCCTGGTCTTCGAGCACGGCAACCTGTACGCCGTCGAGGGGGAACTGCCGGCCGTGCACGAGCCGGTCGACATCGCCCGCGCCGCGCTGCGCCGCCGCGGCCGTGACGTCAGCCTCATCACCTACGGCGGCATGTTGCCGCGTGCGCTGGAAGCCTCCGAGACCCTCGCCGACCGCGGTATCGACGCCGAGGTCCTCGACCTGCGGGTGCTGCGGCCCCTCGACACCGACGCGATCCTGGCCACCGTCGCGCGGACCCATCGCGCAGTCGTCGTCGACGAAGGCTGGCGCAGTGGCAGTCTCTCGGCCGAGGTGAGCGCGCGCATCGTCGAGGGCGCGTTCTGGGAGCTCGACGCTCCGATCGAGCGGGTCTGCTCCGCCGAGGTTCCCATGCCGTATCCGAAGCACCTCGAGGACGCCGCGCTCCCGTCCGTCGCGTCGATTGCCGCCGCGGTCGAGCGCGTCGTCGCTGGAGACGCCGTCAGTGGGTGAGTTCCTCATGCCGTCTCTCGGCGCCGACATGGACGCGGGGACCATCACCGAATGGCGTGTCCAACCCGGCGACACCGTGCACCGCGGCGACATCATCGCGGTCGTCGACACGGAGAAGGCCGACGTCGAAGTCGAGGTCTTCGAGGACGGGGTCGTCGAGGAGCTGCTCGTCCCGGCCGGCGAGCAGGTGGCCGTCGGCACGCCGCTGGCCCGGCTCGGCGCGCTCGCCCCAGCCGCTCCGGTGCACGCGCCACCGCCCGCGGCCCCCCGACCCGCGGCTCCGCCGGCCGTGCTCGTGCCCGCGCCGGCCGTCTCGCCGGTCGTCCGTCGTCACGCCACCGAGCTCGGCGTCGACCTCGCGGCCGTGACCGGCACCGGACCCTCGGGGCGCATCACCCGCGCCGACGTCGAGCGCGCCGCAGCCCCCCGGCCGGTCACTCCGAGCCGATCGACCCGCCGGATCACCCCACGAGCGCGGCACCTCGCCGCCCGACGGGG
>DASPTH010000091.1:0-12594 GCA_035623515.1 Acidimicrobiia bacterium
TCGCGCGCGGTCTCGCAGCTACCTCGCCGGTGGCGGCGGCCTCTACACGGTGGAGCACGTGCGCACGACCGACGGGTGGCGGGCGATGCGGTTCGAGATGCGCAATTTCCCGCGCCAGGAGCCGCTCCGCTAGACAGTCCATCGGTATCGTGTCGGCCATGTACTTCATCGGGGCCGGGATCTTCTTCTTCGTCGCCATCCTGTGTGTCGTCGCGTACTTCTCGATGAGGAAGCGACGCCGCGAGTACGAAGCCGGCGACTGACCTCTGCCTTCGATGGAGCTCGGAGGGCGCCGTGTCGTCGTCGTGGGAGCCTCATCCGGCATCGGCGCTGTTGTCGCGGCGCGAGCAGCGGCCGCCGGCGCTCACGTGGTCGTCGCGGCACGGCGGACGGACCGCCTCGCCGCCGTGGTCGCGCGGTGCGGCGACCGCGCGCACGCGGTGCCGTGCGACGTGCGCGACCCGGCGAGCTGCGAGCAACTGATCGCGCGGAGCCTCGAGCACCTCGGCGGCCTCGATGCCGTGGTCTACTCGACCGCGATCGATCCGCTCCGCCGGTTGCTCGACACCGACGCCGCGCTCTGGCTCGACGTGCTCACGACCAACGTGGTGGGCGCGTCGCTCGTCTGCCGGGCCGCCGTGCCGCACCTCGCCGCGGGGAGGGGCCGGTACGTGTTCGTCTCGGCGACGTCGGTCGGGCGACCGCTCCCGGGGATGGGCGCCTACGAGACGAGCAAGGCGGCCCTCGAGGAGCTCGCGCGCGCGTGGCGCGGGGAGCACCCCGAGGTCGGCTTCTCGACGGTCGCGGTCGGGAACACGCTCGGGACCGAAGTGACCGCACGCTGGGACCCGGCGCTGCTCGGCGAGCTGGGTGCAACTTGGACCGAGCGCGGGTACGTGCACGACAACGGCCCCGGGGCGATGACCGTCGACGCGGCCGCGGCCGCGGTGTTGAGCGTGCTCACGGCGCCGGCCGACATCCGCGTCGTCGTCGCCAACCCGCCGCCCGGGAGCACGATGGAGCACCCGGGCGGGTCGTGACTCGAAGGCACGTGATTCCCAACCTCCCGGTCGGAGCGCGGCGCGCCGGCATGGTCGTGGTGCTGGCGATCGCGGCCACGCCGTGCGCGTCGCACGCGACGGCGGAGGCCGCGACGTCGGGCGCGACCGTGCGAGTCGTGAACCTCACTCGGCTCGGCGCGACGCCGACCGCGATCCAGGTCTTCGACTCGGCGCTCGCCGGCTCGGCCCAGCGGCCCGTCGCCCGGCTGCCCTACGGGACTGCGAGCAAGCCGTTCCGGCCGCGGGCCGATGCGAGCGACGCCGGCGCGACGACCCTCAGCTTCTACCGCCCGGGACCTCCGAGCGACCGCACGCTGCTCGGGCAGTGGACGGAGAACCTCGGTGCCGGCGATCGGGTCACGGTGCTCGTCGAGCCCAACGACGGCGATCCCCGACACATCCCGGTGTTCACGGTGGCCGAGTGGGAGCGCGGCAGCGCCACGCCGCTGCCGGCGCCGCCCCAGGGCAAGGCGCTGGTGCTCGGCCAGGGCTTCGGGCTGCCGAAGTCGGCCGCGACGACGTTCGGCGTGCAGTACGGGATCGTGGGCCGGGGTTGCCTGGCGCCGGCGCCCGACGACCTCGGGAACGTCTCGTACGTGGGCGCGACCAACACTGTGGCCATCACGATCGATCCGGGGAGGCAGCGGATCGCCGCGTACCGGACCGACGACCGGTCGTGCCGGGGGAAGCCGCTCGCCGCTCCGGTGACCATCGACCCCGAAGCGGGTGATCGCATGTACGTGCTCGCGTTCGGCGTGCCGCACCACCCACTCGAGCTGCTCGCGCTCTCGGTCGCGCCGCAGTAGCGGTCGCCGCGACCGCGGCACCGTCGGGCCCTGATGGCCGAGCCCCGCTGCCGCCGAATGCGGCTTTCTCGGACTTGGTCCGCGGCCGGCGCGCAAGTGTCGCGAACGGTGCCGTCTGTTCGCCGGTTGGTCGTGATAGCACGTGAACCCTGGCCGAGATCGACCGTCGACGCTTCCTCACCGGTGCGCTTGCGCTCGGTTCGGGCGCAGCCCTCGCCCGCGCGACGCGCGCGCGACCCGCGCGGTCGTCGAGTGATCGAATCCTCGACCATCCCGCTCGGGAGTCGCCGATCGACACCGTCGTGGTCGTCATGCTCGAGAACCGGTCGTTCGACCACGTGCTGGGTTGGCTCGGTAGCGACGAGACGTACCTCGAGGAAGGGCGGCGGCAGTTCGGGTCGAGCTTCCGCATCATGGGCTCGATCCACCAGCGGTACCGGACCCCGAGCGGCACGCTGCGCGCAACCGGCAACGCGCTCGAGGTGCTCGGTTCGCCCGAGATCGCGTTTCGCGGCTGCACGTACGCGGATCCCGGTCACACGTGGGACCAGGGCCGGGCCCAGCGCGACCACGGCTTCCTCGCCCGCGGCACCGGCAACGACGAGTACGCGATCACGTACTTCGACGGTCAGGCGTTGCCGCACATCCGTCTGATCGCCGAGCACTTCACGGTGCTCGACCGGCACTACTCGTCGCTCCTCGGCCCGACGTTCCCGAACCGCATGTACCTGCACGCGGCGCAGTCCGAAGGGCGCAAGCGCGATCCGGGCCCGCTGTCGGCCGGCATCTTCACCTCGACCACGATCTGGGACCTGCTCGGCCGGGCCGGCGTCCCCGCGACCTACTACTACACCGACATCCCGATCCTGCTGCTCTGGGGCGAGCAGATGGCGCCGTACATCGCGCCTCTCGATCGGTACTTCGAGCAGGCGGCCGCCGGCACGCTCCCGAACGTCGTCATGGTCGACCCCAGCTTCACGGGGGCGCTCCGCGCCGACGCGCACCCGCGCGGCGACGTCGCGGTTGCGGCGGCGTTCGTCGCGGTCGTGCTCGAGGCGCTGCTGCGCTCGCCGCAGTGGGAACGGAGCCTGTTCATCCTCACGCACGACGAGTGGGGCGGCTTCTTCGACAGCCTTCCGCCGGTCAGGCTCGCCGACTCCCGCGCCAGCGCCGACGACAACGACGACTTCGGCCAGGCCGGCTTCCGCGTCCCGGCCGCGCACGTCTCCCCGTACGGGCCCGGTCACGCCGTGGATCACACCGTGTACGACCACACGTCGATCCTCCGCTTCGTCGAGTGGCGGTTCCTCGGTGCGCCCGCGTCCGGACCGGGTGCCGGATCCGGGAGTCGCTGGTGGCTCACGAAGCGAGATCGTCACGCCCACCCGATCGGGCAGCTGCTCGTGACGAAACGATCGAACGTCGACCTGCCGTCGCCGTTCATCCCACCGGATGCGATCAACGCCTACGTCCCGCAGTGCGCCGAGGACGCGGGTGTCGAGCGCAACCCCTTCCTGCTCGCGCCGGAGTTCCAGGCGCTCCTCGCCGGCAAGCACCCCCCTGCGGTGCACCGGCCGTGGGAACAGCAACCGATCCCGTCGTGACGCCGATCGTCCTGACGTCGCGTAGCGTTCGGCCGTGAACCCGCTGCGTGTCGCCGCGGAACCCACGCGGTTCGAAGGTGAGGACGCGGTCGCGCTCACGTGCGGTGACCTGTCGGCGGTCTTCCTGCCCGACGTCGGGATGACCGGCGTGTCGTTGCAGTACCGGGGGCGCGAGTTCCTCGCGTTGCCGGGCGGGCCGGCCGCGGTGCGCAACGGTCACACCGGCGGCTTGCCGCTCCTCGCACCGTGGGCGAACCGCCTCGCGACGCGGCACTACCGCGTGGGGCGGATCGACGTGAGCCTGCGAAGGCTGCGGCTCACCACCGACGCGAACGGCTTGCCCATCCACGGGCTCCTCGTGGGCGCGCCGGGCTGGCGCGTCGACGAGCTGGCGGCGCGCGGCGACCGGGCGCGACTGGCCGCGTCGATCGACGTCGACCACCGCGCGTTCCCGTTCCCGCACCGCATCGAGGTGGTGGTCGACGCCCACGCGGCGAAGCTCGTGGTCGACACGACGGTCGTCCCCACCGGGCGCCGGCGGGTGCCGGTCGGGTTCGGCTGGCACCCCTACCTGCGGCTGCCGGGGACGCCGCGCAGCCACTGGAGGCTCCGCCTCCCCGCGCGCGAGCACCTCGCCCTCGACCCGCGCGGCATCCCGAACGGAGCGTCGCACCGCGAGGCGGAGGAGTCCGCCCCCGTGGGCCGTCGCACGTTCGACGACCTGTACGCGCTCGGGCGTGACCACCGGCTCGCGTTCGAGGCCGACGACGGTGCGGCGGTCGAACTGCACTGCGGTGTCGGCTACCGCTGCGCGCAGGTCTGGGTACCGGCGGGACGCGATTTCGCCGCGCTCGAACCGATGACGGTCCCCACCAACGCGCTGGTCGACGGGCAGACACCGCTCGTGTCACCGGGCGGGAGCTATCGCGCGCGCTTCACCCTCGGGGTCAGAGCCCCGGGCTCGAGTGCATGATGCCGCCGTCGGCGAAGATCGTGGTGGCGGTGAGATAGGACGCGCCGTCGCCGGCGACGAACGCGACGACGGCGGCGATCTCCTCGGGCTTCGCCATCCGCGCGAGCGGGATGGCGGCGTCGAGCACCTTCATCTTGCCGGGGTCGTCCATCGTGGAGACGTTGATCGGCGTCTCCACCGCGCCCGGTCCCACGCCGACGACCTGGATGTTGTGGGGCCCGAGCTCCACGCCGGCGGTGCGGGTGAGCATGCGCATGCCACCCTTCGACAAGCAGTACGGCGTGTTCCCCGGCATCGGCCAGTCCTCGTGCACCGACGTGATGTTGATGATGCGGCCGCCGCTGCCCTGGGCGATCATCTGCTTGGCCGCGAGCTGCGTGCCGAAGAACGCGCTCTTCAAGTTGATGGCCAGCACCTTGTCGTACTGCTCCTCCGTGGTGTCGAGTACCGACGAGCGTGTCTCGATGCCCGCGTTGTTCACCATGATGTCGAGCCGGCCCATCCGTGTCACTGCGCCGTCGACGAGTTTCTGGAGGTCGGCGACCTTGCTCACGTCGGCGTCCACACCGAGGGCGCGGTTGCCGAGCGCGGCGACCTGTCGCTCGACCTCGATGGTGGAGTTCGGATCGGCGACGTAGTCGATCACGACGTTGGCGCCCTGCTCGGCGAGCGCCAGCACGATCGCCTTTCCGATGCCGCTGTTGCCGCCGGTCACCACCGCGACCTTGCCTTCGAGACTCATGCCTCTGCCCCTTCTCGTGATTGAACTCGGCCTGCGTTACTGCATCCGCTCGATGAGGTGCTCGCCGACGCGGATTGCGTTCGCCATCGCGGTGAGCGCGGGGTTCACCGCGCCGATGCTCGGGAAGAAGCTCGTGTCGACCACGTACAGGTTGTCGAGCTCGTGCGCCTTGCAGTGCTCGTCGAGCACGGACGTCGCCGGATCCGAGCCGAAGCGGCATGTGCCGGCCTGGTGTGCGCAACCCGCGATCGGGATGCTCATGTTCATGTAGAAGTTCTTGTCGAGCACGTGGTGCTGGGCCAGTCCCACGTGATTGAGGAGGCGCTTCAACTCCTCGTAGAGGTGATCGGCCTCGTCGTCGTTCGTCGACTTGTAGGCGAGGTGGACGTTGCCGTCACCGTCGACGGTCACGCGGTTTTCGGGCTTCGGCAGGTCCTCGGTGGTCAACCAGAAGTCGACCGCGTGCTCGGCCGTGTCGGCGAGTGACCAATGAGGCGCGAGCCTCGTGAGCTTGGGCTCCTCGCCCTTCATCGCGTACGCGTTCGACTTGCCGACCATCTGGATGTTCCCCGACGGCCACTGGTAGTCGTCGTGCGCGAAGTAGAAGTCGTTCACTCCGAGCGTCTTCTGGAACACGGTCTCGTTGAGGTCCTTGGAGAGCGCGACGACCGCCTTGCAGTTGTGGAACATGTAGTTGCGGCCCACCTGGTCGGAGCCGTTCGCGAGACCGTTGGGGTGCCGGTCGGTCGCCGACCGCAGGAGGAGCTTCGCGCTGTTCGCAGCACCGGCCGACACGACGACGACGTCGGCGGTGTACGTCTCGGTGGCGCCGTTGCGCGACACCTCGACACCGGTGACTGAACGGCCGCTGTCGTCGGCGTTGAGCTTCGTGACTTCCGCGTCCACCAGCATGGTGATGTGCGGGAGATCCAGGATGGGGCGCACCGCGATCGTCTCGGCGTCGGACTTGGCGTGCACGAGACACGGGTAGCCGTCGCACCAGGTGCACCGGATGCAGGTGCTGTTGGGCCGGTTGGCCTCGTCGAAGAGGATGCCGCAGGGCGCGTGGAACGGGTGGTAGCCGACCGATTGCAGGTCGCTGAACACCTGTTGAATTCTCGGTTCGTGCGAGACCGCGGGCCACGGGTACTCCTTGCTCCAGTGCCCCTCCGTCGGGTCCTCGCCGTGGTTGCCGCGCACCTGGTAGAGCCACTCGGCCTTGGTGTAGTAGGGCTCGAAGTCGTCGTAGGACAGCGGCCAGGCGGGCGACAGGCCGTCGACGTGCTGGAGGTCGCCGAAGTCCTGCGGCCGCAGCCGGTAGAGGGCGGCGCCGTACAACTTCGTGGCGCCGCCCACGAAGTAGTGGACCTGGGGCTGGAATTCGGCGCCGTCGGCGTCGTACCACGTGTCCTTCGAGATGTAGCGGCCGTCGACGAACACCGCCTCGGGGTCCCAGTTCGCCATCTCGCGGGGGAGGTAGTTCCCGCGCTCGATGAGCAGCACCCGTTTGCCCGACGGCGCGAGTGTGTGCGCGAGCGTCCCGCCGCCGGCGCCCGTTCCCACGATGATGACGTCGTAGTGCTCTGCCATGCTCTCGAGCCTCCGCCTGTCGCTGGTGCGTCGGCATCGTCCAGTCCGGGTGAATGTCGCGGCTCATCTTGCTGCGCGCGCTTCCACCCGAACAAGATGATGCGCAGTCGGCCGCGGCCGCGGAGCATCGAGGAACCATGACCACCTTTCCCCCCATCGCGGATTACGCGTTTCTGAGCGACTGTGAAGTGAGCGCGCTCGTCGCGCCCGACGGGTGCATCGAGTGGATGTGCCTGCCCCGTCCGGACTCCGCGAGCCTGTTCGGCGCGCTGCTCGACCGGTCGGCCGGTTTCTTCCAGTTCGCGCCGTCCACCGTCGAGGTGGCACATCAACGGCGCTACCTCCCCGGCACGTCGATCCTCGAGACGAGTTGGCACACCCCGACCGGGTGGCTCACGGTGACCGACCTGCTCGTGATGGGCCCGTCGGCGAAGGGCCAGCGCCCGGAGCGGTACCGGCGCGTGCCGGGGGACTGGTCGGCAACCGGGACGCTCCTGCGCATCGCGACCTGTGACAGCGGACGCGTCGAGGTGATGATCAACTGCCTGCCGCTCTTCGACTACGGCCGCGTCCAGGGCGAGTGGAGCTATCCCGGCGACGGCTACGACCGCATCCAGGTCAGCGGCGGCGACCTGACGCTCGAGCTGGTGAGCAGCCTGCGCCTCGGGGTCGGCGGGGCACGCGGGTACGGCCACACGATGCTGGACGAGGGCGACTCGGCCTTCGTGGCGCTCTCATGGGGCGGTCGCGCGCCGACGAGCGTGGACGAGGCGTTCGAGCAGCTCCGTGAAACGGCGCGGTTCTGGCGCGACTGGTTGAGCGTCGCGCAGATCCCGGATCACCGCTGGCGGCCCTACATCGAGCGCAGCACCATCGCGCTCAAGGGGCTCAGCTACGCGCCCACCGGCGCGATCATGGCCGCGGGGACCACGTCGCTGCCGGAATCGCCCGGCGGCGAGCGCAACTGGGACTACCGGTACACGTGGATCCGCGACAGCGCGTTCATGCTCCGGGCGCTGCACGACCTCGGGTTCGACTGGGAGGCCTTCGAGTACTTCGCCTTCATCCTCGACGCGGTGCAGGGCGATGGCGGTCGCGCCGACGTGAAGCCCGGCGACTTCGGTCTCCAGATCATGTACGGGATCGGGGGCGAGCGCGACCTCACCGAGCACACCCTCGACCACCTGTCGGGGTACCTGCACTCGCGGCCGGTGCGCATCGGCAACGGCGCGTACGACCAGCACCAGCACGACGTGTGGGGGATGCTGCTCGACTCCGTCGCCACGCACATCCGCAACGGCGGGCAGATGGCACCGGGGATCTGGGCCGGTATCTCGTTCCTCGTCGACACCGCCATCGAGCGGGCTCCCGAACCCGACCAGGGGATCTGGGAGATGCGCGGCGAGCCGAAGCACTTCGTCGCCTCCAAGGTGATGTGCTGGGTCGCGGCCGACCGTGGCGTGCAGCTCGCGCGGGAGCGCGAAGACGACGACGCCGTCGCGCGCTGGCAAGCCGCCGCCGACAAGATCCACGCGGAGGTGCTGAAGAACGGCGTGGGCGCGCACGGTGTGTTCAAGCAGCACTACGACACCGACGACCTCGACGCGTCACTGCTGCTCATCCCGATCATGGGGTTCCTCCCTCCCGACGACAAGCGCGTGCACGCCACCGTGCTCGCCATCGCCGACAACCTCACGAAGGACGATCTGGTGCTTCGCTACCGCGTCGAGACCACGGACGACGGTCTGTCCGGTGAAGAGGGTACGTTCACGATCTGCTCCTTCTGGTTGGTGTCGGCGCTCGCGATGATCGGTGAAGTCGAGCGGGCGCGCGCGCTGTTCGAGAAGCTGCTCTCGTTCGCGGGTCCGCTGCTGCTCTACGCCGAGGAGATCGACACGTCGACCGGCATGCACCTCGGCAACTTTCCGCAAGCTTTCACACATCTCTCGCTGATCGACGCGGCCAAGCGGCTGATCGCGGCCGAGGGCGCGCAGGCCCTCACGACATGACGCACCGCGTGGTCGTCGTCGGTGGTGGCTTCGGCGGCATGGCCGCCTGCCGCTTCCTCGGCCACGTGCGCGGCGTCGATGTCACCCTCGTCGACCGCCGCAACCACCACCTCTTCCAGCCGCTGCTCTACCAGGTGGCGACCGGTGTGCTTGCCGCCGGCCAGATCGCACCGCCGCTGCGCCACGTCATGCGCAAGTTCCCGAACGTCCGCGTCGAGCTCGCCGAAGTGACGAGCTTCGACCTCGACCGGCGCGTGGTGCACGCCGTCCGCGTGCCGGGCGTGGCCATCGAGGTGCCCTACGACAGCCTCGTCGTGGCGGCCGGCGCGGGCCAGTCGTACTTCGGCCACGACGAGTTCGCACTTGCCGCCCCCGGCATGAAGACCATCGATGACGCGTTGGAGCTCCGGCGCCGGATCTTCGGCGCGTTCGAGCTGGCGGAGCTCGCCACCGATCCTCAGGAGCAGCGTGAGTGGCTCACGGTCGTCGTCGTCGGCGCGGGACCGACGGGGGTGGAGCTCGCCGGTCAGGTGCGCGAACTCGCGGTGCGGCTCCGGCACGAGTACCGCGCGTTCGACTCGGCGTCTGTACGCGTGCTGCTCGTCGACGGCGGCAAGGAACCGCTCGCCTCGTTCGGCAACCGCCTGTCGAACGCGGCGGCGCGGGAGCTCGCGGCCATCGGCGTCGAGCTCCGGATGGGATCGCGGGTGACCGGAGTCGACACGACCGGTGTCGTCGTCGAAACCGCCAACGGCACGGACCGCATTGCGGCGCGCACCACGATCTGGGCGGCCGGCGTCGCCGCGTCACCGCTGGCGAAGATGCTCGGTGACGCCACGGGCGCCGAGGTCGACCGGGCGGGCCGGGTCGCGACGAACCCCGACCTGACGCTCCCCGGCCACCCGGAGGTGTTCGCGATCGGCGACATGGTCACCCTGCGCGAACTCCCGGGCGTGGCCGAGGTGGCGTTGCAGGGCGGGCTGCACGCGGCGAACACCATCCGCCGCCGGTTGCACGGCCACGAGCACGCCGCCGACTTCCGCTACCGGGACCTGGGCAGCGTCGCGACGATCGGGAGGTTGCGCGCGGTGTGCAGCTTCTGGCGTTTCCGGTTGAGCGGCGCGCCCGCGTGGTTCGTGTGGATGTTCGTGCACCTCGCGTTCCTCAACGGGTTCGGGAGCCGGTTCTCCACGATGTGGCGGTGGGTGACGTCACTCATCGGTCCGGAGCGACCGGAACGCGTCTTCAGCGTCGCGCACACGGGCGGTGACCTCAGCGCACCCGAGCAGGTGCGGGCCCTGTTCAGTCGGACTCCGTTCCCCGAGATGACGCCGCAGCCCGCGCGCCCGGAATCGTGATCTTGCCCTCGTTCGTGCTCGCGGTCGATCCCGTGCCCTGGGCCCGGTCGCAGATGGCGTTCACCCTCGCCACGCACATCATCCTCGTGCCCCTCGGGGTGTCGTGGGCATTCATGGCGCTCATCGCCAACTGGCGCGCGATCAAGCGTGACGACGCCGACGCGCTGCTGCTCGCCCAGCGGTGGTCGAAGTACATGGCGGTGACCTTCGCGGTCGGCGCGGTCACGGGCACGGTGCTCACCTTCGAGTTCGGCCTGCTCTGGCCGAACTTCATGGGTCGGTTCGGCGATGCCTTCGGGATCCCGTTCACGGTCGAAGGGCTGTTCTTCTTCCTCGAGGCGATCTTCATCGCCATCTACATCTACGGGTGGAAGCGGCTGAAGCCGTGGCAGCACTTCTGGACCGGTGTGCCCATCGTGATCGCCGGCATCGGCGGCACCGTGTCGGTGGTGGCCGCGAACGCGTGGATGAACGAGCCCGGCGGGTTCACGTTGAACTCGGCCGGGAAGGTCGTCGACGTCGACCCGTGGGCAGTGATCTTCAACAACGCGATGCCGTACGAAGCGGCACACATGCTCGTCGCCGCGTACCTTGTTGGCGGCTTCCTCATCGCGTCGGTGTACGCGATGGCCATGCTGCGCGGCCGCCGCGATCGCTACCATCGCCTCGGCTTCCTGATCCCGTTCACGGTGGCAGCGATCGCGGCGCCGATCCAGATGCTGGTCGGCGACACCCTCGCCCGTTGGGTGTACAACAACGAGCCGACGAAGTTCGCGGCGATCGAGCTGGTGCCGAAGACGTCGAGCGACGTGCCCGAGACGCTGTTCGGGCACCTCAACTCGCAGGGTCAGGTTGTGGGAGGGTTCCCGATCCCGGGTCTGGCGTCGATCCTCTCGGACCCGTCGACCGGCACGTCCACCGTGGTGCAGGGCCTCGACAGCTTCCCTGCGAACGCGCGTCCCACGTACCAGGAGGTGAACGTCGTCCACCTCGCGTGGGACATCATGGTCGGTCTCGCGACGCTGCTCTTCCTCCTGTCGGCGTGGTACGCGCTCTCGTGGCTGTTCCGTCGGCGCATGCCGCGGTCGAAGCTGTTCCTCTGGATTGCGTCGTTCGCGGGGGTGGCGGCCATCCTCGCGTTGGAGGCGGGTTGGGTGGTGACCGAGGTCGGCCGCCAGCCCTGGATCGTGTTCGACTACATGAAGGTTGACGCCGCGGCCACCACGAACCAGGGAGTGTGGATCACCTTCCTCGTGATCCTCGGGCTCTACACGGGCGTCGGTGTCACCCTCGTGCTGATCCTGCGCTCGATGAGTCGCCGCTGGCGCGCGCAGCCCGAGCTGGCCGAGAGCGAGGTGCCCTACGGCCCACCGGAGCCGGTGAGAGTGGGTGCGGGCGTCGAGAGCGGGTCCGCGTGACGGACGCGGTCGCGGTCGTGCTGTTCTTCGGCGTCACGGCGTACGCCCTGTTCGGGGGCGCCGACTTCGGCGTCGGCTTCTGGGACCTCTTCGCCGGCGGCGCCGAGCGGGGCGAGCGGCCGCGCGCGATCGCGCAGCACTCCATCGGCGCGGTCTGGGAGGCCAACCACGTGTGGCTGGTCTTCGTGCTCGTCGTGCTGTGGACCGGGTTCTCGGAGGCGTTCGCGTCGATCACGCTCACGCTGTTCGTCCCGTTGTCGCTGGCCGCGCTCGGCATCGTCCTGCGGGGCTCGAGCTTCGCGTTCCGCAAGGAGGTGTTCCGCACGTCGAGCCGGCGGAACTTCGGCGCTGCGTTCGCGTTGTCGTCGGTCCTCGTCCCGTACTGCATGGGCGCGGTCGCCGGCGCCATCGCGTCGGGCCAGGTGCCGGCAGGTGGTAAGGCCGGCGACCCCTGGTCGAGCTGGATCAACCCCACCTCGATCCTCGGTGGGCTGCTGGCGGTGGCGGTGTGCGCGTTCCTCGCCGCGGTCTACCTCGTGTGGGACGCCGACCGCCTCGACGCTCCCGACATGGTCGAGTACTACCGAAGGCGCGCGATCGGCGCCGCGATCGTGGCGGGCTTCCTCGCGTTGGCGGGCATCGTGGTGCTGCACGACAACGCGAAATACGTGTTCGACGGGCTGACGTCACGCGCGTCGCCGCTGGTGATCGTCTCGGCGCTGTGCGGGATCGGCACCCTGATCCTGCTCGTGCGCGACAACCACCGCGGCGCCCGTCTGCTCGCGATGGGCGCGGTCGCGTCGGTCGTCCTCGCCTGGGGCGTCGCCCAGTGGCCGTACCTGCTCCCGACGTCGCTGAAGGTGTCGCAGGCGGCGGCGCCCGATGCCACGATGGAGACGATCCTGGTGGTCTTCGTCCTGGCCGCGATCATCATCTTGCCGTCGCTCGGGCTGCTCTACATGCTCGACCAGAAGAGCTTGCTCGACGCCGACGAGGCCGGGCCGGACGCGGCGCGCACCTGAGTCCGTGCCAT
>DASPTH010000097.1:0-2440 GCA_035623515.1 Acidimicrobiia bacterium
CGCGATCGTGATTGAGGCCACGGGCGCGACCGAGCGTTCGTGCACGCTGGACGAGCTGCTCGATGCCGACGAGGCGTTCCTGGCCTCGACCACCCGCGAGGTGCAGCCGATCTCCCAGGTCGACGAGCGCACGTTCGACGCGCCCGGCCCGGTGAGCGCGCGGACCGCCGAGGTCGCCGAGGCGCTCGTCCGCAAGCAGCTCGAGGTCGAGATGCAGCAGCTCGGCGCCGAGACGCGGCAGCTCCAGGCGGGCGCCGACACTCGATGAAGATCCTCACGGTGATCGGGAACCGCCCTCAGTTCATCAAGGCGGCGGCGGTCTCGCCACGTCTCCGCGCGCGCCACCGGGAGCTGCTGATCCACACCGGCCAGCATTTCGACGACGAGCTGTCGACGGTGTTCTTCGCGGAGCTGGGCCTGCCGGCACCGGACCGAGAGCTCGGGATCGCGCTCGGGTCGAACAGCTCCCAGACCGCGCGGATGCTGACCGCGCTCGAGCCTGTGCTCGGCGAGGAGGGGCCCGATGTCGTGCTCGTGTACGGCGATACCAACTCGACGCTCGCGGGCGCGCTCGCCGGCGCCCAGGTCGGCGTCCCGGTCGCGCACGTCGAGGCCGGGATGCGCTCGTTCGACCGTTCGATGCCGGAGGAGCTCAACCGCGTGCTGGCCGACCACGCCTCCTCGCTGCTGCTGTGCTCGTCGCAGGTCGCCGTCGAGAACCTGCGCCGCGAGAACGTGAGCGGGACGGTTGAGATGGTCGGGGACGTGATGGTGGATGTCGCGCGTGCGACGCAGCCGCACGCCCGCGAGCGGATCGATCTTGTCGCCGACCGCGGCGTGACGCCGGGCGGGTACGTTCTCGCCACCGCGCACCGGGCGGGCAACGTCGACGATCCGGCGCGGTTGGCCAAGCTGGTTGGCCTGCTGCGCGCGGTGCCGCTGCCGGTCGTGTTCGCGGTTCACCCACGTACTCGGGCTCGCTTGGTCGCGGCGGATCTGCTCGACGAGCTCGAGCGCTCTGGGCACGTGGTGCTGACCCCGCCGCTCGGCTACGTCGAGCTGACCGCGCTGCTGTGCAACGCGCGCGCGGCCATGACCGACTCGGGTGGGCTGCAGAAGGAGGCATATTTGGCGGGGGTGCCGTGCATCACGCTCCGCGCCCACACCGAGTGGACCGAGACGGTCGAGCAGGGGTGGAACGTGCTGGTCGATCTCGACGCCGGTGCCGCGCTGCGCGCGCTCGAGCGCGAGCCGCCCCGCGAACGCCCGCCGCTGTACGGCGACGGTCGTGCCGGGGAACGCGTCGTGTCCGCGCTTACACTGCTGCTCAGATGAGGCGCCGGACGCCGTGAACGATGGCGCGCTCCGAATTGCCGTCGTCGGGCTCGGTTACTGGGGCCCGAACCTGGCCCGGAACTTCGACGCGATCAGCGGCTGCGAGCTGGCATGGTGTTGCGATCCCTCGCCTGAGGCACGCGAGCACGTGGCCACGCGGTTCCCGCTGGCGCGCGTCACCGGCGATATCGCCGAGGTGCTCGCGGACGAGAGCGTGGACGCGGTCGCACTTGCGACCCCGGTGCCGACCCATGCCGATGTCGCCGTGCGCGTGCTCGAGGCGGGCAAGCATCGCTTCGTCGAGAAGCCGCTCGCCCAGTCGGTCGCGGACGCCGAGCGTGTGGTCGCCGCCGCGCAGGACGCGGAGCGGGTGCTGATGGTCGGTCACCTGCTCGAGTACCACCCTGGGGTGCAGAAGCTCAAGGAGCTCACGGAATCCGGCGAGCTGGGCGACCGGATCTACTACATCTACGGCAACCGCCTGAACCTGGGGAAGCTGCGCGCGGACGAGAACGCGCTGTGGAGCCTGGGCGCGCACGACGTGTCGGTCGTGCTGTTCTTGGCTGACGAGGAGCCGTCGGAGGTCGTCGCGCACGGCGAGTCCTACGTGCAGGAGCGGGTCGAGGACGTCGTGTTCTGTTTCATGCGGTTCCCGTCCGGCCTGTCCGCGCACCTGCACCTGTCCTGGCTCGACCCCCACAAGGAGCGCCGGTTCACCGTCGTCGGCTCGCGTAGGATGGCGACGTTCGACGACATGGCGCTCGAGGGGAAGCTGAGCATCTTCGACAAAGGGTTCGACCAGATCTCGCGCGGTTATGGCGAATACATCACCAGAACGGGCGGGATCGTCTCGCCCCAGATCCCGAACGTCGAGCCGCTGCGGGTCGAGTGCGAGCACTTCGTGGAGAGCGTGCGCCACGGGCGCCGGCCGCGCTCGGACGGCGCGAGTGGTCTGCGCGTCGTCCGCGTGCTCGAGGAGCTTCAGCGTTCGCTCGACGCGCGGCGGCACACCACCGGACCTTCGGACCCTTAGAGCCCGGCCACAGCAGGACGTTTAGAGCTCACCCCACACGATGGTCAGGAGACCCAACCACACGAGAGAGGA
>DASPTH010000102.1:0-10843 GCA_035623515.1 Acidimicrobiia bacterium
CGGCCACGGCCGCGTCGAGCTCTGCGTCGCCGGTCCGGTAGCGCGGGAGCCTCACCGAGCGCCGGCTTCGAGGAGCGGCCGCGCGAGCTCGGCGAGCGATTCCTGCGGGCGCGCCCCCAGGTGCCCGATCACCTCCGCAGCGGCGAGCGACCCGAGGCGCCCGGCCGTGCCGAGGTCGTAGCCGTGGGTGAGCCCGTGGAGGAACCCGGCCGCGTACAGGTCGCCGGCGCCGGTGGTGTCGACCACGTCGGTTACGGGAGCGGCGTCGATCAGGTGCACTTCGTCGCGGGTGACGATCAGCGACCCCTTCTCGCTGCGCGTGAGCGCGGCAATCTCACAGTGGTCGCGCACGAGCTGGAGCGCGAGGTCGAACTCGTCCACCTCGTAGAGCGACTCGATCTCGGCCTCGTTCGCGAACAGCACGTCGACGTCGTCGTCGATCAGCGCGAGGAACTCGCTCCGGTGCCGGTCGACGCAGAACGGATCGGACAGCGTCAACGCGACGCGGTTCCCGGCGTCGTGGGCGGTGCGCGCCGCCCGCCGCAACGCGGCCTTGGCCTGCTCGTCGTCCCACAAGTAGCCCTCGAGGTACAGCACCTGGGCACGCGCGATGAGCTCGACGTCGAGGTCGTCGGGCCCGAGCCGGGCGGCGGCACCGAGGAACGTCGACATCGTGCGCTGCGCGTCGGGCGTGACCACCACGAGGCACCGGCCGGTCGGTTCACAGGCGGCACGCGCGAGCGCGAGGTGCTCGATGCCGAACGCACGAATGTCGTGCACGAACACGTCGCCGAGCTCGTCGTCACCGACCCGCCCGATGTAGCCGGCCGCGCCCCCGAGCGAGCCGAGGCCCATGATGGTGTTCGCGGCCGAGCCCGCCGACATCTCGATCGCCGGTCCCATCGCCGCGTAGAGCGTGAGCGACCGGTCGGCGTCGACGAGCGTCATCACCCCGCGCTCGAGCCCGTGCTCCACGACGAAGGCGTCCGCCTCGCTGCTGATGACGTCGACGAGCGCGTGCCCGATCGCGACGACGTCGAGGCGCGTCATCCGCGCGCGGAGATCGTGACCGGCACCGCGTGGTCGTGATCGTCGGCGCGCGGCCGGAGGCGGCGACCGACGGTGGTGACGCGCCCGTAGAGCGTGGTGCGCTGTTCGAGCGGCCGGCCGAGGGGCTCGGCGATGGAGCGGAAGTCGTCGTCGTCGAGCTCCTGCCCGTGCTCGGCGCCCGCGGCGCGCGAGATGTTCTCGTCCATCAGCGTGCCGCCCAGGTCGTTGCACCCGGCGCCGAGGGCCTCCCGGGCTCCCTCGATCCCGCACTTCGGCCACGAGACCTGGATGTTGTCGACCCATCCGCGGTACGCGATCCGGCCGACCGCGTGCACGAGGAGCACCTCGCGCATCGTCGGACCGCGACGTGACTTCTCCTGCAGGTAGATGGGGCTCGCCATGTGGACGAAGGGGAGCGGCACGAACTCGGTGAACCCGCCGGTCTCCTTCTGGAGCTCGCGGGTGCGCACCAGGTGCCGCGCCACGTGCACGGGCCGCTCCACGTGGCCGAACATGATCGTGATGTTCGACCGCAGGCCCACCGAGTGTGCGAGACGGTGCGCCTCGAGCCACTCGTCGGTCGTCACCTTGTCGGGGCAGATGACGGCGCGCACCTCGTCGTCGAGGATCTCGGCGGCGGTGCCGGGAAGCGACGCCAGCCCCGCGTCCTTGGCCAGCGCGAGGTACTCGCGGAGTGGCATCCCGAGGCGGCGAGCGCCCTCGGTGACCTCGAGCGCGGTGAAGCCGTGCACGTGGATCGTCGGCGCGGCCTCCTTCACCGCGCGGGCGACCGAGAGGTAGTACTCGCCGTCGAAGCTCGGATGGATGCCGCCCTGGAGACAGACCTCGGTGGCGCCGCACTCGACCGCCTCGACCACGCGCCGCTGGATCTCCTCCATCGGGAGCAGGTACGGGTCACCGCGCAGGTTGAGCGACAGCGGACCCTTCGAGAACGCACAGAACCGGCACTTGAACGTGCAGATGTTCGTGTAGTTGATGTTGCGCGTCCGCACGAACGTGACGACGTCGCCCACCGCGGCGCGGCGCAGGTCGTCGGCCACGGCCGCGACCCGGTGGAAGTCGGAGCCGCGTGCTTCCAGGAGCGCGACGATCTCGTCGACGCCGACCTCCTCGCCCGCCTGCACGCCGTCGAGCACTTCGCCGACTCGCGAGCCCGCGCGGGTCGGCGGCGGGAGCGCCGGGAGGAGCTTCGGGGGTGTCTCGTCGCCGCCGGCCGCCCACGAGTCGTCGCGCGCGAGCCCTTCGGAGTCGGACGCCCGCAACACCGCGGCGCGCACCTCGGGCGCGAGCCAGCGTTCGGGCCGCCGCACGAACTCGGGGTACGCCGTGAGACGCGGCGCGAGCGTCTTGCCCGCGGCCTCGGTGGCGTCGCGCAGCCGGTCGAGCGCGGGCCAGGGCCGCTCGGGGTTCACGTGGTCGGGCGTCACCGGCGACACGCCGCCCCAGTCGTCGATGCCGGCGGCGAGCAGCGCGCCGAGCTCGTCGGGGTCGGAGAGGTTGGGCGGCGCCTGGAGGTGCATCTCGGCACCGAGCACCAGCCGCGCGGCCGCGATCGTCCACAGGAACTCCTCGCGGTCGCACGCGTCGTGTCGCCACATCGCGGTACCGGGCTTCGGCAGGAAGTTCTGGACGATGACCTCCTGCACGTGCCCGTGCCGCGCGTGCGAGTCGCGGATGGCGACGAGCGCCTCGAGGCGCTCGGCGCGCGTCTCCCCGAACCCCACCAGGATGCCGGTGGTGAAGGGAATCCCGGCGCGGCCGGCCGCGTCGAGCGTCGCGAGGCGCCGCGCCGGGGTCTTGTCGGGCGCGCCGGCGTGCGGGCCCCCCGGCTCGCCGAGCCGTTCGGCCAGGGTCTCGATCATCATCCCCTGCGACGGCGACACCGCGCGCAGGCGCTCCAGGTCCGCGAGGGGCAGCGCGCCCGCGTTGGCGTGCGGGAGCAGACCGGTCTCGTCGAGCACGGCCCGGCACGCGGCGACGAGGTAGTCGACGGTGGACGCGTAGCCGTGCGCGGCGAGCCAGTCGGCGGCGACGGGGTACCGGGCTTCCGGTGCCTCGCCGAGCGTGAACAGCGCCTCGTGGCAACCCACGGACGCGCCGCGGCGCGCGATGGTGAGCACTTCGTCGAGCGAGAGGTAGGGCGCGGCGAGGTGCGCGGGCGGCTTGGCGAACGTGCAGTACCCACAGCGGTCGCGGCACAGCATCGTGAGCGGGATGAAGACCTTCGGCGAGAACGTGACTCGGTCACCGTGCGCGCGGTCGCGCAGCCGTACCGCCTCGGTCGTGAGATCGGCGAGCGGTGCGTCGAGTAGTGCGGCGGTGTCCACGGCCCGGCAGCCTACGCGGCGGGCTCACCCGCGGCCGCGGGGTCGACCAGCCAGACCACGCGCTCGGCCGTGACGCGCGTGGCCGGCACGTCGTCGCCGGCGCGGACGCGCGCGAACGCCTCACGTTTGTCCTCGCCGGTCACGGTGAACACGACGAGGTTCGCCATCGCGATCGCCCGAAACGTGAACGTGAGCCGTAGGTGCGGATGCTGGTCGTCGCCGTTGGTGACGACCAGCCGCTCGCGCTCCTCGAGTGCGCGCGATCCCGGGAACAGCGAGGCGGTGTGGGCGTCGGGGCCGAGGCCGAGGTGCACGAACGCGACGGGGCCGATGTCGCGGACGAGCGCGTCGTACGCAGACGCAGCCGCCTCGGGCGTGTCGCCGGCGCCGCGCATCGAGTGGATCGCACGGGGACGGACGGCATCGAGGAGCACTCGGCGCGCCATGCCCTCGTTCGATTCGGGATCGTCCACGGGGACCCAGCGCTCGTCGCCGAACAGCACGCTCACGCCGCGCCACTCGACCGACGCGCGGGCGAGCCGCTCGTAGCACTGCTCGGCAGTGTCGCCGCCCGAGAGCGCGATCGACGCCGGCGACTCCACCGCGACGAGATCGGCGAACGCCTGCGCGACGTCGTCGACCACCCGGACTCGAACGTTGTCGGCGTCGTCCATCTCGGTTGCGATACTACGCAGGTGGATCGCGACACGGTGGCGGTGTACGAGGCCCGGGCCGAGGAGTGGCGCGACGCGCGAGAGGCCCGATTCCTCGATCGCGCCGACCGGTTGACCGCCGCGGTGGCCGACGGTGCGGTCGCCGATCTGGGCTGCGGTGCGGGACTCCACCTGCCGTACCTGCCGCGGCCGGCCGTCGCACTCGACGCCGCGCACGCGATGGTGCGGTTGGCACGCGACGCGGCACCCGACGTGCCGGGCGTGCACGCCGACCTCGAGGCGCTGCCGTTCCGGCGCGGCGGGCTCGGCGGCGCGTGGGCCCGCGCCAGCTACCTGCACATCGCCCGCGACCGCCTGCCCTGCGCACTCGCCGAGCTGCACCACTCCCTGGCCGTCGGCGCGCCCGCGCACCTCACGATGATGCAGGGCCACGGTGAGGGGCCGTTCCCCGACGACGACTTCCCCGGACGCTTCTTCGTGCGCTGGGAGCCCGGCGCGCTGCGTGACGTGTTGACCGGCGCCGGCTTCGACGTGGTCGACCTCGAGGCCGGCGACGACACCCGCGACACGTGGGTCCACGCGCTGGTCCGCCGCGCGAGCACGCTGCCCGACGTCGTGGGGCCCGGCATGCGGCTCCTCCTCTGCGGCCTCAACCCGAGCTTGTACGCCGCGGATGCGGGAGTCGGTTTCGCGCGCCCGGGGAACCGGTTCTGGCCCGCCGCCCTCGATGCCGGGATCGTCTCGCGCGCCCGCGATGCACGGCACGCGCTCACGCACCACGGTGTCGGCACGACCGATCTCGTGAAGCGGGCAACCGTCGGCGCGTCGGAACTGACGCGCGAGGAGTACCGGGACGGAGCCGCGCGCGTCGAACGACTCGTGCGCTGGCTCCGGCCGCGCGCGGTCTGTTTCGTGGGCCTCGCAGGATGGCGCAGCGCAGTGGACCGGGACGCGATCGCGGGGATCCAGCCCGTCGACTTCGGCGGCGTCGCCGCGTACGTGATGCCCAACCCGAGCGGGCTCAACGCACACACGTCACCGGCACAGTTGGCCGACCACCTGCGTGCCGCCGCCGCGCTCGCGGATTCGGTGAACGTCAGGACGTGAGGTCGGCGCGTCGCTTCTCGATGGTGTTGAGCGCGTCGTGGAACGAGTCGGAGAACGAATCGACGCCCTCCCGTTCGAGCGTGTCGGTCACGTCGTCGAAGTCGACGCCGGCGTCGCCGAGCGAACGGATGACGCGCAGCGCTTCCTCGACGTTCTCCGTAACGGTGCCGGGACGCTGGTGACCGTCACCCCGGTGGAGCGCGTCGATCGACGCCGGCGCGAGCGTGTTCACGGTGTTCGGGCCGATGAGCTCGTCGACGTACAACGTGGACGGGTAGGCCGGGTTCTTGGTGGACGTGGACGCCCACAGGGGCCGCTGGAGGCGAGCCCCCTTCGCGGCGAGCGCCTCCCAACGCGGGCCGGTGAACCGCTCCTCGAAGAGCTGGTAGGCGAGCTTGGCGTTGGCGACCGCGGCCTTGCCGCGCAGCTCGTGGCCCTCGGGGAGCCGCCGGTCGGTCTCGGTGTCGACCCGGCTGACGAAGAACGACGCCACCGACGCGATCGTCGAGAGGTCGCCCCCGCTCGCCGCGAACCGTTCGAGGCCCTTGAGGTACGCCTCGATCACGAGCTCGTGGCGGGCGAGCGAGAAGATCAGCGTCACGTTCACGCGGATGCCGGACGCGACGGCCTCCTCGATCGCAGGGATGCCCTCCAGCGTCGCCGGGATCTTGATCAACACGTTCGGGCGGTTCACGCGCGCGAACAGCGACTTCGCCGCAGCGATCGTGCCGTGGGTGTCGTGGGCGAGCTCGGGTGACACTTCCACCGAGACGAAGCCGTCACCGCCGTCGGCGGCGGTGTGCACCGGTTCGAGCACCTTCGTGGCGGCGACGATGTCGTCGACGACCACGGCCCAGTAGGTGTCCTCGATCGACAGCCCCTGCCGCGCGCACTCCTTCAGCTGGTCGTCGTAGCCCTCGCCGCCGTCGATCGCCTTGTCGAGGATCGTGGGGTTCGAGGTGACGCCCCGGATGCCGTCGTCACTCACGAGTTGCGCGAGACCGCCGCCGGTGAGCAGCCGTCGCGCGAGGTTGTCGTACCACGGGCTCTGGCCGTAGTCGTTGAGGCGTGCGATCGCACTCGTCATCGAGCATCTCCTGCTTGGAGCAGCGCGCGGGCACGCGCCGCGACGTTGGATGGATTGATCCCGAGCTTGTCGAGCACGACCGGACCCGGAGCCGACGCGCCGAAGCGGTCGATGCCCACGGACGCGTCGACGTAGCGCTCCCAACCGAGCGTCACCCCGGCTTCCACCGACAGCTTGGGGACACCGGGTGGGAGCACGGAGTCGCGGTACTCGACGGGTTGCGCGGCGAACAGATCCCACGACGGGAACGACACGACGCGCACGGACAGGCCGTCGGCGACGAGCGTCTCGCGCGCGGCGACACACACCGACACCTCGGAACCGGTGCCGACGAGGACGAGCTCGGGTGCGCGTGCACCCTCGTCGACCAGCACGTACGCGCCGCGCGGCACACCATCGGATGCGAGCTCCAGGGTGCCCTCGAGCACCGGGATCGCCTGACGGCTGAGCACGAAGCCGGTCGGCCCCGTGCCGTCGACGTGCACGCGCCACGCCTGCGCCGTCTCGTTGGCGTCGGCAGGACGGATCAGACGCAGACCGGGCATCGCGCGGAGCGACATGAGCTGCTCGACGGGCTGGTGCGTGGGACCGTCCTCGCCGAGCCCGACCGAGTCGTGGGTCCAGACGAACGCGGTCTTGTAGTGCGAGAGCGCGGCCAGGCGCGGCGCGGCGCGCATGTAGTCGCTGAACACGAAGAACGTTCCGCCCGCCGGCAGCGTGCCGCTCACCGCCATGCCGTTCATCACCGAGCCCATCCCGTGCTCGCGGATCCCGAAGTGCAGCTGGCGGCCGCGGAAGACGTGCGTGTTGATCACGTCGACTCCGTCGAGCAGCGTGCCGGTGTTCCCGCTGAGGTCGGCCCCGCCCGCGAGCAGGCCCGGGACGACGTCGCAGATCGCGCTGAGCACCTTCCCCGACGCGCGCCGGGTGGGCACGGCGTCGCCGCCCGGGTTCCACGACGGCAACTTCGCTTGCCAACCCGGCAGCCCGCGGCCTTCCAGACACGCGTCGAGCTCGTCGGCGAGCCCCGGCTCGCGCGCGCGGAGCGCCACCTGCTCGCGCTGCCACTCCACCTGCTGCTCGTGGCCACGCGCGCCGGCCGTTCGGTAGTAGTCGACGACGTCGTCCGGGACGTAGAAGTCCTCCTGCGGCAGCCCGAGGATGTCCTTGACGGCCGCGATCTCGTCGGCTCCGAGCGCGTCACCGTGCGCGTGCGCGGTGTCGGTGTACTTGGGCGAGGGCCATCCGATGTGCGATCGGAGGATGACGAGGCTCGGCCGCTCGGCCTCCGCGATACCCGCGCGGATGCCCGCTTCGATCGCGTCGAGATCGTTGGCGACCTCACCGAGCTCCACGACGTGCCAGCCGTAGCCCGCGAACCGCTCGGGCACGTCGTCGCTGTACGCGAGCTCGGTGGGCCCGTCGATGCTGATGTGGTTGTCGTCGTAGACGTAGACGAGCCGGCCCAGGCCGAGGTGGCCGGCGAGCGACGCCGCTTCGTGGCTCACGCCCTCTTCGAGGCACCCGTCGCCACAGATCACGAAGACGTGGTGGTCGACGGCGGTGGGACCGAAACGCTCGCGCAGGTTGGCCTCGGCGAGCCCCATGCCGACGCCGTTGGCGAAGCCCTGGCCGAGCGGGCCGGTGGTGACTTCCACGCCCGGCGTGTGCCAGTACTCGGGGTGGCCGGGCGTCTTCGAGCCCCACTGACGGAACTGCTTGATGTCGTCGAGCTGGAGCCCGAACCCGGTGAGGTAGAGCATCGAGTAGAGCAACATCGACGCGTGGCCGTTCGAGAGCACGAACCGGTCGCGATCGGGCCACGCGGGCTCCGACGCGTCGTACTTCATGATCCGCGTCCACAGCACGTGCGCGAGCGGCGCCAGCGCCATCGGGGTGCCGGGGTGACCGCTGTTCGCCTTCTGCACGGCGTCCATGGCCAGCCCGCGGATCACGTTGATGCCGAGCTGCTCGAGCGCCGATCGATCGGTGTCGGTCACGGCCATCACACAATCCCTTCGCCGCCGATCCGCGGCCAGCCTACGGCCCGCACCCGGGCGCGCGAGTCGACGACCCACTGCCCTCGTCGGACATGCGTCAGTGGAACAGCGCCAGCGTCGCCGTGTACCCGTGCAGGAAGTTGCGGCCGCCCACCGGGCCGATCTCGCCCGCGCACAAGGCGCCCGCGATCGGGAGCGGGCCGAGCAGCTGCTGCACGACGCCGGCGTCGTGGTCGGCCACGCCGAAGAACCGCCGCCCTCGGCCGTTGCACGTGAACAGCAACGCGGCCTCGGCGTCGTGCCCGGCGAGGAGCTCGTGGAGGTCTTCGTCGGCCGCGGCCGCGTCCCGGACGTGGAATTGCACCGTCTGGCCCACGTTGACCTCGTCGCCGATCGCGAGCACGCCCGATTCCGGATCGGCACCCACGACGTTGCGCACGAGGAAGTCGCCCCGCTCGAACTCCGGCTTGTGCTCGTCGACGACCAGCCCCACGTGCAGGCCCGCGCGGAGCAGCGCGCGGTCCTCGTCGCTGACGCTCGCCGCGCACTCCTCGAGCCGCCGTAGCGCGGGCTGCCCGCCCAGCTCCTCCATGCGGTTGCGCTCACCGCGCGTCACCACGTACGGGCGGCCGAGCGGCCGGCACCCCTGTGACACGACGGTGCTCACCTCGACACCGTCGACGAGCACGCCCACCGCCCCGGCGGCGGTGACCCGCCCGTCGAGGAGCAGGCGGTTCCCGCCGGGGCCGTGCGCGGCCGACGCCGCGCCGCCGATCACGCGGAGCCCGGGACGTGCCTCGTCGAGCCGTTGCAGGAAGCCGTCGGTGGGAAAGCTGAACGGGTCGGCGAGGAGCAGCAGCGTCGACGGGTCGTGGTCGAGCTCGGGCCAGCCCGTGATCGCGTGGCCCTCGGGAGTCGACTCGAGCGCGAGCGTGACCGGGACGAGCTGCGCCTCGGGGAACTGCGCGGCGAAGAGCGCGACGGCGGGGCCGTCCTCGAACTCGTGGTCGTTCCCGATCACGGCCACTGCGGTGACGCCGAGCAGCACGCGCGGGCCGAGGAGGTTGCCGACCGCGTACGCGAGGTCGTCGAAGGCGCCGACGAACTGCGGCGACACGAAGCAGACGACGAGATCGGCGTCGTCGCCGCCGAAGGCATCGAGGATCTCGCCCGCGGCCTCGCCGACCGCGTGCGCCGCGACCGGGTGCTGGGAGTGGGCGGCGGCGTACTTCGCCACCGGCGCAGCGTACGGCGGGCCGCCACGCGACACGAGCCCGGCGGGAGGCGGCAGTACCCTGACCGGTCGGTCGCGTGGCCTCGAGCGGGGAGCAGTCCGACATGAGCGTCTGGCAGCGCGTCACCGCGGCCGTGCTGGCCATCGGCGCCGCGGTCGCCGTGGTGCTCGCGTTCACCGGGGACGACGGCAGGACCGCGGCCGCAGCACCGAAGGTGGCCGCCACACCGCTGTGGTCGGTCCGCCGGGTGCCGCAGCCGGTCGTCGACGCCGTCGGTGCGCAGCGGCTGCAGCACGTGCTCGACGACAACATCGGCGGCGACACCACCTGCTTCCTCGTCGACGGCAGCGGTGCGCTGCTCGCCAGCCACAATCCCGACATGCCCCTGCTCGGCGCGTCCACGCAGAAGGTGCTCGTCGCGGCGGCGATGCTGTCGACGCTCGGACCCGACTTCGTCTACGAGACGCGGGTGACCGCCCCTGCCGCACCACAGGACGGCGCCGTCGACCACCTGTGGCTCGTGGGCGGTGGCGACCCGGTGCTCGCCACGGACGATTACCGCGAGTACCTCCAGTCGCAGGGCAAGACGAAGGGCGACGTGACCACACGACTCGAGACGCTCGCCGACTCGATCGCGGCCGCGGGCGTGCACCGGGTGCCCGGCGGCATCATCGCCGACGACTCCCGCTACGACGACCAACGCGCGGTACCCACCTGGGAACCCCAGTACCAGAAGGAAGGTGACGTCGGTCCGCTCGGTGCGCTCACCGTGAACGACGGCTTCCGCTCCTGGGCCACGAGCAAGGTGCCGGTGACCGACCCCGCGCTCTACGCCGCTACCGAGCTCACCTCGTTGCTCACCGCGCGGGGTGTGCAGGTCGGCGCGCCGTCGCGTGGTGTGTCGCCGCCGAACGCGGTCGAGGTCGCGAAGGTCGCCTCGCCGCCGCTGCGCGACGTGCTCGGGTCGATGCTGGCCTCGAGCGACAACAGCAGCGCGGAGCTGTTCACGAAGGAGCTCGGCTACCAGGTGTCGCACCAGGGGACCACCGCGGCGGGGACCGCGGTGATCCTCGCGAAGCTCCGCGAGCTCGGCGTGCCGACCGACGGCGTCGTGCTCCAGGACGGTTCCGGCCTCGACCGGGGCGATCGGGTGACCTGCCGCACGTTGGTCGCGGCGCTCGCCCTCGGCGACCGGCCGAACATGCGGGCGCTGTGGGACGGGCTCCCCGTCGCCGGGCAGAACGGCACGCTCTTCGACCAGCTGAACGACACGAAGCTCGCCGGCAAGATGCGCGGGAAGACGGGTTCGCTGAACGGCGTGAGCGGCCTGCTCGGCATGGTC